>JBJMIW010000298.1:0-55514 GCA_045806665.1 Actinoallomurus sp.
GTACGTCGTGCTGCAGTACTGGTTCCTGTACGCGATGAACGACTGGCGCACGACCTTCGCCGGCGTCAACGACCACGAGGCCGACTGGGAGTCGGTCACCGTCTACCTCGCCGAGACCGAGGACGGCCCGCGCCCCGCGTGGGTCGCGGTCTCCGCGCACGACGAGCGCGGCGACGACCTGCGCCGCCGCTGGGACGACCCCGACCTGAGCAAGGAGGGGGACCACCCCGTCGTGTACGTCGGGGCGGGTTCGCACTCGGGCGCCTTCCTGCCCGGCCAGTACCTCGTCACCGTCAACCCCGTACGGCTGCGGCGCTACGTCCGCTGGGTGCAGCGGCTGATGGCCCTGGCCTTCCCGTGGTCGCGGGAGGGGCGGCACTACGGGGTCGGCATCCCCTTCATCGACTACGCGCTCGGCGACGGGGAGCGGATCGGCCCCGGCCGGGACCGTACGTGGCGGCCGGTGCTCATCTCCGACGAGACGCCCTGGGTCCGGGGGTTCCGCGGTCTGTGGGGGCGTGACACGCGGGACTGGGTGGGCGGCGAGCGCGCCCCGGCCGGGCCGCGTTACGAGCGGGACGGGCGCGTACGGACCCTGTGGGCCGATCCCCTCGGCTGGGCAGGGCTGCAGAAGATCCCGCCGAGCCCCGAGGCGGAGCGGCGGGATCTGCGGACCCGGATCGCCGCGTTGGACGAGGAGATCAAGGCCGCGGACGCCGAGATCGAGCGCGGCCGCGAGGAACTGCGCCGGCTCCGTACGACGGCGGTGTCCCTGGCCGGGCACCGGAACACCAGGAACCTCGCCCGTCGGCGGGCCGCGGAGGTGGTCAAGGCGGAGGCGGCCCTGGCCCTGCTCGTCCGCGGCCGCACCGAGTCGTTCGAAGAGCGCAGCGCGCACGAGGCGACGCTGGCCCGTCCGCCGGCGCCGGAGGCCCAGCAGTCACACCTGCGGGAGCCGCACCTGCCGTACACGCCGTTCCGTGGGCCGCGTACCCGGTTCCTGCACGCGTGGGCGGCGCTGAGCACGCCGTTGTTCCTGCTGGCGGTGGTCGGTGTCTTGGCCGTCCCGCACGAACCCGTCGTGATCCTCCTGGCCGCCGTCGTGCTGCTGTTCGTCACGATGGAGGCGTGGGTCCGGCGCAAGCTGCTGGCGTTCGCGACGGGGCTGCTGATGCCGGCCGGTGCCCTGGCCGTCGCGGTGGGGCTGGGGCTGGCCGTCATCTACGGCGGCCGGTACGTCCTGCTGGCCCCGCTGGTCGTGGTCGCCGGGGTACTGCTGGTCGTCAACCTCCGCGAGTTGTTCCGCCGCTGAAGAACGCCTCGTCGACCTGGTCGGCGAGTGGCCGTGCCGCCGACCGGTTGTCGAGGACGGTGTGCGGCACGACCGGCGGCTCGCCGACCCGTACGGCCGTGAGGAACTCCGCGAAGCGGTCGAGCTTCCCGGCGTCCCGCGCCAGCCCACGGCCCTGCAGCCGCCCGCGCAGTGTGTCGGCGTCGGACCGGACCCACACCAGGTGGACCGGGGGACCGCCGAGCTCCTCCACCCAGGCGTGCCAGCGGCCGGCGTCGTGGACCTGGCCGGTGAACGGGCCGCTGAGGAGGACCGGGCAGCCGTACGACCGGATCTCCCGGGCCGTCGCCGTCATCCCCGCGTACTCGTGGCCCTTGATGTGCTCGTCGTACCAAGGACCCTCGCGCTCGCCGTCCGGGCGCCCGGCCGCCCGCAGCGTCGCCGCGACGAACGGCCCGTACATCGTGTCCTTGTCCAGGAGGGCGGGCACCGGACGCAGCCGGGACAGCAGCAGCCGCGCCACGGTCGACTTGCCGCTCGCGGGCGGCCCCGCCACGATCCACAGGTCCGCCGGGTTCAGGTCGCGCATGGCCCGATCCTGCCGGGTCGGCTACGACAACCTGCCGTCAGGGCCGGCCCACGTGTCAGGGGCGCGCCGGTCCTTCAGCGCCGCGGGCCCGAGGGCGTCCCGCTCCGAGCCGCACGGGAAGGACGCGGTGCCCCGGCGCACCGGTTCTTCAGGGCCACCGATCGCCCGTGGGCGTCGGCCGCCCGGCGGGCGCGAAGGACGCGGCGGCGTCCCGCCGCAGGTCAGCGATCATTGCCAGCGAGACGTCAATTTGACGCTATCCCACTGAAATGGGCAGGATTAAGGCCATGGACAGCTACCTCGTGACGCGCAGGCACATCGACCTGGTCCGTGTCACGTCCATGAGCTGTCGGCCATGCTTGGGCCGCCCGGTCATGTAGCTGACGGCGCGCCTTTTTCGGGCCTGACCAGTCCCGCGGTGACCGCGGACGTCCCATGCGGACGTCCTCCACCGCTGCCGCGCACCCATCGGCGCGGACACCCACGCGTATGACCCCGGAGGAGAACCCCCATGCGTCCGTTGCGAGCCCTCGCAACCACCGCCGTCGCCGTCGTCGCCGCCAGCGCCCTGACGGCCTGCGGGGGAGGCGGCCCGAAGGCGTCCGCCGACAACCCGTACAAGCTGATCCAGCCGGGCGTCCTGCGCACGGCCACGCTGACCGACGCGCCGCCGAACGTCTACCTGAAGAACGGGAAGTTCACCGGCTACGACAACGACCTGCTCACCGCGGTCGCCGCGAAGATCGGGCTGAAGGTGGAGTTCGCGGGGACCGACTTCTCGGCCCTGCTGTCGCAGGTCGCCACCCACAAGTACGACGTCGGCAGCTCCTCGATCACGATCACCGAGGCCCGTAAGAAGACGGTCGCGTTCACCAACGGGTACGACTTCGGCTACTTCGGCCTCGACGTCCCGGCCGGGTCGCCCATCAAGGGCTTCGACCAGCTCAAGGGCAAGCGCGTCGTCGTCGTCCAGGGGACCGTCCAGGACGACTACGCCCCCAAGCAGGGTCTCAACCCGGTCCGCGTGCCCGACTACAACGGCGCGCTCAACCAGCTCAAGTCCAAGACCGCCGACGCCTGGATCGCACCGGCCGAGATCGGCGAGAAGACCGCCAAGGACAGCGGCGGCAAGGTCGTCGCCGCCGCGAAGCAGCTCGGCTCGACCCCGATGGCCTTCGCGGTGGCCAAGGACAACCCCAAGCTGATCGAGGCGCTGAACAAGGGCCTCGACGAGGTCATCAAGGACGGCACCTGGACGAAGCTGCAGGAGCAGTACTACCCCGGCCGTCCGGTGCCCAAGGAGTTCAAGCCGGGTAGCGGCACGGTGACCTTCCCACCGGTCCAGGCCTCGGGCGCGCCCGCCGCGTCGCCGTCCTCCTGACCGGATCGTACGGACGCACGCGGGCTGAGGGGACAGGTCGATGGACCAGCTGACGACGTTGTGGGACACCTTCTTCAACTGGCAATCCATGCGGCAGGCCCTGCCCGACATGCTCAAGACGGGCCTGCCGAACACGCTGATCCTGTCGATCATCTCCGCGGTGATCGGCACGGTCCTCGGGATGCTGCTGGCCATGGCCGGGATCTCCCGGCACCGCTGGCTCCGGTGGCCCGCGCGCGTCTACACCGACATCTTCCGCGGCCTGCCCGCCGTGGTCACCATCCTGCTGATCGGCGTCGGCCTGTCGCAGCTCGGGATGAAAATGTGGGGGCCGAACCCGTACCCGCTGGGCATCCTCGCGCTGTCGCTGATCGCCACCGCCTACATCGGCGAGATCTTCCGGTCGGGCATCCAGAGCGTCGACCCCGGACAAGCCGAAGGGGCCCGGGCGCTCGGGTTCTCCCACTCGGCCGCCCTGCTCCTGGTGATCATTCCGCAGGGCATCCGGCGGGTCCTGCCCGCCTGGGTCAACCAGCTGATCGCACTGATCAAGGACTCCAGCCTCGTCTACTTCCTCGGCCTGGCGGCCGGCCAGCGCGAGCTGTTCCGGATCGGTCAGGACGCCGCCGCGAACACCGGCAACGAGTCGGCGCTGCTGCTGGCCGGCATCGTCTACCTGGTGCTGACGGTGCCGTTGACCCACTTTGTGAACTTCGTCGACCACCGGTTGCGCCAGGGCCGCCGCACGAGGACCGGCCCGCCGGACGAGACGCTCCTGGTGGCCGGTGAGACGCCGCTTCCCGCGACCAGTGAGGGCACGAAATGACCGAAGAGAACAGCGGGCAGGAGGAGACCTTCTCCTCGGTCAGTCTCGCCACCCGGGACATCCACCTGGCGTTCGGGCAGAACCGGGTGCTGCGCGGCGTCGACCTGGACGTCGGCAAGGGCCGGACCGCCTGCGTGATCGGGCCGTCGGGATCGGGGAAGTCGACGTTCCTGCGGACCATCAACCGGCTGATCGAGCCGGACAAGGGCGACGTCCTCCTCGACGGCGTCAGCGTGCTCGACCGCGACCCCGACCTGCTGCGGCAGCAGGTCGGCATGGTCTTCCAGCAGTTCAACCTCTTCCCGCACATGAACGTCCTGCGCAACCTCATGCTGCCGCTGCGCCGGATCCGCAAGCTGTCCGCCGACGAGGCGGAGCAGGCGGCCCGCGATCAACTGGAGCTCGTCGGCCTGGCGGACAAGGCCGGCGCGCGACCGGGACACCTGTCCGGCGGGCAGCAGCAGCGCGTCGCGATCGCCCGCGCGCTGGCCATGCGGCCGCAGGTCATGCTGTTCGACGAGGCGACCTCGGCTCTGGACCCGGAGTTGGTGAAGGGCGTCCTGAGCCTGATGGCCGACCTCTCCCGGCAGGGCATGACGATGGTCGTCGTCACCCACGAGATGGGCTTCGCCCGCGAGGCCTCCGACGTCGTCGTCTTCCTCGACCAGGGCGTCGCCGTCGAGTCGGGCCCACCCGAGAAGATCTTCGACAGCCCCGACAGCCCCAGACTCCGCCAGTTCCTCAGCGACGTCCTCTGACGCCGGTCGCGCTCACGCAGATTCACCGACGACCGCCGCGTGCCCAGGCGAGCATCGCCTAGCGATCAGGTGCCCCTCAACCCTTCACCGAGCCTCACGCCCGGCCCGTGCGAGCGTGGGTCGATCAGCCACATTGACGTCGCCATTGCCGTACCAAGCCCGGCAAACCGGTCATCGGCCCGTCAACGACGGCGGCAACGTGACCACGACGGCGGCAAAGTCACCGCCGGGCGCGAGGGGGAGTGGTCCACCACAGCCGCCCGATCTCCGCCACCCCACGAAGTCGGCCAACCCACACAGCAGGCTTTCGCGACCAGCCCTCCAACGGCAGCGAACGCCAAGGATCACCGCCGCGGTCGCGCCGGGGGCTCGCGGCCTTACCACTAGGCGGGGATGCGGAGGGTGTGGCGCGAGAGGCGGGTGACCAGGTCGTGGTCGATGTCGTGGCCGAGGCCCGGCTGGGTGAGGGGGACGGCCACGACGCCGCCGTGGGCGCGGACCGGGGGTGAGACGACGGCGGTCTGGGACGGGGTCTCGCTGACGTCGCTGGGCAGGTCGCAGCCGGGCAGCGCGGCGAGCGCGACGGCCGCCGCCTGGCCGATGCCGAAGCCCGCCGCACCATCGCACCAGGTGTCCCATCCTGACGCCAGGGCGCGGTCGTGGGCGCCGCGGGCGGCGGTGAGGCCGCCGAGGCGTGCGATCCGCAGGCCGAACATCCGCCCCGCGCCGATCGAGATCGCCGCGTCGACCGTGTCCAGGTCGGCGGGGTCGAGGCACACCGGCGTGTCGATGGCGCGCTGCAGGCGGGTGTGGGCGGCCAGCTCGCCGCCCGCGAACGGCCGCTCGATGGCGATGAGCCCGTATGCGTCCAGCGCCTCGAGCGCGGACAGGTGGGCCGGATCCTCGGTGTACGTCTCCGCACCGTCGGCCTGGAGGGCGAGGGCGGGGAACGCCTGGCGTACGGCCCGTACGGGCTCGATGTCCCAGCCGGGCTGCACGGCCAGGGTGACGCGGGCGTAGCCGGCGCTGACCAGACGGTTGACGCGGGTGAGCAGGACGTCCAGTGTCGGCTCGGCGGTCAGGCGGGCGCCGGCGACGATCGAGGTCCGGGTGCCGCCGAGGGCGTATGCCAGCGGGGTGCGCTGCCGCCGGCACCACAGGTCCCAGCAGGCGATGTCGATGGCCGAGGCGGCGGCGTGGCCGCCGAGACCGCCGACGCCGACGACCTCCTCCGGCAGCTCCCAGTCGAGGCCGAGCAGCGCCGGGCCGACGCGCTCCTCGATGTCGGCCCAGCAGGCGTCGGACCCCGCGACCTCGCCCCAGCCGATGGCGCCGTCCGCGTCGCAGACCCGCACGAGGATGCTCTCCGGCCGTCGGCCGTGGGGCATCGTCATGCGGTAGGCCTCGAACCCCTCGATGCGGGGCATGTCACCGTCCTCGCCTAGACATCACACCTATGATCCACCCATCACGGGCATGCCCGGACGCCGGAGGTCGATGCGCAGGCGATGTACGGGTCCCCGAAGCGGCGCTGCTCCGGGAACCGGCGGATCACCAGCTGGCGTGCAGCGGCTTGCCCTCCGCGTAGCCCGACGGGCTCTGCACGCCGACGACGGCGTACTCGTGAAATTCCTCCAGCGTCCGCGCGCCCGCGTAAGTGCAGGCGCTGCGCAGGCCGGCGATGATCGAGTCGAGCAGGTCCTCGACGCCGGGGGACTGCGGGTCGATGTACATCCGCGACGTTGAGATGCCCTCCTCGAACAGCGCCTTGCGGGCGCGTTCGAACGGGGAGTCGTCGGACGTGCGGAGCCGTACGGCGCGGGCCGAGGCCATGCCGAAGCTCTCCTTGTAAAGCCGGCCGTCGGCGGCGCGCTGGACGTCGCCGGGGGATTCGTACGTCCCGGCGAACCACGAACCGATCATGACGTTGGCGGCTCCGGCGGCGAGCGCGAGCGCGACGTCGCGGGGGTGGCGTACGCCGCCGTCGGCCCAGATGTGCCGGCCGAGCCGGCGGGCCTCGGCGGCGCACTCCAGGATCGCGGAGAACTGCGGGCGGCCCACCCCGGTCATCATCCGCGTGGTGCACATCGCGCCCGGGCCGACGCCGACCTTGATGATGTCGGCGCCCGCCTCGACGAGGTCGCGTACGCCCTCGGCGGTGACGACGTTGCCCGCCACGATCGGGACGCGCGGGTTCAGGCCGCGCACCCGTCGGAGCGCGCTGAGCATCTTGTCCTGGTGCCCGTGCGCGGTGTCGATGACGAGCAGGTCCGCGCCCGCGTCGAGCAGCGCGCCCGCCTTCTCCTCGACGTCGCCGTTCACGCCGAGGGCGACCGCGACGCGCAGCCGCCCGTCCGCGTCGACGGCGGGCTCGTACAGCGTGGCCCGCAGCGCGCCCGTACGGGTCAGCACGCCGACGAGGCGGCCGTGCCCGTCGACGACGGGGGCCAGCCGATGGCCGCGGCCGTGCAGCGTGTCGAAGGCCTTCTGCGGGTCGATGTCGTCGGGGAGCGTGAGAACCTCGCGCGACATGACCTCGCGCAGCTGGGTGAACCGGTCGACGCCCATGCAGTCGGCCTCGGTGACGACACCGGCCGGGCGGTCGTCCTCCACGACGACGACCGCGCCGTGCGCCCGCTTGTGCAGCAGGCCGAGCGCGGCGCCGACGGTGTCGCCCGGCGTGAGTTTTATCGCCGTGTCGACGATCAGGTGGCGGGTCTTGACCCAGCGCACGACGTCGGCGACCACGTCGACGGGGATGTCCTGGGGGATGACCGCCAGGCCGCCGCGCCGCGCGATCGTCTCGGCCATGCGCCGGCCGGAGACCGCCGTCATGTTCGCGACGACGATGGGGATCGTGGTACCGCTGCCGTCCGCGGTCGACAGGTCGACGTCGAGCCGGGACCCGACGTCGGAGCGGCGGGGCACCATGAAGACGTCGTTGTAAGTCAGGTCGTGGGCCGGTCGCTCACCGTTCAGCAGGCGCACGTTCGTCTACACCATCCGGAGTTCGGGGATCATCGGCGGAAGGCCGCCATCCATTGTCGGGGATACCCGGAAGTGCCCGGTTCAATGGGCGCTCAGGAGCGCCGAGGACTTGACGAGACGCAGTCCCGGGCGCGCAGGCCGCGCTGGCGCGGTGCCGGGCAGGTGGCCGGGGCGGGTGTGGGACAGCGCGCCCGCCGCCCACAGCGCCTCGCGGCGGTCGAGCCCGAAGCAGCCGAACGCGCCGGCCGTGGCAAGGGCCTCCAGCGCGGCGGTCGCGGGTTGTGCCCGGCAGCGCCGCGTGGGTCTCCGCGTCGGTGGCGGCCCGCGAAGACGGTTGTGGGAGTGTGGGCGGCGCGGAGGTGGCCGTCCCGAAGGAGCGGCCGCCCGGTGCACCCGGCGGCCAGGACGAGCGGCGCCACGGCAAGAGATCCCCATCGCATTGGGCCCAGTGTGGCGTGCCGGCCCGGCTTTAACGACGGTCGCGGCAGGAAAGTTTCGTGCCAGGGTCATTGACCTTCGGTGATTTCGCCATGGAACACTTGACGTCTGAGCTGTCCCACCGCACTTTGCGGATCCGGCGCCTCCCCTCGGGCCGGTGGCCGGGTGCGCGGGCCCGCACCCCCTCGCTGAGAGGCATCTATGCAGTTCAGAGTCCTGCGCTTCACGCCGCTACCGGCTCGTCGCCGCCGCGCGGACGCCCCGGCCGCGCCGCCGCCGCAAGGACAAGGACGACCCTGGGCGCTCCCCGGCCGCACGCATGTGACCAGCGTCGCGCGAATACCCACCGAACTGCTCCGCGAGTAGTGAACAGATGTCTCGGACGTTGCCATGCCGGCGGATCGCGCCGCGCGCCGATTTCGGCACCGACGTCGCGCCACACCGACACATTCGTGGTTGTTCAGCGAACAAACACGAACAACGCTTCGTTTTCGCGGCGAACACGTCACTGATGAAATGATCATGCAAACGTCTGCAGGACCATACATCCCGAGGAGGAACCCCGTGCTCGATGCGGTCGACGCCGTGCTCGTACGCGAGCTGCAGCGGGATGGGAGGGCGACCTTCCAGGCGCTCGCCGACCGTGTAGGGCTGTCCCGCACGGCCGTGCGCACGCGCGTACAGCACCTCCTCGATTCGGGGATCGTGCGTGTCGTGGGAATCGTGCACGCGTCGGTGGTGGGGACCGGAGCGATCGGTCACCTGGCGATCGACGTCGACGGCCCGGCGCGGCAGGTCGCCGACGCCGTCGCGAGGAGAGATGCCGCGTGGTTCGCGGCCCTGGCCGCGGGAGCGCACCCCGTCGTCGCGGAGTTGCGCGTACGCGACGACGGTGCGCTCGTCCAAGAGGTCGACGCCGTACGCTCGCTGCCCGGAGTCCGCGGCATCGAGGTGTTCCGCGTGACCAGCGTGGTGAAGGACGCGCACTCGGTGGTCACCGAGCTGCCGGACGTGTCCCTGGACGAGATCGACTGGCGGCTGTTGCGCGAGCTCAGACGCGACGGCCGCACCCCGTACACGAGGCTGGCCGAAGTGGTGGGGCTCTCGCAGGCCGCGACGCGGGCCCGCGCCGTGCGCCTGATGCGCTCCGGGATCATCCACGTGACCGGCATCGTCGACTCCCAGGCCCTCGGCTCCGGCGAACTGGCCGGGCTGGGCGTACGGGTGTCCTCCGATATCGCGGCGGCCGCGTCGCGGATCGCGGCGCTGTCCGGCGTCAACTACGTGGTGACCGGATTCGGCCGTCATGACCTCCTCTGTGGGATCGACGCGACGTCCCGCGAGGTCCTGCTGAGCACGCTCGAGGCGGTTCGGGCGGTCCCCGGCGTATGGGTCAGCGAGACCTGGCAGCACCTCGATGTGGTGAAGCGCGTCTACGGCGCGGAGCTTCCGTGACATACCGGGACAAATCACCGGTCTTTTAAGGTGATCACCTGACTACCGGGAGAAAACAACGGCAACGCCGGATGTCCAGGCCAATTCCGGCTATGTCAACGACCAATCCGGCGGGTTGTCATACCGTCGTGGCATGAACCTGCGGCAGCTGCGCTATGTCGTCGCGACCGCCGACCACGGGACCATGACCGCGGCGGCGCAGGCACTGTTCGTCGCGCAGCCCGCGCTGTCGCGGGCGATCCGAGACCTGGAACGCGAGCTCGGCGTCGAGCTGTTCGCGCGCGCCGGCCGCGGCGTCGCGCTCACCGACACGGGCGAGCAGATCGTGCGGTACGCCCGCGACGCGCTGCGCGCCGTCGACGCCATCACCGCGGTGTCCTCCGCCCCGTCCGGCGGCCGCCCGGGTGGCAGGACGGGGGAGCTGCGCGTCGCCTCCACCCTGACCCTGGAGCCGGAACTGACCGCGCGGCTCCTGCCGGAGTTCGCCCGCGACCAGCAAGCCGTACGGGTCCGGGTGATCCGCTGTGGGGGCCGCGAGACGGTGGGCGCGGTGATCCGGGACGGCCGCGCCGACCTGGCCCTGACCGACCTGCCGGTCCCCGGCGACCTCGCCGCGCACCCGCTCGAACAGCGGGAGATCGTCCTGATCTGCCCGTCCGCCCTGCACGTCCGGGAGCCGGTCCCCGTCTCCGCGCTCGACGGCATGCGGTTGATCATGCCTGCGCGCGGCGGCGCGCGGCGGGCCGAGCTCGACGCGCTGCTGGCCCGGCTCGGGGTCGAACCGGTCGCCGCCGTGGAGTCCGACGACCGCGGCTCGTGGCTCCCCTCGGTACGCGCCGGCCGCGGCTCCCTCCTGTGGTACCGGAACCAGGTCGAGGCCACCGACGGGCTCACGGTGCGATCCTTCATGCCGCCGATCACGGCGACGATCGGCCTGGTGCACGCTCGCCGCCCGCTCACCCCCGTCGCCCGCGACTTCCTCGCGTTCGCCAAGTCCCGCGGCTGACGCGAGGCTCGCGCCCGACCTTCGAGGCCGTGCCACGCGGTCAGGTGGGGCCGGGGGTGGTACCGGGTTCGAGGGGCGGGGCGCCGACGGGGCAGTTGACGTCGCACTCGGGGCGGGCGGTGGCCTGGTCGGTGCGCAGGGCGTCGTCGCGGACGGTGAGCGACGTCAGCACCGCGCCGGCGGCCAGGAGTGCGGTCGCGATGACCATGGCGGTGTGGAAACCGTGGTCGAAGACGCGCGGGTTCGCGTAGGCGTTCCCGGTGAGGCCGACTGCGGGCGGGACGCCGGCCACGGCGAGGAGACCGGCGGCACGGGCCACCGCGTTGTTGACGCCGCTGGCCACGCCGGCGTGCCGGACATCGGCCGTGGCCAGCACGGTTGCGGTGAGCGGCGCGACGGTCGCCGAGAGGCCCAGGCCGAAGACCAGGGTGGCGGGCAGGACGTCCGCGACGTACGACGCGTGCGGGCCGATGCGCAGCGTCAGCAGCATCCCGGCGGCGGCCAGGACCAGCCCGGCCGTCATGGGGAACCGCGGCCCGACGCGCTGGGCGAAGGCGCCTGCGCGGGAGGACAGCAGGAGCATCAGCACGGTGGCCGGGAGTAGTGACGCCCCCGCCACCATGGGGGAGTAGCCGGCCACGACCTGCAGCTCGACGACGAGCAGGAAGAACTGCATGCCCATCCCGCCGTACACGATGAAGGTCACGACGTTCACGGCCGTGAACTGGCCGGACCGGAAGATCCCGACCGGCAGCATGGCGCTGGGCCCGTGCCCGTTCGACCTGCGCCGCTCGACCAGGACGAACGCGGTTCCCGCCGTCAGGCCGAGGACGGCCGCGAGGGCCACGGCGGCCGGGGACACGCCGCTCTCGGGTGCCTCGGTCAGGGCGTACGTCACGCCGGCCAGCGCGAGTGCGACCGATACCGCGCCGAGGACGTCGAATCCGCGGTGTTCGGTCTCGTCACGGCTCTCGGGGACGTGCCGGGCGGCGACGAGGATGACGACGGCGGCGAGCGGCAGGTTCAGCAGGAACGCCCAGCGCCAGCCGGCCGCCGCGATGACCCAGCCGCCGAGGAACGGGCCGATCGCCCCCGCGACGCCGGCGAACCCGGACCAGGCGCCGACTGCCTGCGGCCGGTCCTCCGGCGCGAACGACGCCTGAATGATCGCCAGCGACCCGGGCGCGAGCAACGCGCCGCCGACACCCTGCAGTGCGCGCGCCCCGACCAGCACGCCGATGCCGGGGGCGAGGCCGCACAGGGCGGAGGCCACGGCGAACCACGCCACCCCGATCGTGAAGACCTTGCGGCGGCCGTACCGGTCGCCCAGCGAGCCGCCGAACAGGATCAGCCCGGCGAGCGTGAGCGTGTAGGCGTTGACCGTCCACTGCAGGCCGGCCAGGGACGCGTGGAAGTCCGCGCCGATCCGAGGGAGCGCGACGTTGACGATCGTGGCGTCGATCATCGCCAGGCTGGAGCCGAGGACCATCGCGGCCAGCACCCAGCGGCCGCGGGCCTCCGACAACCGGACCGGGCCCTGCGGCCGGTCCTCCCCGGTGCTCACGGCCGAGCGCATCGTTCTCCCCGGTCGGCGGAGGCTACCCTCACCAGTGGTCGAAGCTGAGCGGTTCGTCCTCAGGACGGTCCGAGCGCGCCAGCAGCGCCAGGTCCGACTCCACCATCATCGCGACCAGTTCCTCGAACGACACGCTGGGCTCCCAGCCGAGCTGGTCGCGGGCCTTCTTCGGGTCGCCGCAGAGCAGGTCGACCTCGGCGGGGCGGGTGAGCCCCGGGTCGGCGACCACGTGGTCCCGCCAGTCGAGACCGGCGGTGCGGAACGCCAGCTCGACGAGTTCGCGCACCGACTGGGTGCGGCCGGTCCCGATGACGTAGTCCTCCGGCGTGTCCTGCGCGAGCATCAGCCGCATCGCCTGGACGTAGTCGCCGGCGTACCCCCAGTCGCGCCGTGCCTCCAGGTTCCCGAGGCGCAGCTCCTGGGCCAGGCCGAGCTTGATCCGCGCCACGCCGAGGGAGATCTTGCGGGTGACGAACTCCGCGCCCCTGCGCGGCGACTCGTGGTTGAACAGGATGCCGCTGACCGCGAACATCCCGTACGACTCGCGGTAGTTCTGGGTGATGAAGTGCCCGTAGGTCTTCGCGACGCCGTACGGGCTGCGCGGGTGGAACGGCGTCCGCTCGTTCTGCGGCGTCTCGCGCACCTGGCCGAACATCTCCGAAGACGAGGCCTGGTAGAAGCGGATCTGGCCGCCGCCGGGCGTACGGGAGCCGCTGATGCCGCTGACCACCCGGATGGCCTCCAGCATGCGCAGCACGCCCATTCCGGTGACCTCGGCGGTGATCTCCGCCTGCTGCCAGGACATCGGCACAAACGAGATGGCGCCGAGGTTGTAGACCTCATCGGGGCGGACCTTCTCCACGGCGGAGATCAGGCTGCCCTGGTCCAGGAGGTCGCCGTACGCCAGCCGCACGTCGCCGATGTGCTTGCGCAGCCTGGACACGTGCGGGTTCGCCTGTCCCCGGACCAGGCCCCACACCTCGTACCCCTGCTCGAGCAGATGCTGGGCGAGGTACGAGCCGTCCTGCCCGGTGATCCCGGTGATGAGCGCTCGCGTGGTCAGCGGAACCTCCATGCCTACGGGGCTTTGCCCGTTTCGTGTGAACCCCGAGGTTAGCCGCACCACCGGGCGATGGCGATAGCGGCCCGAGTGGCCCCTGCGGCATGGCGCGGAGGCCACTCCGGCCTGATCGACCGGCCGGGCCGCCCGCATAGGATGTCGTGGTGCGCGATGCGGGAGGTGGGCGTCTCCGGGAGACGGAGGCGCCGGAGCCCAGAGCCACCGGGTCCGGTGCCGGCGCGGGGACGACCGGCCGCAGCCTCGCTCCGCTGCGGCTCGGCGGGCGGACGCTCGACCGCTTGGCGGTGATGGCCGTGGTGAACCGGACCCCCGACTCCTTCTTCGACCGCGGCGCGACGTACGCCTTCGACGCGGCGCTCGCGGCCGTCGGCGAGGCGGTCGCGGCGGGCGCCGACATCATCGACATCGGCGGGGTCAAGGCCGGTCCCGGCGAGGAGGTCGGAGTCGCCGAGGAGCTGCGGCGGGTCGTCGACCTGGTCGCGGCGGTACGCGAGCGCCACCCGGACGTGGTCGTCAGCGTCGACACCTGGCGGGCCGAGGTAGGCGAGGCGGTCGCGGAGGCCGGGGCCCACCTGCTCAACGACACGTGGGGCGGGCCGGATCCGCGGCTGGCGGAGGTGGCGGCGGCGTACGACATCGGGCTGGTCTGCTCCCACGCGGGCGGTCTGCGGCCGCGGACCCGCCCGCACCGGATCGCCTACGACGACGTCGTCGCGGACGTGGTCCGGCACGTGACCGCGGAGGCCGAGCGGGCCGTGTCGCTGGGGGTACGCCGCGACGCGATCCTGATCGACCCCGCGCACGACTTCGGCAAGAACACCCGTCACTCCCTGGAGATCACGCGTCGGCTCGGTGAGCTGACCGCGACCGGATGGCCGGTGCTGGTGGCCGTGTCGAACAAGGACTTCATCGGGGAGACGCTCGGCCGGCCGGTCGACAAGCGCGGCGTGGGCACGATGGCGGTGCTGGGGATCTCGGCCTGGCTGGGCGCACGGGTGTTCCGGGTGCACGACGCCGCGGGCGCCCGGCGGGCGCTCGACGCGGTGGCCGCACTGCGCCGCGACCTCGTACGGAGCGGGAGCGCCGCGGGGGATCGGCGGGCGGCGGATCTGCGCTGACCGGCCGATGGGCGGCGGACGCGTGGCCGTGCCGCGAGGGTCGGCGGGCCTGCGCCGGCCGGCCCATGGGCGGCGGAGGCGTGGCGGTGCCGCGGGGATCAGCGGGTGGCGGACTCGCGCTGACGCGCCCGGTAGGCGGCGACGTGCATGCGGTTGCCGCAGGTGCGGCTGTCGCAGTAGCGCCGGCAGCGGTTGCGGGACAGGTCGACGAGCACGCGGGAACAGTCCGGGGCCTCGCAGACGCGCAGGCGGTCGAGCTCGTCGGCGGCGATGACGTACGCGAGGGCGATGCCGCCCTCGGCCGCGAGGTGCTCGCTCAGGTGCGCGCCCGGCGCGAAGAAGTGCACGTGCCAGTCGTAGTCGTCATGGTCGGTCAGGTGCGGCGAGGTGCGCGCCTCGGCGATGATCGCGTTGACGACGTGGACGGCCGACCCCTTGTCCTCGGCCGCGCGGAAGACCTCATGGAACCGATCCCGCAGGCCGCGGATGGCGCCCAGGTCGCCCGCGTCCAGGTCGCGGGTGTCGCTGAGCCGGTTGTGGTCGACGAACTCCTGGAGGGCCGGCAGGTCGGGCAGGTGCTCCGTCGTGGTGGCCGGCGGCCCGGTGTTCACCAGATCGACGACGATCTGGAGGGCGTGCTCGGTGTCATGGCTGAAAAGCACTTCGACTCCCGTTCGGCCGTCACGGTTAGGGAGTAATCAGCGTACGTCAATACGGTGCTTACATCGACTATCGGCGCTCGCGTTTCTCATTGTGACGCCCCAGACCGCCCCCGCGTAGGGGACCCGGAGAGATTTGGGGAAGAGTGAGCGGCATGGGTCCGATGTCCCTTTTCCTCGGCGGGGTGGCCTTCGCCGTCGTGGTGCTGCTCGCCCGCGCTCTCGCCGGCCGGCTCGGGCTCCCGGAAGCGACCCTGCTCGTCCTGCTGGCCGCGCTGATGGGCTTCATCCCCGGCATTCCGGATGTGCACCTGCCTCCGGACGTGGTGTTGCTCGGCATCCTGCCTCCGCTCGTCTACCACGCGGCGTTCTTCACGGCGCCCCGGGAGGCCAAGGCCGACGCGGTCCCGATCATCACGCTGGCGGTCGGGCTCACCGTCATGACGACGTTCGCGGCGGCGGCCGCGGCGCACGCCCTCGTGACCGGCCTGAGCTGGGCGGCGGCCATCGCCTTCGGAGCGGCGATCGCGCCCACCGACGCGGTGTCGGCGAACTCGATCCTGCAACGCGCCGACGCGCCGCCGCGCATCGTCACCATCCTCGAGGGCGAGAGCCTCATCAATGACGGGGTGGCGCTCACGGTGTTCAGCCTCGCCGTCGAGGCGCTGTCACACTCCTTCACCTACGGGCACGGCGTCGTTCGGCTCGCCGAGGTCGTCGGCGGCGGTGTCGCGTACGGTCTCCTCATCGGGTTCGTCATCTCCCGCGTGCGGCGGCGGATCCGCGATCCGGGCAGCCAGATCGTCGTGTCCCTGCTGACGCCCTACCTCGCGTTCGTGCCGGCCAACCAGCTCGGCTTCTCCGGGATCCTCGCCACCGTCACGGCCGGTTTCTTCCTCGGTACGCGCGGGGAGGGCATGCTGCAGCCCGCGTCACGCGTGGTCGGGCAGATGTTCTGGCGCGTCCTCGTCTATCTGGTGGAGTCGGCGCTCTTCGTGCTCCTGGGCCTGCAGATCCGGCAGGTGATGCGGGACATCTCCGGTCGCTCCTGGGTGCAGCTGCTCATCGGTGTCGTGGTGATCGCGGCCGTGATCATCGTGGTGCGCCTCGCCTGGTCGCTGTGGGCCTTCCCACTCGGCCGCCATCTGCCGGGGCGACACCTGGAGGTGGGCCGCCTCGACTGGGGAGAACGTATGGCGATCGGCTGGAGCGGCATGCGCGGCGCCGTCTCCCTGGCGATCGTCTTGTCCATGCCGGGGGCCGTCCACGGGGCGCCGCTGCCGGGCCGCGAGGAGGTGGTCTTCCTGACCGCCGCGATCGTCTTCGTCACCCTGATCGGCCAGGCGACGACCCTGCCGACGCTGCTCCGGAGGTTCGGACTCGCCGAGTCCGACCGGCAGCGCATCGAGCAGATGGCCGCCCGCCGGGCGGTGCTCGAGGCGGCGCTGGAGCGACTGGACACGCTCGTCGAGACCGACGAAGTGGACGAACGCGCGGCGGAGACCTACCGGCGGCTGTACGAGGACCGCCTGCGGCGGGTCCGTGCCGAGCTGGACGGCGAGGTGGACGAAGAGGGACCGGCGGTCGATCCGATCGCGCTCCGGCGCGACCTGCTCCGGGCGCAGCGGCAGAAGCTGGATCGGCTCTACCGCAAGGGGAAGATCAACGCCGACGCGCTACGGGCCGTGCGTAGGCGGCTGGACCTGGACGACCCGGACCTGCGCCGCGACGTCGGCTGATCCCCGTGCGCGACGGGTCCGGACGGTCCGCTCACAGCGGCCGCCGACCGTCGGGTCCCACGGCGTCGATCACCGTGACGCGCCATCGCGCGCGTGTCTGCTACGGGTCTCCTTCTTTCCCGATGTCCCGGTGATATCCGGATAGGCGGGCCACTGGGCGTCTCTTTAGGTATGGCCGGATATTGCCGGGAAGGCGGGCCAAGTTATGCGGTCGTGGGTGAGTTGCCCAGGATTGTACGACGGCCCAGAGCGGACATCCCCGACCTGCGGCGATTCCCCGGACGGCGGAGTGTTCCCGTGGGCGCGGGCGCGGAGTCCGGTTTAATCGATCTCTCGTCGGCTGATTGTCGGGCCGCACTTTCTGGGTAATTCGTCCTATTAACCATAAAGGCGGCACCCGGGGCGGCGATCACGGCGCGGACGTGTCACTGTCCGTAAACTCGGTACGGCGGATCAGGTGCGAGTCGAAGGAGTCATATGGCCGAGCAAGCGGAGTTGCCGCAGGAACGGCCGGCGACGCAGGATCAACCGCAGAGCATCGGGCGGGCCGATCCGGCCGGGCGGTCGGCGGATCCCGGGCCACCCCTGCCGGGGCGCCCCCAGGGGCCGGGCGGGACGGTCCGCATCGTCGACCTGCCGGAGTCGGACCAGAAGTCGCTGCGGACGGCCCTGCGGCACGACACACCGTTGCACGACCTGCTCGGCCTGGAGATGGTCGAGATGGGGGAGGACCACGCGGTGCTGTCCATGCCGATCCGGCCGCAGGCGTTCAACAGCACCGGCAACCTGCACGGCGGCGCGATCGCGACGCTCATCGACGTGGTGGCCGGCACGGCGGCTGCGCGGGGCAGCGGGTTCGAGCCGGGTCGGCAGAGTCTCGTAACGGCCGACCTGCACGTCCGGTACCTCGGCCGCCCGCACGGCGATCTGGTCTACGCTCGCGCGGAAGTGGTGAAGGCGGGCCGCCAGCTCATCGTGGTGGACTGCCGGGTCACCGACGTGGAGGATCGCGTCATCGCCACGGCGGACTTCAGCATGATGATCGTCCCGTTGCGCAAGCCGCTGCGGCCGGTGGCGTCCGCCAAGGACACCGATCCGGACCTGTGACCGTCGTGGCCCGGTGCGCGGCACCCCGCGCCGGGCGGGGAGGCCGCGGTCAGCGCTGGCCGGGATTGACGACCAGCGTGTCGAAGAACGCGGGCAGGTTCGGCGTGCCCAGGCCCGTCGACAGGTCGAAACCGGCCGTCGCCGGGCAGTACAGGTTGTTGCCGGCCATCGGGCTGGTCGTCCCGGGTGCCGACTGGTACCACGGCCGCTGGCGCGACATGTCGGTGGTTCCACTCGTTCCGGCGGTTCTCCTGAGATCGGCCGCGCTCCGGGCGGAGTGCCGGGAGCGCGGCCGGATCGCCAGGGCGCGGTCAGCCGCGAGGAGCCGGTGCGCGCAGGGCCGCGTGCGCCTGCTGGATCTGGGACCACGACGTGGGCTCGACCGTCGTCGCGGTCGCCTGCGGCGGCGTGGCAGGCCGCCCCGGCGTGTAGAGCCAGGTCTGGAACAGCGCGCCGAGCCGCTGACCCGAGACGTGCTCGGCGTGCGCGATGAACTCCGGGATCGTCCCGTTGCCGTACTTCTTCAGCGCCGCCCAGGTGCGCAGGATCGTGAAGAACGCCGGGTCGCCCACCTTCGCCCGCAGGGCCTGCAGGGTCATCGCGCCGCGGTCGTAGACGGCGTCGTGGAACTGGTTCTCGCCCGGTCCCGGGTCGCCCGGCTTGACCTGCCAGAACGGATCGTCGGCCGGATAGGAGTCATAGGTCTTGCGGGCCAGTTCGGCGGCCGTGCCCTCACCGTGCTGCTCCGACCACAGCCACTCGGCGTACGTGGCGAACCCTTCGTTCAGCCAGATGTCGCTCCAGCGGGCGAGCGAGACGCTGTCCCCGAACCACTGGTGGGCGTTCTCGTGGACGACCAGGTACGGCCGGGGTCCGTTGCGGAACCCGTACGGGCTGTAGAAGACCCGGGTCTGGGTCTCCAGCGCGAAGTGGGAGGTCACGTTCGGCACGTACCCGCCGAGCGAGGTGAACGGGTACGGACCGAAGATCTTGCTCTCCCAGTCGACCACCTCGGCGGTGCGCTCGACGCTCGCCCGGGCCGCCGCCGCCCGGTCGGCCGGCAGGTCGGGGCTGTAGGCCGTGATGACCGGCAGGCCGTTCTTGGTACGGGACCGGTGGACGTCGAACTTCCCGATCGCGAGCGTCGTGAGGTACGTCGCCTGTGGCCGGGTCTCGCGCCAGCCGTACCGCGTCCAGCCGTCCCTCGTGCTACGGGCGCCGGTCGGCTCGCCGTTGCTGATCGTCTGCAGGCCGTTCGGCACGGTGATGTGGACGTCGTAGGTGGCCTTGTCGAGCGGGTGGTCGTTGCTCGGGAACCACCACCACGCGCTCTCCGGCTCCTGGGCGGCCACCGCGCCGTCCGGGGTCCGCGCCCAGCCGACGTAGTCGTTGTACTGCTTCGTCGACGGGACGCCGGAGTACCGAACGGCGACGGTGAGCGGCCGCCCCCTGCGGAGGACGGCCACCGGTGTGATCACCAGCTCGTGCGCGCCGGACGTGGTGAACCGCGCCGGCCGCCCGTTCACCGTGACGGAGTAGACGTCGAGCAGGAAGTCCAGGTCGAAGCGGGTGAGGTCCTGCGTCGCCCGCGCGGTGATCGTGGCGGTCCCGTCGAGGCGGTCGTCGGAAGGCCGGTACTTCAGGTCAAGGCCGTAATGGGCGACGTCGTAGCCGCCGTTGCCGTAGTCGGGGTAGTAGGCGTCGCCGATGCCCGGCGCGCCCGGCCCGGCGTCGGCGTGGGCGGTGGTGGTGGTCAGGAGGACGCCGGCGGTGGCGGCCACGACGGCGGTCAGTCGTCTGCTGAGCATTCACTCTCCCGATTTCTCCGAGTAAAGCCACTCGGATGATAGAGATCTTTCGGGTGAGTTGGGAGCCCGCCGTCGTGTCCGTTTCGTTCAGTCGTTGAGCCGGACGTGCTCGTGCGTCACCGCCTCGATGTCCGCCGACGCCAGGTCCAGCAGCCGGTGCGCGAGGTCCGACAGCGCACGCGACGCCGCCAGCTCCGCGCCGATCTCGGGAACGTCCCAGTCGGCGGGGTTGCAGCGTGCGCTTCCCCGGCCGCGTACCTTCTCGGTGTCCTGGGCGACGAGCCGCGCCTCCGCGTGGGTCTCGCCATCCTCCTCGTCGAGGTAGACCTCGACCGACCAGCGGTCCTCCGTCTTCATGTCCCCCTCCTTCGAGACCGGGTCTTCTACTCCGAGGGTTCCCCCGGCGTGACGGCCGGGGGCAGGGGCGAAGGTCCCTCACTGCCCTCTATGTCGGCGAATACGGGCGTCTGAGGCTGATTCCTGGGAGATGTCCGGAACCGGCCGACGCACTGGCGATCTTGACGTAGCGTGGTCCGGGTCTTCGTGAAGTCGATCGATCGGGAGTCGCCCGGCACATGGAATCACCGCACCGGTTCGAGATTCCGCGCCTCACCGCTCTCCTCCTGCACGCGCTGCCCCGGGTGGTCGAAGGCATGATCGCCCCCGTCGTCGCGTTCTACGCCGGCCTTGCCCTCCTGGGGCTCGACGGCGCGCTGGTGACCGCGGTCGCGTGGGTGTACGGCGGGATCATCGTCCGTGTCGTACGCCGCCGGCCGGTGCCCGGCACGTTGCTGCTCGCGGCGCTCGGCGTGACCGCCCGCGCCGCCCTGGCGGCCGCCACGGGCAATGCCGTGGTCTACTTCCTCCAGCCGACGCTGGGCACCATGCTGGTCGCGGTCGCGTTCCTGGCCTCGGTTCCGCTCGGCCGTCCCCTCGCCGCCAAGGTCGCCACCGATCTGGTACCGCTGCCGGAGGCGTTCCTCGCCCACCACCGCGTCCGCCGCTTCTTCCTGCGGATCTCGCTGCTGTGGTCGCTCACCTTCACGCTCAACACCGCCATCAGCCTCTGGCTGCTGTTCAGCCAGTCGATCGGCACCTACCTCTGGGTGCGGACGACGGCCGTGGCGTTCCTGGGCGCCACCGCCGTGCTGATCTCGGTGTGGGGTTTCAAGCGGTGCCTCAACCGCGTCACGGCCGTTCCGGCCTGACCCGTCGCCGACCGTCCGGGAATTTCGGGCCCGAACCAACGCGCCGCGCGTGACATCTTTCTATATGAGGGCATCTGCCCCCGACAGGTGATCGTCGATGTCGAGGGAGAGGTTCACGGTGAAGCGCCGAGCGATGCTCGCGGTGACCGGAGCGACGCTGCTGCTGTCCACGGGATGCGGTCCGGGGGGCTCGTCGTCCTCGCCGGCCACGGTCTCTATCACGCCGGCCAGCGGTGCGGCGGACAGCCGTCCCGACCAGCCGATCGTCGTCAAGGCGGCCAAGGGAACGCTGCGCGACGTCGCCGTACGAGCCGACGGCGGACAGGTCGCCGGGGCGTTCGACAAGGGCCACGTCCAGTGGACGTCGACCGGAGCCCTCAAGCCCGCGACGAAGTACACCGTCACCGCGACCGCGAAGAACGCCGGCGGCAAGACGACGACGGCGAGCAGCGCCTTCCAGACGCTGACCCCGAAGCGGACGTTCGGCATCGCCGACATCACGCCGATGCCGGGCGAGACCGTCGGCGTGGGGATGCCGTTGATCGTCAAGTTCAGTGACCCGGTCTACAACAAGGCGAACGTCGAACGCGTCCTGCAGGTCACCTCCACCAGGCCCGCCGAGGGCGCCTGGCGGTGGTACGGCGACCAGGAGGCCGTCTACCGCACCAAGGACTACTGGCAGCCGCACCAGACCGTGACGTTCACCGCCCGCCTCACCGGGGTGCGCGGTGCCGTGGACACCTACGGGACCAAGGACTACAGCCGCTCCTACACGATCGGCACCTCCCACATCAGCACCGTCGACGTGAAGGGGCACCGGATGACCGTCACGGTCGACGGCCGGACCGCCAAGACCGCGCCGATCAGCGCGGGTAAGGGCGGGGCTCGCAAGTACACGACCACGAACGGCGTCCACGCCGTGATGGGCAAGCAGAGCCCGGTCACGATGACGTCCGGCTGGATGGGCGTCAACAACAAGAGCGATCCGAACTACTACAGCCTGACCGTCTACCAGGCCGTGCAGATCTCCTCCAGCGGTGAGTACGTCCACTCGGCGCCCTGGTCGGTCGGATCGCAGGGCCAGGCGAACGTCAGCCACGGCTGCGTCAACGCACCGCCCTCCTTCGCCAAGTGGTTCTATGCCCTGTCGAACCGCGGGGACATCGTCAAGGTCACCGGCACCGACCGCGAGCTCGAACCGGACAACGGTTACGGCTACTGGCAGCTGTCCTGGGACGACTGGCGCAAGGGCAGCGCCCTGCGCTGACCGCCCCGGCGGGGACGCGTGGTGACGAGCGCGAACGGGTCCGGCCTGGCAGGATGGGCCCGTGCTGGATGTCGTCGGATGGGTTCACGTGTCGGAGGGTCGGCTGCTCGCCGTACGCGCCCGGGCACGCGACCGGCTCTACCTGCCCGGCGGCAAGCGGGAGCCGGGGGAGGACGACTGGACCGCGCTGTCCCGCGAGGTCCGTGAGGAGCTCGGGGTCCGGCTCGACCGGCGCACCTTCCGCTCGATAGGCGTCGTCGAGGCGCCGGCGCACGACCAGCCGCCGGGCACCCGCGTGCGGATGGCCTGCTACACCGCCGACTACGAGGGAGAGCTGTCCGCCACCGGCGAGGTCGACGAGTGGCTCTACATCGACCCCGACGACGAGCACCTGCTCGCGCCCGCGGTGCGGGCCGCACTGGACCTGCCACGATGAAGGTCAGTGTGGTCGTGCCGGTGTTCAACACCGGCGAGCACCTGTCCCGGTGCGTCGAGTCCGTCCTCGCCCAGACGCTCGACGACTACGAGGTCATCTTCGCCGACGACGGATCGAGCGACGGCACCGAGAAGTGCCTCGACGAACTGGCCGCCGAGCACGACCGCATCCGGGTGATCCACCTGCCGGCCAGCGGCGGTCCCGGGGGCCCGCGCAACGTCGGCATCGAGGCGGCCCACGGCGACTACGTCTACTTCCTCGACGACGACGACTGGCTGGGCCCCGAGGCGCTGGAGCGGATGTACGCGATGGCGGTCCGCAACGACGCGGACATCGTGATCGGCAAGATGGTGGGCCACGGCCGTACGGTGCCGCGCGTGATGTTCCGGCGGTCCCGCGACCACGCGGACGTGCTGAAGGACGCGCTGTACGGCATCCTCACGGCGCACAAGCTGTTCCGCCGGTCGTTCCTGGACGCGCACCGGATCCGGTTCCCCGAGGGGCCGGTGCGGCTGGAGGACCACCGCTTCGTCCTCAGGGCGTACTTCCGGGCCGGCACGATCTCGGTGCTCGCCGACTATCCGTGCTGCCACTGGGTGCGGCGGCCCGGCAGCTACTCCCGCAACCACGCGGACCCGGCGCACTACTACGGCGCCCTGCGCGAGGTCCTCGACATCGTCGACGAGCACGTCGAGCCCGGCCCCGACCGCGATCGCTACTACGTGCACTGGTACCGCGGGAAGATCCTCAAGCGGCTCGGGGAGAAGAGCCTCCTCGACGCTCCACCGGAGTACCGCCGCGCCGTCTACGACGAGGCCCGGCGGCTGGTCGCCGAGCGCTTCGGCGAGGGCATCGACCGGCGGCTGCCCCTGCGGATGCGCGTCCGTGCCGCGCTCCTGCGCGCCGACGCGTACGACCACCTGTTCCGCCTGGTCGAGGCCGAACGCGGCGTCGCCATCACCACGACCCTGGACGGTCTGGACTGGGACGACGCCCGGCTGGTCGTGCGCTTCACCGCCCGCCTCGTGTACGCGGACGGCACGCCGTTCACCATCCGCGACGGCCGGTGGGAGGCGCCCGTGCCGCTGCCGATCCCCGCGGAGGTGCTCGACGCCGCCGGCGAGGCGCGCCGCCTCGACCTCTACATCCGGCGCCGGGAGGACTCGGCCGACCACGCCCTGCCGATCACGCTGGAGTCGTCCGAGGCGTTCGCGATGTCCGGCGCGGCCGTCCTCGACCCCGCCGCCGGCCCGGCGCTCACCCCCGGCATCTGGGACTTCGTCGTCCGGCTCGACGCCGGCGGCTGGATCGCCGAGCATCGCCTGGACGGCGACGCGAAGATCGCCCGCCGGGGCATCCTGGCGCCGTATCGCACCGAGAACCACAGGCTCAGCGTCCGCGTCCTGGCGGCCGAGGGCGAACGCGCCAGGACTCATGGCCTCCTGCTGCGCCGCGCGATCAAGAAGATCCCCGGTGCCCGTCAGGTCGTACGCCGCCTGCGCGCCTGATCGGGCGCGATTCCGCCGCTCTCCGGGCACGGCGCCGCGCGCTGTTGTATCGTCTCGTGATCATGACGAGATCGGTGCGAGTGTTCGCAGCGGCCGGGGCGATGGCCGCCCTGCTGCTGAGCGGGGCATGCTCGGGCGACAAGCCCAAGGCCGCCGCGGCGGACTCCGGGAAGGTGGTCACGACCCAGGTCGTCCTGCTGAAGAAGTACGACGCCGGGTCGGGCGCCCTGGAGTACCAGGGCACCAACAAGGTGCAGGAACCCGACGAGGCCATCATGCCGACCGGGCCCGTGCAGACCGCCACGGTCGCGAAGGACGCCACCGTGCTCAGTGCGGTGAACATCTGTTCCGGCGAGGACGCGACGGTGGATGAGAAGACCGGCGTCGGCGTCAAGGCCTGCACGCTCCAGCAGCTGGAGGCCGCCGTCAAGGACGGCGCGCAGGTCGACGCCTACCTGACGATGAAGGGCCGCACGGTCACCAAGATCGCCGAGGTCTACCACCCCTGAGCCGACGGCCGCAGGTCAGATGGCGACGCTCTCGAGCTTGAGGCCCAGGGAGGCGAACTGCTCGGCCGGGCGGTGGTAGCCCCGCACGATGTGGTGCACGCCGCGCAGGGTCGAGGTGCCGTCGGCCACGGACGCCGCCAGGACGGCCGAGAAACCGGCGCGTACGTCCGGCATGGTGACGTCGGCACCGGTCAGCCTGGAGACCCCGCGGACGACCGCGGAGTGCACCGAGTTGCTGTCGTGGAACCGGCAGGCGGGACCGCCCAGGCAGGCGTTGAAGACCTCGATCTCGCAGCCCATCTTCTTCAGCGCCGGGACGTACACCAGACGGTTCTCGAACACCGTCTCGTGCAGCACCGACATCCCTTCGGCCTGGGTGAAGAGCACCATGAGCGGCTGCTGCCAGTCGGTCATGTAGCCCGGGTGCGTGTCGGTGTGCACGGCGGCCGGACGAAGCCCGTCCGGGGCCGACGCGGTGATCCACTCGTCGGTGATCTCGAACCGGGCGCCCATTCGTGCCAGCGTCGTGATCGCGGTGACGAGGCGGTCCTGGGCGCAGCCGTGCACGCGGACCTCCCCGCGGGTGATCAGCCCGGCGACGAGGTAGGAGAAGGCCTCCAGCCGGTCACCCGCTAGCCGCGTTGACGCGCCCTTCAGCTTGCCGACGCCCTCGATGACGATGCGGCGGTCCGGGCTGAGCTCGATGTGCGCGCCCATGCGCTGCAGGAACAGGGCCAGTTCGACGACCTCGGGCTCCATCGCGGCGCCGCGCAGCACCGTCTTGCCCTCGGCCAGCACCGCGGTCATCAGGACCGTCTCGGTGGCGCCGACGCTGGGGTACGGCAGGTCGATGCGGGCGCCGTAGAGGCGGCTCGCACGGGCGGCGATGCCCTTGTCGCCGACCTCGACCTCCGCGCCCATCGCGCGCAGCGCCTCGACGTGGAAGTCGACGGGCCGGCGGCCGATCGGGTCACCGCCGACCAGGGGGACGAAGGCCTCTCCCGTCAGGTGCAGCAGGGGGCCGACCATGAGGATCGGGATGCGGTTGAGCCCGGTGAACGCCCTCGGCACACGCGGCTCGGTCACCGCTCCGGGCGAGACCGTGATGTCGGGACCGTCGCGGTCGACGGTGTGCCCGAGGGCCTCCAGCATCGCCCCGGTGATCTCCACATCGCCCACCTCGGGGGCGTTCCGGATCGTGCTCTGGCCCTCGCCGAGCATGGCCGCGACCATGTGCTTGGTCACGGCGTTCTTCGACCCGCGTACGTGGATGTCACCGCGCAGCGGGCCCGAGGGCTCTACCTTCCATGCCTCTTCAGCCACACCGACCACTGTACGGGTCGGCCCCACCGTGGCGACGCCGCCGCACCTCGCGCGCGGCGTCGTGTCGCCGCGCCGGCGCCTGGTCGTCGTGAGGGCAGGGACGCGGCGGGGGCGGGTTCTGCTTCGATGAGCGCCATGGACACGAGCGTCGTTATCGGAAACTGGCCCGACCGTCCGCCGGAGGAGGCCCTGCACACGGCGGCGATCGCTGACCGGCTGCGGTTCGGCGAGCTGTGGATCGGTGAGACCGGCACCTGGGACGCCTTCGCCCTGGCGTCGGCGATCGGCCTGGCCACCGACCAGATCGCCATGACGGTCGGCCCGCTGCCCGTGGCCGTCCGCGACCCGGTGATGATCGCGATGGGGGCCGCCTCGGTCGCCACCGTGACGCGCCGGCGGATCGGGGTGGCGCTCGGAACCGCGAGTTCCCGGCTGGTCGAAGGGTGGCACGGCCGGTCGCTGAAGCGTTCGGCGACCGTGCTCGAGGAGAGCACGCGGGCGGTTCGGGGGCTGCTGGCCGGAGACCGGGTCGACCTGGACGGGGAGGTCGTACGGACGCACGGCTTCCGGCTCAGGCTGGCGCCGCCCGGCGGCCCGCTCAGCGTGGCGGCCTCCGGGGACCGGGCCGTGCGGACGGCGGCCGAGCACGCGGACCGCATGGTGATCGACATGGTGTCCCCGCAGGTCGCCGCCGCCCTGCGGGCGAAACTGGACGTGGCGGCCGGGAAAGTCGGGCGTCCGGCGCCTCGGCTGGTGGCCTTGCTCCCCACGGCCGTCGATCCGACGCCCGAGTCGTACGCGCAGCTGATGTGGGGGATCGTCCCGTACCTCGGGCTCCCCGGATACGCCGAGGCGTTCACCGGCGCCGGGCTGGGCGACGCTGTGGCGTTGGCCCGAGGTGGAGCCGAGCCGAAGGAACTGCTGACCGCCCTGCCGTTCGACGTCGCGGGCCGGGTGGGGCTGGTCGGCCCCGCCGACCAGGTGCGGTCGCGCCTGCGGGAGTACGCCGACGCCGGCGTGGACGAGGTGGCGGTCGTCCCCGCCACGGGCGGCGACTTCGGAGGCGAGCGCACCCTCACCGCGATCCGGGATCTCATCCGGTAAGCGGCGCGGATCGCCGAACCACGGGCCGGTGCGGCCGCGTACCTGAGGGTGAGCGGCCGCACCGGCGGTCGCCGCGCAGGAGGTCGCGGTAGGGACGTCAGGCCACGGGCGCCGGGGCCGAGGTGCTGACCGATATCGCCCATTGCCGCAGGCCGCATCCCGTGGGATATTCCGAAAAAGCGTTGCCCGCGGTGCGACGGTTGATTCATGCTATTCCCGGTTTCGGGGAAGAAAGGGGGAGAGGTGCACGACCTGATCGAGTCGGCGGACGAGACGCCGAGCGACGCGCCGGCCGCGCAGACCCCGCCGGAGCGACGCTCACGTGTGTCCACCGAGGTTCTGGCCTGCGGTGACCCGGCCGAGTACGGTCCGGACAAGCACCGGGGGCACGATCGAATTGCCGACGGAGACGCCCGTCAGGGCGATTGACGCCCTGGTTGCACGTCGGCCGCCTCCGGACTTCCGGGAGCGGCCTTTTCATTCGATAGGGGATTTCGGTGAACGTACTCGTTCTCAACGCGTCGTACGAGCCGCTGCAGAAGGTCGACGTGCGGCACGCCGTGCGGATGCTCGTACGCGGGGTCGCGGTGGTCGAGGAGGCGGTGGAGGGCCGGCGGATCGGGCACTTCCCGTTACCGCGGGTGCTGCGGCTGGTCCGGTACGTCGCCATGCGGTGGCGCCACGGCCACCGGCCGGCGTGGGGCAAGCGGGGGCTCCGGCGCCGCGACGGCGGGCTCTGCGCGTACTGCGGCGGGCGGGGGAACACGGTCGACCACGTCCTCCCGCGGTCGCGCGGCGGCGGGTCGACGTGGCAGAACACCGTCCTGGCGTGCGGTCCCTGCAACAACCGCAAGCGGGACCGCACGCCGGAGGAGGCGGGGATGCGGCTGCTGATCGAGCCGCGTGTCCCGCTCTGGAGTGAACTCCTGCCGTGAGCTCAGACGCGTTCGAGTACCACGATGGGGATCTCCCGTGAGGTCTTCTGCTGGTACTCGTCGTACGCGGGCCAGGTGGCGGCCATCTTCCGCCACAGGTCGGGCTTCTCCTCCGGGGTGGCCGTGCGGGCGCGCGCGGTGAACTTGTCACCGAGCACCTGAACGCCCACCTCCGGGTCGGCCTGGAGGTTGAGGAACCACAGCGGCGGCTCGTCCGCGCCGCCCTTGGATGCGACGACGAGATAGTCCTCGCCGTTCTGCTGGTAGATCAGCGGCGTGGTGCGCCGCCGGCCGGTCTTGCGGCCGGTCGTCGTCAGGAGGAGGGTCGTCGTGCCCTGCCAGTCATGACCCTCCGCCCCGTCGGTCTCGACGTAGCGCCGCACGTGTTCTCCTCCGAACAGCATCCAGGTCATCCTTCCGGTCGTAGGCCTATGGATGCAGAACGGCTCGCCCGTGCGGATATTCCAGAGCCGGGTGGGGCGAGGGAGACGAGCCGTCGGGAGGGGCGGTGGGTCCGTGCCTCACCGTCCCTCCCCGGCGCGCCGCGGCCGCGGGGCCGGATCGCAAGGGGATCACTGGAAGGACACCGGCCATGCGACCGAGGGCAGAGGCGAACTTAGCGCCACGCGGGCCGTCCGGAAAGGGCATAGGGCCTGACAGTAAATTGCAACCCGCGTCAGTGCCGCCGGGTGAGGAATCACCCGGCGGCCTCGTCACTCGAACAGGTCCGGCTGCTCACGGACGATCTGGTCGTACAGCGGCTGGTAGTTGATCCACCCGACGAGGTCGTTGCCGAGCTGGTCGTGGGTGAGCTTGGCGTTCTCCTGCGAGATGTGCACGACCCGGCCGGCGGCCTTCGCGAGCAGCTGGACCTGGCAGGAGCGCTCCATCGTGATGAACCACCAGGCGGCGGCGTCCACCGAGTCCCCGACCGTGAGCAGACCGTGGTTGCGCAGGATCACGGCCTTGCGGTCACCGAGGGTCGTGGCGATGCGCCGGCCCTCCTCCAGGTCCGTCACCACGCCGGTGTAGTCGTCGAACAGCGCGTGGTCCTCGTAGAACGCGCAGACGTCCTGTGTGATCGGCTCCAGCAGCTCGCCCAGGGCCGAGATGGCCCGGCCGTGGACGGAGTGGCTGTGCGCGGCGGCCACGACGTCGGGCCGCGCCTGGTGGATCTGGGAGTGGATCGCGAACGCCGCCTCGTTGACGGGGTACCGCCCCTGGACGACCTTGCCCTCGTGGTTCACGAGGATCAGATCGCTCACCCGGATGTGCTTGAACGACATCCCGAACGGGTTGACCCAGAAGTGGTCGGTCAGCTCGGGGTCGCGTGCGGTGATATGCCCGGCGACGCCCTCTTCGAAGCCGAACCTGCCGAACAGCCGCAGCGCCGCCGCGAGCCGCTCCTTGCGGTGCCGCCGCTCCTCCTCGACCGTCGCGAAGGTCGGCGGGAGGTTGAAGATCAGCTCCTGCGGGGGCAGCTTGTCGAGGAACTCGTCTGCCATGGCTTGACTCCTTCTACGTTTGTCTCCTAATACCAAACCTGATGTGAAGACGCCTCGGCTAGCCGTGTCGGCGCCAAGGATGCGGACGGTGATTATCCGAAGGGGCCAATGGACCGCTTCAGCGAGCTGTTGAGAGACGACGACGGCGCGATCGCGGACGCCGCCGTACGGGCCGCGCGGGTGCACTCGCCGCCCGTCGCGGCGCTCCCGGAGGACGAGGTCCGCCGGCACGTACGGGCGGTGGTCCAGGCCGCGATCAGGGCCATCACCGCCGGGGGAGAGCTGGCAGAGACCGACCTGCGGGCCGTCGGACGGCTCGGCGCGGACCGCGCCCGCCAGGGGGTGCCCGTGGCGGCGCTCCTCGACGGCTTCCAGGCCGGGCGGGCGCTGATCGTGCGTACGGTCGTGGAGCGTGGCCGGGCCGCGGGCCTGCCCGCCGACGATCTTCTCGAGGGGATGATCCGGATCGACGCCGTCGCCACGGCGCTGGAGCACCGGATGGTGCACGCGCACCGGATTGCCGAGATGGAGATGGCGCGGACGACGCGCGACGCGCACGCCCAGGTGCTCCGGCGGGTGCTGCACGGCGAGAGCGGTGACCCCGCCCCGCTCGACGCCGCACACCCCTACCACTGCCTGGTGAGCGACGTCAGCGACCCGCGGACGGCCGCGTCGCTGGAGCGGCGGCTGACCGGGGGGCTGTGCGGGCTGGTCGACGGCAGCCTCGCCGCACTCGTACCGCGGCTGCCGGATCTGCCGGACGGTACGCCGCTGCTCGTCGCGTCCCCGGCGGTGCCCCTGGCCGAGATCCCGGCGATGTACGGACTCTGCCGGGCGGCGCTGCCCGCGGTCATGGGGGAGCGCGGCCTGCACGGGCTGCCCGACCTCGCCCTCGCGGTCGCGACCACCGGCGCGCCGGACCTCGGGCGCCTGCTGGCCGCCACCCTCCTCGACCGGCTCGACCCGGCGGACGCCTTCCACCGGCAGCTCGCCGGGACGGCGCTGGCCTACCTGGACAACGGCGGGCGGATCGAGCCGACCGCGGGTGCCCTGCACGTCCACCCCAACACGGTGAAGTACCGCGTACGGCGGTTCGGCGAGATCACCGGCCGGTGCCTGGCGCCGCCGACGGGATCGGCGGTCGCCCACTCGGCGCACTGGTGGTGGGCCCTGCGCACCTGGCTGGTGTCGTGATCTCCCTATCGTGAGAACGGTGGCCCTGCCCGTACGGACCCTGACGGAGGACTCATGCGACAGGTCGCTGTGATCACCGGCGCGAGCCGTGGAATCGGCGCGGCGACGGCACGGGAGCTGGGCTCCCGCGGCCTTCACGTGGTCGTCAACTATCGCGGGGACGACGCCGCGGCCGAGGCGGTGGTGAAGGACGTCGAGGCGGCCGGGGGGACGGCGCAGGCCGTTCAGGCCGATGTCCGCGACCCCGAGCAGGCGGCCCGGCTGGTCGCCGCGTGCCCGCGCATCGACGTCCTCGTGTGCAACGCGAACATCCAGCCGCCCTTCGCACCGCTCGGCGACCTGTCGTGGGAGGACTTCTCGGACAAGGTCATGGGCGAGCTCGCCGCCGTCTTCCACATCAGCAAGCGGGCGCTCGAGGTCATGCGGGAGCAGGGGACCGGCCGGATCGTGTACGTCTCCAGCATCAGCGCCGACCGGGTGCGGACGGGGACCATCGCGCACGCGACGGCCAAGGCGGCGCTCAACGTCTTCGCCCGTCACGTGGCCGCCGAGGCCCGCGAGCACGGAATCGCCGTCAACGTCGTCGCGCCCGGCGTGGTGCGCACGGACGCCACCAGTGACGTCCTGACGCCCGAGCTCGCGGCGGCGCTGAGCGAGAGGTCGGTCCTCGCCCGCGTGCTCGAGCCCGAGGACGTCGCGAAGGTCATCGCCTCGGTCACCGAGGACGCGTTCCAGGCCGTCACCGGCGCCCACATCCTCGTGGACGGCGGGAATACGGCCTAGCGCTCGCCGTCGAGGGCCACCGCCGCGCTGATGGCGAGGAGGGCCGAGCCGGCCAGCCCGTCGAGGACCCGGCGGGCGGCACCGTCGCGCAGGACCCGGGAGATCGGGCCGATCGCGAAGGAGAAGGTCCGCCACCACACGACCGCGACGGCGAGGAAGATGACGGCGAGGGTGGCGGTCGTGCGCAGGCGGGGTTCGTCGTGCGTCACGAACTGTGGCAGCAGGGTCAGGAAGAGTAGTGCGATCTTCGGGTTGAGCAGGTTGGTGATCAGGCCCTGGCGGAACACGGCCGCGCCGGTGCGCGGCGTGGCCCGTACGCCGTCCGCCGTCGGAGCAGGCGTCGCTGCGGCCGTCGCCGCCGGCACGGCGCCGACCTCCGCGTCCTCGGCCGGGTCGACGGACATCAGCGCCGAGATCAGCATGCGGATGCCCAGGTAGGCGAGGTACGCCGCGCCGGCCAGCTTCACGACCGTGTACGCGGTCGCGGAGGCCGCGAGGATGGCGGACAGTCCCAGCACCGCGGCCGTCGCGTGGATCGAGATGCCCAGACAGCAGCCCAGCCCGGTCAACCAGGCCGCACGGCTGCCGGCGCTCAGGCCGTTACGCACGACGAGGAGCATGTCCGGGCCGGGGGTCACGGTGAGCAGCGCGACGACGCCCAGAAAGGGGAACAACAGTTCGGGCACGGCCTCATCGTAGGCGGTCGGGCCCGCCATGGTTCGGCGGTTTCCCTCCTTTCGCAGCGGACTTGACGAATCCCGACACCGCCCGGCAACGGCCGTCGACGACCCGGTCCGGAGGCGCGGTCAGCGCTTCGCACGGTGCACGACCCGGATCTCGGTGAAGCCGGTCAGCCCCCAGGTGCCGTTCTCGACGCCGATGCCGCTCCACTTGAAGCCGCCGAACGGGCCGGGTTGATGACGTCGAACGCGGTCGTGGTCCTGCACGGCCGCGCCGCCGATCGTCATGGTGAACTCGGGCAACGGTTACCTCCTGGGAACGCCGAACCGAATAGCGTTCAGTCTGGCCCCAGGAGGTCCGTCTTGGCCAGAACCTAGTGACGCGTCACCTGGACGCGGAAGGACGCCGTGGGCCCCGGAATGGTCAGCGAACCCGCCGTCGCCCGCGACCAGGCGGCCAGCCGGACGGGCCCGGGCTGCCCCTGCGCGACCAGCGGGACGACGACGGCCGCGCTCCGCCCCGGCTCCAGCCCCCCGATGTCACATCCGAGGTACTGACCGTGGCGCGTGCAGCCCTGCCCCTCCCGGACGCCCCACCCGGCCGGGACCGAGGCCACCAGTTGGGCGTGCTCCAGCGGTCGGTTGCCGGTGTTGGTGAGCGTCCAGCGGACGGTCTGGAGCTCGCCCGGCGAGACCTCCCAGTGCTGGGCCTGCCCGGTGATGTGCATGGCGTACGCCGGCCGGACCGGCACCGGGTCTCCGTGCCGGACCTGGACGGGGATCTCGGCGACGGGCCGGACCGGCTGCGGCTGCGGGTCGAAGTGCCGGATCCGGACGGGATGCAGGAGAACGGCCCGGGCCGGTTTCGCGTCGACCGACCGGAGGTTGGCGTTCTGCCCGGCGGTGTGTGCTGCGGGCCGAGCGGCCTGCTGCTGCGCGTGGACGGCGGCCTGCTCCGCGGGACGATCCGCCTGCTGCTGTGCGTGGACGGCGGGCCGGGCCTCCTGCGGCTGCTGGTCGGCGGGCCGGGCGTGCGCGGCGTTCTGCGCGCCGGGCCGGTCCGGCTGCGGGTGCGCCGGCCGGGCGTGCGACGCGGCCTGAGCCTGCGGCGCGAGGCCCAACAGGCCGGTGCCGATGAGTGCGGTGATCGCGTATGAGCGCATGACGTCCCCCCTGATAGAGATCGGATGAGACGCTAGCCGTGCCGTACGCGGGCGCCATGCGACCGCGCGCGAGTTGATCCAGTCATGGCGTGCTCACGGCGATCGATTGACGTCGGCAGGGTCGATCGCTCGTCGCCTACCCAGCGCGCGGCGCCCGGCAGGCGACGCTCGGGACGCCCGGAGCGACGACATGGCGCACCGAATGGCCACGAGAGGTCAGGGAAGCGCCCACTGGCGCGTCAGGGGTGTTGCCCGGCCTTTTCGATCGTCAGAATCCGCACATGCGATCACGACTACTCGTCACCGCGGTCGTCGCCGGCGCCGTCGCGGCGATCGGCGGCCCGGCGGCCGCCGGCACCCCGGCGCCGACCACGGACAACGCCCCCCGACCCACCGGGGTCTCGGTGCCCGCGGCCTGGCCGAAGCTGGCCGACCCGCACCCGTGCAAAGGGCAGCCCGGATTCACCTGCTCCACCCTGCGCGTGCCCCTCGACCACCGTGGCAAGACGCCTGGAACGCTCGACCTCCAGGTCGCCACCGCGGATAACGCGAACGCGCCGAAGGGCGTCCTGCTGTTCCTCACCGGAGGCCCCGGTCAGCCCGGCGTGCCGTCCATCACCCGGATCGCCACTCAGCGCCTTCCCGAGCTCACCAAGGACTACCGGTTCGTCATGCTGGACCAGCGCGGCACCGGTGAGTTCGGCGCGATCGACTGCCCGCAGTTGCAGGCCCAGGTCGGCAGCTCCGACATCGCCGCGCCCACCGCAGCCGCCATCACGGAGTGCTCCGACATCCTCGGCGACCGGCGCGGCCTCTACAGCACCGAGCAGACGGTCGCCGACTATGACGCGCTCCGCCGGGCGCTCGGCGTCGACAAAATGGTGGTCGACGGCGTCTCGTACGGTTCATTCACCGCGGCCCGGTACGCCGTCGCCTACCCGTCGCACGTCCGCAAGATCGTCCTCGACTCGGTGCTGCCGCACGTCGACCCGCAGGCCGACGACGGCCTGTACTTCGTCGGCCTGCACGCACAGGCCCGCGTGCTGCGTGACGCGTGCGCCACCGCGCCCGCCTGCGGGTCCGACCCGGCCGAGGACCTGGCCTGGGTGGTCCGTCACCGCTCCACCGCGGACGGGGTCAAGATCTTCGACGCCATCGTGTCGTACGAGTTCCTGGACCCGACCTACCGGGACCCGAACCCGCCCGGTCTGCCCCCCGGACACGGCGACCTCGTCGGCGCACTGCGGGCCGCCCGGCAGGGCGATCCGGCCCGCCTCGACACGATCGTCGCCGACATGGCGCCCGGTGGGGATCCCGTCACCTTGTACAGCTCCGGCCTGCACATCGACACGTTCTGCTCGGACGCCGTCTTCCCGTGGGGCCGGTCGGACGCGCCGCTGCGAACGCGCCAAGCCAGGCTCGACGGGTTCCTGCGGCACACCGACCCGGGCCGCGTCTGGCCGTACACGCGGGCGATATCGGCGGGCAGCGGGTTCACCCAGGAGTGCCTGCGCTGGTCCTCGCGTCCGGCAGCCGAGCCGCCGGCCCGGCTGCCCGACGTCCCGGTGCTGCTGCTCAACGGTGACCACGACCTCTCCACGCCGCTCGAGTGGGCGTACGAGGAGGCGTCCCACGCGCCGAACGGCAAGGTCGTCGTCGTCAAGGGCGCCTCGCACTCCATTCAGAACCGCGAGCGCGGCCACGCGGGACGGGACGCGGTGATCGCGTTCCTCGCCCACTGACGGAACGGGACGACTGGCAGGGGCCGGACGGCGCGTCCGGCCGGCCCCTGGTCCCGTGCGGCCGAGGCGGTACGGCCCGGTGACGGCGGCGCGCCGCCGCGTGGCGACGAGCGACCGCGGACGCGTCCCCCCGACGGACCCGCCGGGTGAACATCGCCCGAAATGAGGATGAATCAGGAGCCGAGGCTGCCACCTGGGCTCTAACCTCGGCCTGCTCACGTCAACGGGTTCCTCGGGGGAAGTTCATGGGACTGATGGGCTGGCCGCTTCTGGTGGTGGCCGTCCTTTTCGTCATCGCGGGGCCGGTCGCCTGCCTGTACCTGTGGAACCGCGTGAAGGGGCGCCTCGCCGTCGCGGCCCGGCTCTTCATGATCGTGATGTGCCAGGTGTTCGCGCTGCTCGTCGGTGGTGTCAGCCTGAACCACTACTTCGAGTTCTACGCCTCCTGGAGCGACCTTCTGGGCGGAGGGAAGGGCGCGGGCACGCCGATCGAGGAGGTCGGGCCGGGCACCGTGGGCACCGGTCAGGTGCGCTTCGAGCGGACTCCGAAGCTCGACCCGGACGTCTACACCGCGACGGTCACCGGCGAACACTCCGGGATACGCTCCCGGATCCTCGTCTGGGTGCCGCCGGGCTACGACTCGCCGGCCAACGCCCACCAGACCTATCCCGTCGTGGAACTCCTGCCCGGCTATCCCGGGACCCCCTCGACCTGGTTCCACGCCGTGCACGCGGCCGGTGCCCTGAAGGAGGTCATGGCGTCGGGGCACGCGCATCCGTTCATCCTCGTCGCTCCGGTGACGACGGTGATCCACGGCCGCGACACCGAGTGCGTCGACTTCCCCGGCGGACCGCGCGTCGAGACCTGGCTCACCGATGACGTGCGTCAGGCGGTGACGAAGGCGTTCCGTGCCCAGCCGGACCGGGGCGCCTGGGGCCTGATGGGGTTCTCCACCGGAGGCTACTGCGCGGCGAAGATGGCGATCCGCCGGCCGGACTTGTTCAGCGCGGCCGTCACCATGCAGGGGGACGCGGTACCGCAGACGCCGGAGGTCCGTCGCGACCGCGCGCTGAACGCCGAGAACTCCGTCCTCGACCTGCTGCGGACCCGCCGCCCGCCGGTCAGCCTCCTGCTGGCGGGCACGCGGCAGGACCACACCTATCAGGCGATCAACCAGATCATGCCGCTCGTACGGCCACCGACGACGGCCTTCCTGTACATCCTGCCGAGCGGCGGACACAACGCCTCGGTATGGAACTCGATGCTGCCCAAGGCGTACGCCTGGCTCAGCCAGCTCCTGTCCGCTCCGCGCCCGTCCTGAACGGGTGTCGTGGGGAGCGGAATGCTCGGCGAAGCGGCTGCCGCGCGGGCTGTCCGTCCTGGTTCGCGGCGGCCTCGGCGGCCATGACCGAGCCTTGTGCACGGCCGCCGGCGACCTGACGACGAGAGAAGCGGCGGGCGCCGATGGCGCCCGCCGCTTCGTCGCTCCTCGTCGGCGGCCTCAGAGGGAGGCGAGGCGTTCGAGCAGAACACCGTAGGCGCGCAGCGCGGTGCGCAGGCGCTCGGTGTCGGCGTCGCCGTCCCACTGCTCCTTGAGGCTGCCCCGCCGCTCTTCCAGGGCGGTCGTCAGCGCGGTCACCGCCTCTTCGCACAGGGCGCTGGCCCGCTGGACCGAGTCGCGCGGATCGTCGACGAATCCGGCCTTGACCTCATGCCACCGTGATTCGAACCGGTACGCGTCGCCCCGGCCGATCAGACGCTCGGCCTCGTCTTCGCGGTCGGTGGTGCTTCCGGCGTCCGGCGCCATCACCGAACCCGTCGATCCGGCCGGCGATCCGCCAGGAGCGTACGGCCGGGCGGTGGCCGCGGGCCCGGCCGTACGCTCGCCCAGCGGGTCGGCCGGGCCACCCGGCTCCACGGTCTGGGACGCGGGGGTTTCGTCCCGGTCCTCGTCCTCGGTGCGGCTGGAGAGGATGATCCTGTCGTCCTCGGGGGCGGATTCCTCGGTGCGGTCGGCCGCGGGGCCGCGCTCCTGGTCGGCGCCGGTCACCGGCATGCCCGCGACGGGTCGGTCACCGGGCAGCGGACGGACGCGCTCGTCGGTCTTCTCCTGGTAATCCCTCATCGTCTCCGTCCCTCCGTGACCTCGGCGTCCCGCTGCGACCTGGAGTCGACCGCCTCGTCGGCCTGGCGTGCGTCGGCGGGCTCGCGGGGGTCGGCGTCCTGACGGGCCGACTCGGTGGCGGCGACGGGCTCACCGGGCCGGGCCTCTCGAGTCTCCTCGTCGGCAGGTGCCTGAGAGACGTCCGCGAAGGACTCGCCGTCGCCGAGCAGGTCGGCGAACAGGGCACGGTAGTGGACCATGGCCTGGCGCAGATCCTCGGTGGTCGCCTGACCGGCGTCGGCCCGGCCCCGGATGTCGTGTGCCGTCCGGTACCGGTCGATGGTGCTCCCATGTTCGACGGACAGGTCCGCGACCTGCTGCTCGTAGCCCTCGGTCGGGTAGCCGCGATCCTTCATCACACGGACGAGGAGGTTGTCCGCCTCGGTGACGGCGCTCTGGGGGGAGTCGACGAAGTGCTCCTGCACCCGCTGCCAGTCCGCGCGGTACCGGTCGCGCACCGCCGGGTCGAGGGAGCGGATCCGCAGTTCCTGGTGACGCTGCTCGCGGGCGCGGAGCTCCTGCTCGGCCTCGCGGGCGCTGTTATGACGTTCCACGGTGCGGTCGTACTCGGGCCCGAACCTCTCGCGCAGTCGGCGACGCTGCTGCTGTCGCCAGGCGAGGAAGCCCAGGGCCGCGACGACCAGGACCGCGACGACCACGATGACGGCCACTGTGGCGGTCGACATGATTGCCTCCGGGGGTGGGCTTAGATGACCGCCACGTGCCCGCAAAAAATAGGTCAAAACACGAAGTCCGGGCGGTGGTCGCCGAGAGGGCGGCCGCCGCCCGGACGCACGCCGAAGCCCGCGGTGTGTCGTGTGGAAGGCGTACCGGCGTGACGGTCAGCCGACCTGCGCGGGCTCCGGCTCCGTGCCACGGATCTCCGCGAGAGCGCGGGCGAAGTCGCGGGAGGACAGCCAGAGCTTGTACATGATGGCGAGTTCGAAGACGAGCAGCAGGGCCGCCGCGCCGATGGTCACCGGGACGATCTGGTTCACCAGCGGTCCGATGATGAAGACCGCCATCTGGAACTCGATGCCGCTCATCAGGTGCGTACGGACGCGGTGGTCCCGCAGCCAGTCACGGACGCGGAGGTACCAGGCGAAGCGTGAGCGGAACTCCTGCTGCAGGTCGATGACCTCGACGGTGCGGGTCTTGATCTCGTCCGGGTCCAGGTCGGGGTCCTCACGGAGCAGGTCCTCGGCGAAGACGGGCGCGTGGGCGGAGGCCGACTCCTCGATCGCCTTCGTGAGCTCGCCGCGCATCTGACGCCGGACCTTCGCGACCTGCAGCGCGTCGACGTACCGCAGCATGTCGAGGAAGACGACCGCGACGCCCAGGATGAGGTAGACCTCCTGGTGGGTCTCGCGGTACTGCCCCCACATGAGCGCGAGGGTGCAGGTGAGGACGCGGATGCGGTCGAAGACGTAGTCGAGCCAGCCGCCGAGCACGGTCCCGTTGCCCTTGAGCCGGGCGATCTTGCCGTCCATGCAGTCCAGCACGAAGCTGAAGTGATAGAGCACGGCGCCCAGGATCAGCCACTTCCAGTCCGCCATGAGGAAGCAGCCGGCCGAGCCGAGCCCGAGGAAGAGCGCGCCCCAGGTGATCTGGTTGGGCGTGATGGAGGTCCTGTTCGCGGTCCCGACGACGAGCCGGCCGGCCAGAGGGTCCACGAGGAACACCGTCCACCAGGCGTCCCGGGCCTTGAAGGTCTGGGACTGCACCTCTTCCAGCGTGAACTTCATACGGTTGGCCCCTTGGTCACATGAGGATCGGCCCGGAAATCGCCGAGCCGGAAGGTTGTGATTGGTACTCCGTGGGACGCACCCCAAGATCCTATGGTTTACCAGTTATTTAGAAGAATTTTGGTCCTTGGTGGTTTGTCCCTGCGGCGACGGCACCGGCCACGCCGGATCCGACCTGGGAGGGGAGGTCCGAGCCGGGGCGGGTAACGTGCGGAGCGAGAGTCACTGGGAGGCGATCGGCATGGAGAACAGGCTGTACATCGGCGGTGTCTGGACGGCGGCGGAGGCGTCCTTCGACGTCACCGACCCGTCGACCGGCGAGGTGTTCGCCTCGGTGGCGGACGCCGACGCGGACGCCGCCGTCCGCGCGCTCGACGCCGCGGCTGCCGCTCAGGCCTCTTGGGCCGCGACCCCGCCGCGCGAGCGCTCGGAGATCCTGCGCCGGGCGTACGAGCTGATGCACGAGCGCGCCGAAGAACTGGCGCGGCTGACCACCCGGGAGATGGGACGGCCGCTGGCCGAGTCGCTCGGCGAGGTCGCCTATGCGGCCGAGTTCCTGCGTTGGTTCTCGGAGGAGGCGGTCCGCGTCGGGGGCGAGTATCGCGTCGCCCCGAGCGGTGACTACCGGATCTTCACCACCCGGCAGCCGATCGGCCCGGCGTACCTCGTCACGCCGTGGAACTTCCCGCTCTCGATGGTCACCCGGAAGGTCGGCCCGGCCATCGCCGCGGGCTGCACGATGATCATCAAGCCGGCCGAGGCGACGCCCTTCTCGGCGCTGGCCCTCGGCCGGCTGCTGGCCGACGCGGGCGTGCCGGAGGGCGTCCTCAGCGTGCTGCCGACCAGCCGCGCGTCCGAGGTGACCGACGCCCTGGTCGCGGACGGGCGGCTCCGGCTGCTCTCGTTCACGGGCTCGACTCCCGTCGGCAAGAAGCTGATGGAGCAGGCGGCGGGCAAGGTGATCAAGACGACGATGGAGCTGGGCGGCAACGCCCCCTTCCTCGTCTTCGACGACGCGGACCTGGACGCCGCGCTGAACGGCGCCGTGATCGCGAAGATGCGCAACACCGGGGAGTCGTGCGTCGCGGCGAACCGGTTCATCGTCCACGAGGCCGTCGCAGAGGAGTTCGCATCCGGCCTCGCCGAGCGGCTCGGCGCCCTGCGCCTCGGCCCCGGGCTGGACCCGGAGACGGAGATCGGCCCGCTGATCGACGAGCGGGCGCGCGACCGCGTCGCCGGCCTCGTCTCCGACGCCCTCGAACGCGGCGCCACGCTTCGTACGGGCGGCAAGGTGCTGGACGGACCGGGGTGGTTCTACCCGCCGACCGTGCTGAGCGACGTGCCGGTGGATGCCCGCGTGATGCGGGAGGAGATCTTCGCTCCGGTCGCGCCGATCGCCGCGTTCCCCGACGAGGAGTCGATGATCGCGGCGGCCAACGACACCGAGGCGGGCCTGGTCGCCTACGCCTACACCCGCGACCTGAACCGGGCGCTTCGGGTCGGGGAGGCGCTCGAGACCGGGATGGTCGGCCTCAACCGCGGGCTCGTGTCCAACCCGGCGGCGCCGTTCGGCGGCGTGAAGGAGTCCGGGATCGGCCGCGAGGGCGGCTTCGAGGGCATCGACGACTACGTCGAGCTGAAGTACCTCGCCGTCGACATGTGACGCCCCGCACGGCAGGGGCGCCGCCGCCCTCTTCATCGAGGACGGCGGCGCCCCCTCCCGTTGGCGCGCGACGGACGCCGTACGCGTCAGGACACGGTCACTGCTTCGGTGCCTTGGAGACGAACTCGGTCGTGTAGGTCTTCGACAGGTCGATCGTGTCCTTCTTGCCCTTCACGTTCGGCGAGAACTGCGAGAGGACGTTCAGGACGTTCTTGGCGCCGTCGGCGGACATGGCGCCGTCCGCGGTGAACATGCCGATGCTGTCGGTGATCGCCTTCTCGTACAGCTTCGGGTCGCCGCCCGCGTAGTCCGCGGGCATCTTGGCGGCGATGTCCGCCGGCGTGTGCGTCTTGATCCAGCCGAGCGTCTTGACGAACGCGTTGGCCAGCTTCTGCACCGTCGCCGCGTTGTTCTTCGCGTAGTCGCAGTTCATGTAGAGGGAGCTCGCCGGGTAGAGGCCGCCGAGCGCCGCCTTGGTGCCCGCCTCCGTCCGCATGTCGAGCATGATCTTCGCCTGACCCGTGCTGAGGAGCTTGGCGACGGTCGGGTCGGTGGTCATGCCCGCGTCGATGCCGCCGTTGGCGAGCGTGGCGATGAAGGTCTGGCCCGCGCCCGCCTTCACCGTCGTGTACCCGGAGGTCGGGACGCCGTTCTTGGTGGCCAGGTACTGCGTGAGGAAGTCGGTGGAGGAGCCGGGGCTGGTGACGCCGAGCTTCTTGCCCTTGAAGTCCGCCGGCGACTTGATCTGCCCGGCCTTGCCGGTGGCGACGACCTCGACCTCGCCGGGGACGTCGGCGAGCTGGACCACGCTCTGGATGCACTTGCCCTTGGTCTGCAGGTCGATCGTATGGTCGTAGAAGCCCACGACGCCCTGGACGTCGCCCGAGATCAGCACGTTCTCGGCCTGCGCGCCCGCCGGCTCGGTCAGCAGCTGGACGTTCAGGCCCTGTTCCTTGAAGTAGCCGAGCTGCTCGGTCAGCTTGGCGGGCAGGTAGATGACCTTGTCGATGCCGCCGACCATGATCTTGACGGTGCCGTCCTGCTTGCCTCCGCCGCTGCCGCCGGACGCGGTGCGCGAGTCGCGGCAGGCGGCGAGGGACAGGGCGGTCGTGGCGGCGAGCGCGGCCGCGGTGATGCGGGTCGTGGTGCGCATGGTGATCTCTCCTTGGATACGTGAGGGCGCCGATCCGCGGCGGGGCGGATCGCGGAGGTGGGTGGTGCGGGGTTCCGGTCAGATCTGCGCGTCGTGTCCGGTGGCCGGCGGGCGCCAGCGCAGCAGGCGGCGCTCGAGGAGGGTGAGGAGCCACTCGGCGAGGAGCGCGATGACCGTGATGATGATCATTCCGGCGTAGATGCCGGCGGAGTCGAACGTGCCCTGGGCGTGGTTGATCAGCAGGCCGAGACCCTTGTCCGCGCCGCTGTACTCGCCGACGACCGCACCGATGATGGCGAAGCCGAACGCCGAGTGCAGGGACGCGAGGATCCAGGAGGTGGCGCTCGGCACGACGATCGTGCGAAGCACGGCGGTGCGGCTCGCGCCCAGGATCCGGGCGTTGTTCACCAGGTCGCGGTCGACCTCGCGGGCGCCCTGAAAGGCGTTGAAGAAGACCGCGAAGAACACGAGGATGAACGCGGTGGCGACCTTCGACGACATGCCCAGGCCGAACCAGATGACGAACAGCGACGCCAGGATGATGCGGGGGATCGCGTTGGCCGCCTTGATGAACGGCGCGCACACGTCCGACAGGAACCGGCTGCGGCCCAGGACGATGCCGAGCACCACGCCGCCCGCGCTGCCCAGCGCGAAGCCGATCAGGGCCTCTTCCAGGGTGTAGGTGATCTGTGTCCAGATCGACCCCTGCGACGTGCCCGTGGTGAACCAGTCGACGAGGCGGTGCCAGATCGCGCTCGGTTTCGAGTAGTAGAACGGGTCGATCCAGTACGTCGCGGCCAGCTCCCACGCGCCGAGCACGGCGACGACGAGCAGGACCCGTACGGCGTTGACGGTGAAGGTGCGGCGACGTCCCGCGGCGCGGGCCTGGGCGACGGCGGTCGCGTGGTCGTCCAGCTCAAGCAGCATGGCCGGCTCCCCTCTCGCGCGTGATCTGAACCTCTTCGCGCAGCGACTCCCACACCTCGCGATAGATGTCGAGGAACTCGGAGGTGAGCCGGATCTCCTCGGCGTCGCGCGGCCGCTCGAGGGGCACGTCGAAGGACGCCTTGACGGTGGCGGGACCGGCGGTCATGACGACGACCCGATCGCCGAGGACGACGGCCTCTTCCAGGTCGTGCGTGACGAAGACGACCGCCGCGCCGCCGCGTTGGCCGGTGTCTCCGCCGGACCACAGGCGGAGCAGCTCGTCCTGCATCAGGCTGCGGGTCTGCACGTCGAGCGCGGAGAACGGCTCGTCCATGAGCAGGATCGACGGCTCGTTGACGAGCGTCTGGGCGAGGGCGACGCGCTTGCGCATTCCGCCGGAGAGCTGGTGCGGATAGTAGGACTCGAATCCGTCCAGGCCCACGCGCTGGACCCAGTCGCGGGCCAGCTCCCGCGCCCGTTGCCTGGAGACGCCGCGGTACCGGGGACCGGTCGCGACGTTGTCGAGCACCGTGCGCCAGGGCAGCACGGCGTCGTTCTGGAACATGTACCCGACGCCCTCGGGGATGCCGTCGACCGGCCGGCCGTGCACGAGGACCTCGCCCGCCGACGGGGGCTCCAGGCCGGACACGAGGGACAGGGTCGTCGACTTGCCGCACCCGGTGGGGCCGACCACGGCGACGAACTCACCGGCGCGTACGGCCAGGTCGAGGTTGCGGACGGCGGTGTGCACTCCCCCTGACGAGGAGCGGAAACGCTTGGTCGCGTCGTGAAGCTCGATCGCGGGGCCGTCAGGCTCTGCTTGCGTGCGCATGCCCGGAGGTTACGAGTGCGTTTCCCGGTCCGTTAAGCCTTGCTCGCGATCTAATCGCAAGCCATGTTTCCGGGGGTTATCGGCCTTAGCGACGTTTATCGCATTGTGCTCACTTGATTCGACGGGCACGAAGGTGCTTTCGGCTACGGTGCACGTCATGCCCCCCCGTATCCGGATCCGCTTCGCGCACCAGGTACTGATCCTGCAGATCAGCGTCGTGGTGCTCGTCGCGCTGGCCGGGTACGCCCTCGCCGCCTGGATGCAGCGCGACGAACTACGCAACCAGTACGCCTGGCGGGCCCTCACCCTGGCGCGGTCCGTCGCGGCCGACCCGGTCATCGGCGACATCGCGGCGACCGGCGCCGACCCGAACGGGGTGGTGCAGGGCAGGGCCGAGCGGGTGCGCCGGGCCACCGGCGCGCTGTTCGTCGTCGTCACCGACCGGGACGGAATCCGCCTCTCGCATCCGAACCGCGCGCTCATCGGCAAACGGGTCAGCACGGACCCCTCGGCCCCGCTGTCCGGCCAGGAGGTCAAGGTCATCGAGCGCGGCACCCTCGGCCTGTCCGCGCGCGGGAAGGTTCCGCTCTACGACCACCGAGGAGTCCTCGTCGGCGAGGTGAGCGTCGGCTTCGACGCCGACGACATCGACCGGCGGGTACACCGCACGATGGCCGTGGCCGCTCTCTTCGCCGCGGTCGCCGTCGCGCTCGGCGTGGTCGGGTCGGTCGCGATCGGGCGTCGGCTCAAACGCCAGACCCTGGGCCTCGAACCGTACGAGCTGGCCGAGCTGGTCCAAGAACGCGCGGCCGTGCTCCACGGCATCAACGAGGGCGTGCTCGCCGTCGACGCCGCCAACCGGGTCACCGCCTGCAACGCCGAGGCGGCGCGGCTGCTCGGCGTCACCCCGGCGCGCGGCGAGCCCGTCGCCGAGCTGCCCGTACGCGGACGGCTGAGGTCGGTGCTCGACGGCGAGGAGGAGGCGCACAACCTCTTCGTCGTCGCCGGCGAGCGCGTCCTCGTCGTGAACCGGCGGGAGGTCCGCCACGGCGGGCGCCTGCTCGGCACGGTGATCACCCTGCGGGACCGTACGGACGTCGAGTCGCTGGCCCGGGAGCTCGACGGGGTGCGCGCCCTGTTCGACGCGTTGCGCGCGCAGCGGCATGAGTACGCCAACCGCATGCACACGCTCTCCGGCCTCCTGCAGTTGGGGCACTACCAGGAGGCGGCCGGCTACATCCGGACCCTCGCCGAGGTCCCGGCGGCGCGGGAGGCGCCCCCGGAGATCGTCCCCGACCCGTACCTGCGGGCGTTCCTCGCCGCCAAGGCCGCCGTGGCAACGGAGAAGGGGGTCTCCCTGGAGATCGCCGACACGAGCTGGGTGCCCGGCCGGGTCGTCGACCCGCTGGACGTCACCACCGTGCTCGGCAACCTGGTCGAGAACGCCATCGAGGCGGCACGGCTCGGCTCGGACCGTCCGGCGCGGGTGGAGGTCGAACTGCTCGGCGACGGCACCGACCTCCACGTCACCGTGGCGGACTCGGGCCCGGGCGTGCCGGCGGAGCTCAGAGAGGTCGTCTTCCGCGACGGCGTGTCCACCCGCGAGCCCGAGGACGGCCGGCCGCGGGGGCTCGGCCTCGCCCTCGCCCGGCAGGCGGCCCGCGCGCGCGGCGGGGACGTCACCATCGCCGACCCCGGTCCCGACGGCAGCGGGGCCCTCTGCGTGGCGAGCCTACCGGAGGTCCTGCAGTGATCGATGTGCTCGTCGTCGACGATGACTTCCGGGTCGCGCAGATCCACGCCGGGTTCGTCGAGCTCGTCCCCGGCTTCCGCGTGGCGGGGCGGGCGCACACCGCCGCGGACGCCCGGGCCGGTGCGGCAGAGGTCGACCTGGTGCTCCTGGACGTCTACCTGCCCGACGAGTCCGGGCTGTCCCTGCTGCCCGAGCTCGACGCCGACGTCATGATGGCCACCGCGGCGACCGACCCGGACTCCGTCCGTACCGCCTTCTCCCGGGGCGCACTGCACTACCTCGTCAAACCGTTCACCGCCGAGCAGCTGGGCCGGCGGCTGCAGGCGTACGCGCGCTACCGCGAGCACCTCCGGACGGCGGGGGAACTCACCCAGGCCGACGTCGACCGCGCGGTCCACGCGCTGCACGCGTCGCCGCGCACCGACCACCGGCCCGCGAAGGGACAATCATCGGTCACCGCCCGGCTGGTCGCCGAGGCCCTGCAGCGGACCGGCGAGCCACGCTCCGCCGCGGAGGTCTCCGACGAGGTCGGCATCTCCCGGGCGACCGCGCAGCGCTACCTCGCATCGCTCGCCCAGTCCGGTCGCGTGCGCGTCACCCTGCGGTACGGCAGCACGGGCCGTCCCGAGCACCAGTACACCTGGCGAACGCGCTGACCCCGGCCGGACGGGCGCCTCTCGGGCGTCATGTCCGCTGCGCGATGTCACGGCAACGAAAAGCGGCACGCGGCCGGATACGAGGCGGGCTTCCGGATACGAGGTGGGCTTTCGGGAATGCCGTTTATCTGGGTGCAGCGAATGCGTATTGCTCGATCATTAACTCGGAACACGTGTCTTGTGGAAGGTGCGACGGGTATCCCTGTCTCGTCCGCTGTTGTGCGGCATGAAAAAGCCAGATCACCACCGACTTAATGAAGGTGACAAAATTGAGTTACCGCAGAAAAGGACGACCGGCTGAAGCCGCGATCAGACTGCACCCGCTGGCTCTGGCCGCCGCCATGACGTTCAGCGGCCTGGCGGTCGCTGCGGCAGGGGCGACCCCGGCGGAGGCCGCGCGTACGGTCGCGCACCACGGAGCATTCAGCGCTGCCAGTTCCTACTGTGAGGGCGTGCCCACCGAATACGCCCCCGACTGTCAGGACAGCATCGACCGGTTCGTCCCAAGTGAGGACGTTCGCGAGGGGGCCGCCGGAAATAACGGAACGGCCGGAAATCAGGGGGCGGCCCCGAGCCAGGGGGCAACCGGAAATCAGGGGGCGGCCCCGAGCCAGGGGGCAGCCCCGAAGCAGGGGGCAGCCGGAAACCCGGGAGCAGCGGAGAATCAGGGGCCCGAAGGGGATGAGGTAACGGGAGGCAAGACCCAGCGGTTCCACGACAGCGACGTACGCGAGTCCAGGTACCCGCGTCCGCGCGGCGCCCGGGGCCCAGGGGCCGGTCAGGGTCGGAAGGCCGGTCAGCATTCACCGGGCGGCCAGGGCACTGGGGCCGCGCAGGGTCCGCAGCGCGATTACGGCCGCCAGGGCGGCCTTCAGCGTCGTGGGTCGGCGCGTCCGCTCTCGCCGCATCAGGGCTGACCGACGGCCGCCTGAACGGCGCCGTCCTCGCCGGTGGGTGCCGGCTTCCGGCGCGGCACCCACCGGCTTCCCATCCCCGAATCCACTGTGCAGCGGAGCCACCGCACTCAGAGCCGCTCGACGTTGTCCGAGACCGGCAGCACGCCGCGGGTGTCGAGCAGAAGCCGGGCCCGGGCCGTGATGAGGTCCAGGTCGAAGACCCGGTGCGGCTGGAGGAGGATCGTGAGGTCGGCCGTGGCCAGCGCCGCGTCGAGGTCCTCGGCCCGGATGACGTCGACGCCCTCGACCGCCCAGTCGTCGACCAGCGGATCGACGTAGCGGAGCTTCGCCCCCGACGCGTCGAGGCGCCGGGCGAGCGGGCGGGCCGGCGACTCGCGGTCGTCGGCGATGTCGGGCTTGTACGTGACGCCCAGCAGCACGATGTCGGCGCCGTTGACGCAGCGCCCGTACCGATGGAGCACGCGCGCGGCGCGCTCGGCGACGTAGGCGGGCATCCGGTCGTTGATCTGCTGCGCGAGATCGGCGAACTGGAACTGGTAGCCGAGCCGCCGTACGCGGTGCGACAGGTAGCTCGGGTCGATCGGGATGCAGTGGCCGCCCACGCCGGGGCCGGGCCGGAAGGCTTCGTAACCGAACGGCTTGGTGGCCGCCGCCGAGATGGTCTCCCAGACGTCGATGCCGAGTTCGTGGCAGAACATCGCGATCTCGTTGACCAGCCCGATGTTGACCTGGCGGTAGGTGTTCTCCAGCAGCTTGGCCATCTCGGCCTCACGGGTGCCGCGAACGGGCACGACCTGCTCGACGAACTTGCCGTAGAAGGACACGGCCCGATCGAGGCAGGCGGGCGTGAGCCCGCCGACGATCTTGGGGGTGTTGCGCAAACCGAATACCGGGTTGCCCGGGTCGATGCGCTCCGGCGAGTACGCCAGGTGAAAGTCGATGCCCGCGCTCAGCCCGCTTTTCTCCAGCAGGGGCCGGACGACCTCTTCCGTCGTGCCCGGCCAGGTCGTCGACTCCAGGACGACCAGGGTGCCGGGCCGCAGCCGCCCGGCGACCATCTCGGCCGCACCGATCACCGCGCTCAGGTCGGGACGCCGATCGCGGTCGAGCGGCGTGGACACGCAGATGGTCACGGTGCCTGCGCCGGCGAGTACCTCGTGATCGGTGGTCGCGCGGAACCCTTGGGCGACCAGGCCCGCGACCTCCCCGTCAGAGATGTCGTCGACGTGGGAGGTGCCCGCGTTCAGCCCGTCGACGCGGCGCTGGTCGACGTCGACTCCGATGACGCGCATCCCGCTCCGTGACACCTCACGGACGATCGGCATCCCGACGTAGCCGAGTCCGATCACGGCGAGGTCCCATTCGACCACTCGATCGTCCCCTGGCCGGTCCATCGCACCTCACTGGGATCATCACTGGTCGTCAACGTTCGAATGCTAAGTGTGATGATCGAGGATGTCGGTGATCGACACGCCTCCCACACGGCCCGCCCCGGGCCGGGAGCATGATGGGACCATGTCAACGCGTGATCTCGTCGTTCTCGGCACCGCCAGCGCCGTGCCGACCCGGGAGAGGAACCACAACGGCTACCTGCTGCGCTGGGACGGGCACGGCATCCTGTTCGACCCCGGGGAGGGCACCCAACGGCAGATGCTGTACGCCGGAGTGAGCGCGCACGACATCACTGGCCTGTGCCTCTCCCACTTCCACGGCGACCACTGCCTCGGAGTGCCCGGTGTCGTCCAGCGGATCGCCCGCGACGGCGTCAGGCACCGTGTCCGCGCGGTGTTCCCCGCAAGCGGCGCGGACTACTGGCAGCGGCTCCGCCAGGCGGCGATCTTCGCCGACACGGACGTCATCGACGAGGAGCCGATCGTCGGCGGCGAGGTCCGGGTCGACCTCCCCGGCGCGCCGTTCACGCTCACCGCGCGTCGTCTTTCGCACGGGGTCGAGTCGTACGGCTACCGCATCGAGGAGCCGGACGGCGTCACGATGCTGCCGGAGCGACTGGCCGCCCACGGCGTGTCCGGGCCGCTGGTCGGGGTCCTGCAGCGCGACGGGTCGGTGGTGGCGCCCAGCGGCCGTACGGTGACGCTCGAAGAGTGCGCCGTCCCCCGGCCCGGGCAGAGGGCGGCGTTCGTGATGGACACCCGGCTCTGCGACGCCATCGCGCCGCTCGCCGCGGGCGCCGACCTCCTGGTGATCGAGTCGACGTTCCTCGACGCGGACGCCCGCCTGGCGGACGAGTACGGGCACCTGACCGCGGCGCAGGCGGGAAAGATCGCCGCGGAGGCGGGGGTTCGCCGCCTCGTCCTGACGCACTTCTCCGAGCGCTATCCCGCCGCGGACCAGCCGAGGTTCGCCGAGGAGGCAACCGCCGCGTTCGACGGCGACATCGTCGTCGCTCGCGACCTCGACCGGGTGCCCGTGCCACCCCGCCGCCGACTCACGCCGGTATCCGCCGCGGGGACCAGGCCCGCCTGATCGTCGTACGGCTCCCGCGCGTGCGGCCTCCGCGTCAGTGCGCCGCCGGGTCCTGGGCGTAGGCCGGTCGGCCGCGGAACCATGCGACCGTCCGCTCGAGTCCGGTCTCCAGCGGGACCGCGGCGATGCCGGGGAAGAGGCGGCGCAGCCGGCCGTCGGCTGCCTGTGAGTCGCGTACGTCCCCGGGACGCGGCGGCGCGTGCACCAGCTGTACCGGCCGTCCCAGCAGGGCGGACAGACGCCGCGTGAGTTCGAGGATCGACACCCGGGTGCCGAACGCCAGGTTGACCGGCCGTGCGCTGGTCACCCCCTGAAGGACCGCGTCCGCGAGCACCGCCACGACGGTGCCGACGAACGTGAAGTCACGGGTCTGCAGGCCGTCGCCGTGTACGGTCAGCGGTTCGCCGCGTAATGCGGCGTCGACGAAGGTCGGTATCACCGCCGCGTAGGCGTGCTCCGCCGACTGCAGGGGACCGTACACATTGAAGAAGCGGAGCGCGAGGACGGGGACGCCGAAGCTGGCGCCGTACGCCAGGACATATGCCTCGGCGGCGAGCTTGCTGGCTCCGTAGGGGCTGAGCGGCCGCGTGGGCAGATCCTCGTGCTTGGGCAGGTCCGGCACGGAGCCGTAGACCGAGGATGACGAGGCGGCGACCACGTGGACGGAGTACCTACGGCACGCCTCGAGAAGAAGGAGCGTGCCGGTGGCGTTGGCGGCGTGGCTCGCCACCGGCGCCGCCAGCGAACGCGGGATCGATGGGCGCGCGGCGAGATGCACGACCGCGTCCGCGCCGGCGACGGCCTCCGACAGGAGCCCTTGGTCCAGGATGCTGCCCTTGATGAGCTCCGCCCCGGAACCCTCGAGGTTCTCGATACGGCCGGTGCTCAGATCGTCCAGGGCGAAGACCTTGTCGATGCCCGGCCGTGCCTTGAGCTCCCGGCACAGATTGGCGCCGATGAAGCCGGCACCACCGGTGACCAGGACCCTCACCGGACGGCCTCTTCGGCCTGCGCGGGCCACCAGCCCCGCGCCTCGGCGATCGACGCGTATATCTCGGTGATGTCGGACACCAGTCTCTCCCTGCCGAATCGCATGGTCGTCCACGCCCGTGCCTCGTCGCCCATCTTGCGCCGCAGTGGTTCGTCTCGGAGAAGCCGCACCATGTGACGAGTGAGCTCGTATGTGTCGCACCGTGCGAGCAGTCCGGTCTCACCGTCCCGCACCACTTCCGCGACACTTCCCACGCGCGTCGCGACGCAGGGCAGACCGGCCATCCCGGCCTCGATGAGCGAGACGGGCATTCCCTCATTGTCGGACGTGAGGATCACCAGGTCGGCCGCCGCGTAAACCGTCTCGACGTCGGCGCGCCAGCCCAGCAGCGTGCACATGCCGTCGAAGGTCTTGGCGGCCGCCTCCATCTCCGGCATGGCGTCACCGCCGCCGGCGATGACGAGTCGGACCTCGGGAAGAAGACGGCGCACCTGATGGGCCACGGCCACCAGCCGGTCCGGCCGCTTGATCCGGGTCAGCCGGCCGACATACGCCACGACCGGGCCGTCGCCGGGAATCCCCAGTCTGAGCCGCGCGGCGGCGCGATCGGGAAGCGGGCCGAGTGAAGTGCCCGGCGGCACCACGGCGTATTGCTCGGGACGGCCGATCCCGGCGGCGACCAGCTCGTCACGGACGCGCGCGCCGACGGCGACGAGCCGGTCGGTCATCGCGGCCGAGGCCCGTTCGGCGGTCACCACGAGCCGCGTCTTGGCGGGGGAGAAATAGCCGTGCAGCAGGTGGCCGTGGTAGGTGTGCACGCGCGCGGGGACGCGCGTCAGCACGGCGGCGGCCCGGCCCAGCAGGCCGGCCTTGGCGGTATGGGTGTGAACGATGTGCGGCCGGAACCGGCGCATCTCGGTGACGAGCGCCGCGATGGCGCGGGCGTCGTCCCCCGGCCGGACCGAACGTCCGAGTGCGGGTATCCGATCCGGCTTGATGTCGGCGCCACGAAGGTCCAGGTAGTCGGCCTCGCCCGGGTCAGGGGTCCCCGCGCAGAGATGCTGGTCGAAGAGCCCGGCGTCGAGGCCCCGCGTCAGCTCCACCGCCTGAAGAGCCGGGCCGCCGACATTCATCCGGGTGATGACCCGCATCACTCTGATCCGATTGTCAGTCACCATGCGTCCCTCCAACACCGAAATCGATCACGGAGAGTACATGGCCGCAACTCACCGTGCGAACAATCTGGTACTGCTAAAGAAAAGGAAATCGGGGTCAGGAATCAGCAGCAGAATGCCGCGTGGTGGAAAAGTGGCCGACATTTCCCCGTGGCCCCGGCGGCTCGGACAGAATGCGCCGTAGTGGCAGGTCGAGCGCCTTTTCGATCACAGTGGCGCACGCGCGGTAACCCTCGGCCGGACCCTGATATGGATCGGCGATGTCCTCGTCGGATGGACCGGGCGGACACGTTCCGCGCATGCGAGCCGCCTCCCGGACGAGTGACCGTGCGCGGGACACGACCCCCTCACCGGAGAGCCGACCCGGGTCGATCTGACGGGCGAGCCGTGCGAACTCCAGGATCGTGAACAGCCTGGCGTGAGATCGGGGATAGAGGGCCGCCGCCGCCGCCCGATGCCGGCGCTCGGCGGTGAGTACGAGATCGGCCGTGGCCAGCAGCGGCACAGTGACGGTGCGGGCGGAGAAACCCATCGTCCGCCCGCCCAGGGAGCGGAGTACGGCGGCGGCCTCCGGATCCATGTCGGCCCCCTCATGCCCGTGGGTCCCGGCGCTGCTCACGCGGATGTCCTCCTCAGCGGATAGCGCCGCGGCCCTGAGCCGGAGCCGGGTGAGCTCCGCGGCCATCGGTGATCTGCAGATATTGGCCGTGCAGACGAACAGCAGGCGGAACTCCTCAGGTCCCGAGTGTCCCTCGGTGATCATGGCAGCCGTAGTTCAGCGAACACGGCCCGGTGGTCGCTGCCCGGCAGGTCGTACACCGTGACCCGCCGCACCGCGCAGCGCGCGTCGACCAGTACGTGGTCGAGCGTGATCAGCGGCAGCCACCATTTCTGGAAGGTCGGGATCAGCCCTGCGCCGGTCTCGTTCGCGGCGTCGACGTATCCCTCGGCGATCAGCTGGCGCATCGGGGCGTGATCGAGCGTGGCATTGAAGTCACCGGCCAAGACTCGTACGGCTCCGCGACGCTCCGCGGCGGGCAGGAGGACGAACCCGCGATTCCACTGCCCTACTCCGGATGGGTTCAGGGGGCGCGCGAGGTGCACGGCCATCATCTCAACGCGACCTCCCCCGGGTAGATCCATCTCCGCATGGGGCATCGCGAGACCGATGACGTTCACCTGGAACATCGGGAGAGGGCGCAGCGGGTAGCGCGCGTATATGCCTGATCCCAGCGCGCTCCCGAGCGGCGTGGTGATCTTGTAGGGCAGAAGCCTTCCCAGACCGGCCCGGTCGAAGGCCGCGCCGGCCTGGGGGGTGAATTCCTGCACGCTCAGCAGATCCGCACGTGTGCGACGTACGAGATCGACGAGCGCCTGTGGGCTCGCCTGCCCGAGGCGGAGGTTGGCCGTGAGGATCCGCAGCACCGGTCCCCGGGCCGCGGGCGCGGCGTTGCCGACGGCCCGGGGGAGTACGGCGATGGCGAACGCTCCCAACACCGCCAGCGCGACACCGAAGGCCCTCCAGCGCCGGAACGCCAGACTGAGGACGACCAGGACGGCCGAGACGACGGCGGCGTACGGCGTGAAGGCGAGGACGGGGACGAGGAGCCCGGCCAGGAACGGCAGTCTGTCGGCACCGGCGAGGCGGGCGAGCGACCAGACCGAGCAGATGACGAGCAACCATGTCATCGGCCGATGGAGAATGTCGCGCGCACGCGAGCGCACCGTTGTTTCGCGCGCGTCCGCAGTCGTCGTGTTCATGGGAGACCCCCGTCTCTCCTGGGCCGATCGAAACAGTCGAGGTTTGACGCTCCGCGACAAGTCGTCGCTCAGAGTAACACTGCGGACCGAGGACGGCGTGCGGGGGCTGAGCGTGTTCCGTGGCCTCGATGGGTCATCACAAGCATGAGCGGCCGGCGTTACCCGGCCGCTCATGCTCGCCTACTAAAGTCACCAATACCGCCGGTAACCGATCCAACGGCCATGAGACGCTAGCCGCGGAACTCCATCACGTTCCAGTGCGTATCCGCGTTCTGGTTGCACATCTGCGCCACGTAGCGAGGTGTGAAGCCGTACTGATTCGCGTACGCGTTGATACCCGCGGCGGACTGGCAGATGCTGTCGGCCCGAAGTCGGCTCGCGGATTCGGCGGCCGCGCCGGTCGCTGAGGTGAGCGCGGCGGTCGTCATGACCGTGAGCACCAAGCCGATTCCTTGCACCTTTGAGACATTCATAGTGATGGCCCCCCTGAGACTGCATGACACAGATAGGCTAGTCGGAGAATGATCACACTTTGAATTGCCAGCCGGTCAATAAGCTCCCTCAGCGAGCAAATACTGGCTATGGTCCGCTGATGCGGACGTCGTCGCGCTGTTCGACCGGAGTGGGCGGCTGGAAGAGGACCGCCGCGCAGGCGACGACGATCGCGACGGCCAGAAATCCGGGGACCAGGACCCTCATCGGCCTGCGGGTGTGCCGCAGTGGGTTCTCGACCAGGTGGTACGAGGCGGTCGCGATGACGGCTGTGGCGATCGCGGCCACGGTGAGGCGCCCGGCAGCGGGCCACCGGGTGAACGTGGCGGCGACGAAGACCCAGATGGGCCAGTGCCAGAGATAGAGGGAATAGCTGACCTTGCCGATGGCGACCAGCGGCCGGGAGCCGACGATTCTCGCGGGGAGCCCGTCCGTGGTGAGCACGAGCGAGCCGATGAGCGTCGCCGCCGCGATCCCCGCGAGGGCCAGCTGCCAGCCGTACAGACGGCGGTCGTTCAGGTCGGCGGTGTACCAGAGCCAGGCGAGGCATGCTCCGGCGAGGACGGCCGCCGGTGTGGTGACGCGGGCGGGCAGTCTGCGGTCGGTGACCGCGGGTGAGGTGGTGAGCACGGCGAGCAGGGCGCCGAGGGCCAGTCCGCCGGCGCGGCAGTCGGTGCCCAGATAGGCGCGATCGGGCGCCCCGGGTACGAACAGCAGGAGCACCGCCGTGAAGGCGCACGCCGCGCAGAGCAGGGCGGCGCACGCCAATATCCGGCGCGAGCCGACCATGCCCATCAGCATGACGAAGATCAGCGGCCATACGAGGTAGTACTGCTCCTCGACCGCCAGCGACCACAGGTGGTTGAGCGGCGCCCGGTCGACGGGCATCCCCCAGTAGCCGACCTCAGCGAAGATCGAATACCAGTTGGAGCCGTACACCAGCGCGGCGAGGGTCTGGGAGTTGACGGTGTGGCGCATCGACGCCCCGGCGCCCAGGTGCATCCAGGCCTGGACGGCGACCAGCACTGTCAGCACCGCGGGAAACAGGCGACGGGCCCGGCGGGCCCAGAACACCGCGAGCCGGGTCGCTCCGGTATGAGCGCGTTCCGCGAGCAGGAGCCGGGTGATCACATAGCCCGAGATGACGAAGAACAGGTCGACGCCGAGGAACCCGCCGTGCAGCGGAAGGCCGAAGTGGTAGGCGATCACGCCGAGCACCGCGAACGCGCGCAGCCCGTCCACCGCCGGGAGGCGGGACACGCTCCGGGTCCATACCCGCCGACCGGAGGAGGCGACCGGCTCTGCGATCACGTGGCCCTGTGGCCGAGGGCCGTCCGCCCCGTGTGGAGGACCCGGTGGGCGAGCCGGTCGCGAACGGGGAAGGCTCAGTTCCGGGTCCCGCTGACGTGGATCATCGTTAGTGTGCATGGGCATGCAGATCGGCGTAGATGGAGTTGAGGATCCACGCGGCCAGCCGGTCACGTGCGGCGGGGGTAGGGTGGCCGGTCTCGTCGTAGACGGGGATGCCGGAGATCACTGCTGGGCAGTCCTTGTCGTCGGTGCACATCTGGCCACGCATGTCGAGCAGCCGAACGGCCGGATTGCGCTTCGCCGCGGCGTGCA
>JBJMIW010000299.1:0-25159 GCA_045806665.1 Actinoallomurus sp.
GAAGACGTTGAGCGCGTCGATCCCGGCGCGGGAGCGGCCCAGCGCGTCCGCCGCCAGCCGGCACCAGCGTCGTACCGCCGCGGCGTCGAGAACCTCGCCCACGCCACCTCCCAGACGGTCAGACTAGACTTACTCGCTCGGTGGGCTCCACCACGCCGGCGCCATCGGTCCCGGCGGCCGGGCGCCCACCTCGCCGACGGCCGTACGTGCGTCGGCCCCGCGCGAAGACCGGCTCGATTCGCCTCCTCGGGCGGGTGTCGGCTAGTCTTATCGAGCGGGTCCCCTAGGGGACCCTTTTGACGAGCGCCCGAACTCCGGGCTTCCACTTCCAAACACTTTGGAGCGCATCCCATGGCTTCTGTCTGCGAAATCTGCGGCAAGGGGCCGGGGTTCGGCATGCGCGTCTCTCACTCGCACCGCCGCACCCCGCGCCGCTGGAACCCGAACATCCAGCGGGTGCGAGCGGTCGTCGGCCGCACGACCAAGCGGATCAACGTCTGCACGTCGTGCATCAAGGCCGGCAAGGTCACCCGGCCCGCCGCCCGCTGACGCGACCTTCCCGAGCGCCGCGAGGCGTTCCCCGGAACTGTGCTCTCACCGGGCACACTGAACGGCCGGCCCGCTCCACACGGGCCGGCCGTTCGCTTTGCCATGTCGCCAGGTTCGCCCTTGCAAGACCGGCATGCACCGGCCGCACCTCGCACAGCAAGGTCACCGCGAGGTGAGACCGGCATGGACCGGCCGCATCCCGCACAGAAGAGTCACCGTCGGGTGAGGCCGGCATGGACGGGTCGCAGCCGGGCATCATGCGGCGCATGAGAGTCGTCGCGCTCGCCGACACGCATGCTCCCCGGCGGTGGCGGGGCTGCCCGGCCGCCGTGGCGGCGTACCTGCGCGACGCCGATCTCATCCTGCACGCCGGGGACGTCTGCGTCCCCTCGGTGCTCAACGAACTTGCCGCCTATGCGCCCGTACAGGCGGTGCGCGGCAACAACGACGGCGCGGACGTCGAAGCCTGGGGCGCTCCGGAGACCCTGGAGTTGGACCTGGGCGGGCTCCCGGTCGCGGTGATCCATGACAGCGGCCCCGCCAAGGGCCGGCTCCGCCGGATGCGCCGCCGGTTCCCTGAGGCGCGACTAGTGATCTTCGGGCACTCGCACATCCCGCTCGATGAGACCGGCGAGGGGCTCCGCATCTTCAACCCCGGCTCCCCGACCGACCGTCGGCGCCAGCCGCACGGCACGATCGGCCTCCTGGACATCGACGACGGCCGCCTCCTGGACGCGAGGATCATCCCGGTCACCTGACGCGGCCCAGGCCGCCGGTCCGGGTGGTCGGCGTCCTCGACCGCAGGGACGGACCGGTCACCGGCGCCAGGCTCACCGGAGCGTGCACCTCACCAGAAGCCTCCGCCCACGCCCCAGGTATCCCAGCAGTCCCCCCAGTTGTCGCAGCCGTCACCGGTGTGCCCGGCGACGACGTGCTGCGGCGTAGTGGGCGCGCCGGTGACGCCGAAGGCAAAGACCATGGCTCCGGCGAAGGCCAGTCCCGCCATGGCGACCGCCGGCTTCTTCGCTCTGCGCATGAAGCACACCTCCTTGCGTCAGGCGTGACTCCACACCCTTCGCCCGGCCACCCTCACGGCAATTGGCCGCCTTTATGCTTCTAGTCTCGCTCAACTCGACACCGTGCGCCCACCGGAATCAACTGACGAAACGCTCGCAATACCATATTCGGCCCGAAGTGGGCGCATCCAGCGAGACTGTTTGTTCACGATCTTCACCGTCTTGACGCGCCTGGGCGCCGCTGCGTATCCCCTGGTCCGTCGGGTGAGCCGACGGTCGAGCGTCGGTCCGGACACCTCAGCGCGGCGGCCACCAAGGCACACGCTCGACCCTGGCCAGGCAAAGGTGATGTTTCATCTTTTGTGGCGATCTGCAGGTTGATTCGGAGAGCGCTGCGAGGTCGGCGGAATCTGGATAGCACTACATATTCGGCAAATTGCCGAAGTGTGGCCAACCCGCCCTGTCCGTCGATCAAGCAAAGAGGTGTCTTCCATGAGAATTCCGAAGCGGATGGGTCTTGCCATCTCAGGAGCGGTCCGGTTCCCAGAACCGGGGTCCCGCGTGCTGAGCGGACCCCGCCCGCATCACGCCCGGTGGTACTCCCACGCGTGGTCGACCGGCCCGATGCCGCCGCCGAGGGGGAAGCCGTACTCGATGGCACCGGTGACGTACTCCTTGGCCCGGCCGACCGCGGCGACGACGTCCTCCCCGCGCGCCAGATACGAGGCGATGGCCGACGCGAGCGTGCACCCGGTGCCGTGCGTGTGCATGTTGTCGAGCCGCCTTCCGGCAAAACGGTGCTCCGTCGTGCCGTCGAAGAGCAGGTCGACCGGGTCGCCCGGCAGGTGACCGCCTTTGATCAGCACCCATCGCGGGCCGAGGTCCTTGACCGCCTCGGCGGCCCGGCGCATCCCGCTCTCGTCCTCGACCTTGACGCCGGTGAGCTGCTCGACCTCCCAGAGGTTCGGGGTGACCACGGTCGCGAGCGGGAGCAGCGCCGCCCGGACGGCACCGACCGCCTCCGGGGCGAGCAGTGCGTCCCCGTGCTTTGACACTCCCACGGGGTCGACCACGATCGGGGCGTCGACGTCGGCCAGCGCCTCGGCCACGGTCTCGACGAGCACGGACGAGGCGAGCATGCCGGTCTTGATCGCCTCCGCCCCGATGTCGGACAGGACCGAGTCCAGCTGGGCGCGTACGGCCTCGGGCGGCAGCTCCCAGTAGCCCTGGACGCCACGGGAGTTCTGGGCGGTGACGGCGGCGATCACGCTCATCCCGTGCACACCGAGGGCGAGCATCGTCTTGAGATCTGCCTGGATGCCCGCGCCGCCCCCGGAGTCGGAGCCGGCGATCGTGAGGACCCGGGGCGGTGTGGTCATGCGGACAACTCTACGGTCGGCAGGACGTCCCGTTGAAGGTGCAGCCGGACGGCGCCGTCCCCGTCCCGGTGGCGGTGAACCGGACCGTCACCGCCCGGCCCGGAACGATCGACGGCCGCGCGGTGGGGTTACGGACGATCAGCACCGCACCGGTGCGGACGACCCTGCCGCCCGAGACCCCGGTGATCCTCGCCTGGGCGTACCGCAGGACCAGCGTCCACCCCTTCACCGCGGTCGCGCCGCGATTGACGATCGTCGCCTCACCCTGGAAGCCACGCGCGGACGCGGACGTGGTCCGGACGGTCACGGCGACGGCGGAGCGCCCCGTGCCGCGGCTGACCCGGCCGCTCTGTGCGGCGTCGTTCCCGGTGCGCTTACCGGACGGACCCTGCGGCGGGCCGGAGACGGTCACGATCGGTGAGGCGCCGCCGGACGGGGTGCCGCCCGCGAAGTTCAGTGAGATCTGCTGCGTGCTGACGGCGGAGACGATCGCACCGATCGCCAGGACGCCGGCGACCGTCGGCAGGAGCGGCACCTTGCCGAGCCGCCGGTTCCGGCCTGAGCGGTCACTCTCCGGATCCGCCCACGTGCCGTCCTCGGGGTTCCTGGTGTGTCGTCCCATCCCGTCCCTCTCCGGTCTCGGGATGTATACCAAAAGCACACGACCCATGCCTACCAGACCGCCAATGCGAACTGCGACAACTCACTGCTACGGCAGGCGGAAATGGTCCCATCCGCCAGGGCCGTATGTCCTTCCGTCGACGAGGACCGCCGCAGGCCCGTCGCCCACCCTCCCGATCGTCCGCCATTCGGCGGGTAGCTCCGCCCGCTGCGGGAACGTCGCCGCGAACGCGTGGTCGTCACCACCCGTGAGCGCGAGCCGCAACCCGTCCGGCACGGGCGGCACCGGTACGGCCGCACCCTCGATCTCGATCCGCACCCCGGCGGATTCCGCGATGTGACCGAGATCCTGAACCAGGCCGTCGCTCACGTCGAGCATCGCGGTGGCGCCGAGGTCGCGGGCGCGCAGCGCCGTCGCGTACGGCGGCCGTGGGCGCCGGTGTGCCTCGATCAGGTCGGCCGGCTCCCGCCGTCCCGCGGACAGCAGTTCCACGCCCGCGGCGGCGTATCCCAGCCGGCCGGCGACTGCGACGACATCGCCGGGACGGGCGCCTGAACGGGTGACCGCGGGGCCGTCCAGGGCGCCGAGCGCGGTGACCGCGAGCACGACCGAGTCGCCGCGTACGACATCGCCTCCGGCGATCGACGCCCCGACCTCCGCGCACTCGTCGCGCAGCCCGTCGCACAGTGCGTCGACCCAGTCGAGTTCCGTACCCGGCGGCGCGCCGAAGCCGAGGAGCAGGGCGGTCGGCCGGGCGCCCATCGCCACGACGTCCGCGAGGTTCTGCGCGGCGGCCTTGCGTCCGATGTCGTACGGCGGGGACCAGTCGCGTCGAAAGTGACGGCCCTCGACGAGCAGGTCGGTCGTCGCGACGACACGGCCGCCGGGCGCGCGCACGATCGCGGCGTCGTCGCCGGGTCCAAGTTCGACGTCGGGCCCCTGGCCCAGGCGTCCGGCGATTCGGGCGATCAACCCGAACTCGCCGAGTTCCCCGATGGTGATGACCCACCTCCGATCAAGACACGGTACGGTGGCCGTTAATGGCCGTTTCAGGGAGGACGTGATGGTGCAGGCCTACATCCTCATCCAGACCGAGGTCGGCAAGGCGGCCGAGGTGGCCCGCGAGATCTCCGGCATTCCCGGCGTGACCCTCGCCGAGGACGTCACCGGACCCTACGACGTCATCGTCCGCGCGACGGCCAACAACGTCGATGAGCTCGGCAAGCTCGTCGTCGCGCAGATCCAGTCGGTCGAGGGGATCACGCGAACCCTGACCTGTCCCATCGTCCACATCTGACTCGGATGTCCTCCCTGCCGCCAGTGTGCACCACTAGGCGCCTCCCGGCGGCGGGCGGCACGTCTTCGGCGTCGCTCCGGCTGGCGCTGTCGGTCGTGGTGGCGGTCTCGGTGTGCGCGGCCGGATGCGGTACGGGCGAGGTCGAGGTGTCCGTGCCCCGGCCGCCGGCGTCCGTGGTGGCGGTGTGCCGTGCGCTGCACGACCGGCTGCCGCAGCGCCTGCACGGTCTGAAGCGCCGGGCGACGACCCCGCACTCGGACCTCGTCACGGCGTGGGGGTCGCCGGCCATCGTGGTGCGCTGTGGCGTTCCCCGCCCGGCGGGGCTGCGCCTGACGTCCCAGCTGGCCGTGCTCAACGGCGTGTCCTGGCTGCCGGTGCCGCCGGACCGTCCCGTGACGTTCACGGCCGTCGGCCGGCACGCGTACGTCGAGGTGACCGTGCCGCCCAAGTACAACCCGCCCGGTGACGTGCTGAACGAGCTGACCGGTCCGATCAAGGCCACGATCCCCGCCAACTCCGACGCCACGCTCTGACACGCCGTCCCCTCAATGACTGACGTGCCGGGCGGCGGCGACCAGCGCGGGCAGGGACCCGCCGGCCTCGCGTCGCCACAGCAGCACGACCTCGATCGGTGGCATCGGTTCGAGGATCGGCCGGAACACCGCTCCCGGCGGGACCTTCGCCGCCTGCCGGACGCACAGGGTGTAGCCCTCCCCCGCGGCGACGAGCGCCGGGACCAGATCGTGACCGAAGGCGGCCGGGCCGAACCGCGGATGCAGGCCGCGCCCGACGAACTGGTCGACGAAGCGCGCGGCCTCGGCCGTCCTCGGCAGGATCAGCGGCTCTTCGGCGAGGTCGGCCAGGGAGATGGACTCCCGGGCGGCCAGCGCGTGGCCGCGCGGGAGGAGCGCGCGGACCTCGGCCCGGTGGACGACGAGGCGGGAGACCCCCTCGGTGACGGGCACCGGCCGGTACCCCAGCCCAGCCTGCACCTCCTCCCGTACGATCTGCTCGACCTGCTCGGCGGTGCGCATCCGGGTCATCCGCACGCGGACGTCGGGCGCGAGGCCGCGCAGCGTGCCGAGGATCGCGCGCACGACGTCGGACAGCCCGTCGGCGACCGCGAGCCGTAGGCCGCCGACGTCGCCCACCACCGCCGCGGAGACCGCCGTCAGCGCCTCGTCGAAGACACCGAGGACCGCCTGCGCGTGGGCGGCGAAGACTTCGCCGACCGGCGTCAGGTCCATGCCGCGTGCCGTCCGCTCGAACAGCGGCGCGCCCACCTCGCGTTCCACGATGCCGAGCTGCTGGGAGAGGGTCGGCTGCGCCACACTCAGCAGCTGGGCCGCCCGGCGGACGCTCCCGGTCTGGGCGACGGCGAGGACGTAGCGCATCTGACGTACGTCCACGTGGCCCTCCTTCACGGCATCTGTGGGGATGATCACACAGATCCCGCCCCTTCGCATCGGGAGACGACCGGGCGGCCCTGCCGCCGGCCTGCCCTCCCCGTCCCCGGCCCGCCTCGCGGCCGTCTCGGCCCGCCGCCGGACCGCCGCCTGGGCCGATGCCGACCACATTGCGACACGCCACCGGGCAGCCCACAAGGGTGCCCTATCGGGTCGCCTTGTCGCGGCGGGCGGGCTCGCGGCCGGGCGGCTGCGCAGGCCTGGGCCGGGAGGGTGTCTTCGGCACGTCGAGCCGTGCGGCCCCGCCGTTGAGCTTTACCGGCCGCCCGTGGTGGTCGATCTCCAGCGGGTCGCCGGCCAACAACTCGTACACCGCCTCGTCGTGGTCGATGGTGACCTTCAGGCGCCGCCCCCGGAACCGCATCCGGAACGCGAGCCGTGAGATGCCGGGAGGCAACCGGGGCGCGAAGCTCAATCGCGCGGTGTACTGCCGCATCCCGCCGAACCCGGCGACGAGCGCGGTCCACGTCCCGGCGAGGGAGGCGATGTGCAGCCCGTCGCGCGTGTTGTTCTCCAGGTCGCGCAGGTCTATCAGCGCGGCCTCACCGAGGTAGTCGTGGGCGAGTTCGAGATGGGCGGTCTCGGCCGCCATCACCGCCTGGGTCGAGGCCGAGAGAGAGGAGTCCCGCACGGTGAGGCCCTCGTAGTAGACGAAGTCGCGTAGCTTCTGCTCGTCCGTGAACGCGTCACCGCGCAGGTGCAGGGCGAGCACGAGGTCCGCCTGCTTGACGAGCTGCTTGCGGTAGATGTCGAAGTAGGGATAGTGGAGCAGCAGCGGATAGTGATCGGGCGGGGTGTTCTCGAAGTCCCAGCGCGCGTGGTGGGTGAAGCCCTCGCTCTGCGGGTGCACCTCGAGCCGCTTGTCCCAGGGGATGACGACGGCGGCCGCGGCGTCGCGCCAGTCCGCGGTCTCCTCCTCGGTGACGCCCAGCCGGCGCGCCGGCTCGGGGTACTGCTCGGCCAGGTCGGCTGCGGCCCGGAAGTTCCGCTGGGCCATGAGGTTCGTATAGACGTTGTTGTCCGCCAGCGCGCTGTACTCGTCCGGGCCGGTGACGCCGTCGATGCGGAACCGCCCCTTGGTGTCGTGGTGGCCGAGGCTGCGCCAGAGCCGCGCGGTCTCCACGAGGAGTTCCAGCCCGATGTCGCGGGCGAAGTCCTCGTCCGCCGTGGCGTCCATGTAGCGGATCACGGCGTCGGCGATGTCCGCGTTGATGTGGAACGCCGCCGTCCCAGCCGGCCAGTATCCGGAGCACTCCTGGCCGCCGATCGTCCGCCACGGGAACGCGGCACCGCTCAGCCCGAGCTGCTCGGCCCGTTGCTTGGCCAGGTCGAGCGTCGAGTGCCGCCAGCGCAGGACGTCGGCGGCGGCGTGCGGCCGGGTGTAGGTCAGCAGCGGCAGCACGAACGACTCGGTGTCCCAGAAGGTGTGGCCGTCGTATCCGGGACCGGTCAGGCCCTTCGCCGGGATGGGTCGGCGCTCGGCGCGGGCGCCCGCCTGCAGGGTGTGGAACAGGCCGAACCGCACGGCCTGCTGGACCTCCGCGTCGCCGTCCACCTCGACGTCGGCGCCCGCCCAGAAGTCGTCGAGGAACTCCCGCTGTTCGCGGACGAGTCCGTCCCAGCCGGTCATCCTGGCCGCGGCCAGCGCGGCGATCACCTGGTCGTGCACGGCGGGCCGGGACCGGCGGCCGGACCAGCCGTAGGCGAGGTACTTCACCAGGGTCAGCCGCTGGCCCGGCTGGAGGCGGGTGGCGACCGTGTAGCGGCAGACGTCCTCGAAGCTGTCCGTGGTGATCTTGTATTCGGGGCTCTCGACCTCGTGGCCCATGGCCGCACCGATCCGCAGCCCGCTGTGCCGGGTGCGGTGCACCATGACCGCGGTGTCCTTGTCGTTGACCGACTCCTCGCCGACCAGCGGGGACTCCAGCCGCCCGGACACCCGCGGGTCCTTGTCGGGGTCGGGGAGGAACTCGTTGGTGACGAGTTCGGACTGCACGACGATGCGGACGGGCCGGTCGACCGCCTCGACCTCGTAGTGGATCGCCGCGACGCCCCGCTGCACGAGCGAGACCAGCCGGGCCGTACGGATCCGTACGGAGTCGCCCGCCGGGGAGGTCCACTCGACGTTCCGTGTGAGCATGCCCGTGCGGAAGTCCAGCGCCCGCTCGTGGGAGTTGAGCTCGCCGTAGCGGACGTCGAACGGCTCGTCCTCGACCAGCAGCCGGATCAGCTTGCCGTTGGTCACGTTGATCACGGTCTGCCCGGACTCGGGATAGCCGTAGCCGGCCTCGGCGTACGGCAGCGGCCGCAGCTCGTACACCGAGTTCAGGTAGGTGCCGGGCAGCCCGTGCGGCTCGCCCTCCTCCAAGTTCCCGCGCAGGCCGATGTGGCCGTTGGACAGCGCGAACACCGACTCGCTCTGCGCCAGAGTGCTCAGGTCGAGGGTCTGCTCGCGGATGCACCACGGTTCGACCGCGTACGCGGACTGCCGGATCATGCGCGCCCCCTTCCGTCCCGCTCGGTGGGCGCGCCGTCGCGGTCGAGGAGCTCCTCCAGATCGTCGACGATGATGTCGGCGCCGTGCGCCTTCAGCGCCGCGGCCTGGCCGATCCGGTCGACGCCGACGACGAACCCGAAGCCGCCCGCGCGGCCCGCCGCCACGCCGGCCAGCGCGTCCTCGAAGACCGCCGCCCGCGACGGCGGCACGCCGAGCGCCTCGGCCCCGGCCAGGAACATGTCGGGTGCGGGCTTGCCCGCCAGCCCGCGTTGCTTGGCCGTCAGACCGTCGATCCGCGCGTCGAACAGGTCCGCGATGCCGGCGGCGTCCAGGATCTGCGCGGTGTTGGCGCTGGACGATACGACCGCGGCTGCCAGGCCGGCCTCGCGCGCGGCCCGCACGTAGCGCACCGACCCGGGGTACACCTCGACGCCGTCCTCGTCGAGCTTGCGCAGGACGAGCTCGTTCTTCCGCTTGCTCAGTCCCTCGATCGTCGGGGCACCCGGTGGATCGTCCGGCGAGCCCTCGGGCAGGGTGATCCCCCGCGACTCCAGGAACGACCGGGTGCCGTCCTCACGGCGCTTGCCGTCGACGTACTCGTCGTACTCCTTGACCTTGTCGAACGGCCGGAACGACGGCCCCTCGCGTTGCCGGAGGAACTCGTCGAACATCTCCTTCCACGCCGCGGCGTGCACCGTGGCGGTGCGCGTCAGGACCCCGACCATGTCGAACAGGCAGGCTGTGATCCCGTCCGGCAGTCCGAGCATGTGTCTCCCCTCCCAGCGATGACATATGCCTCCCACCCCGTGCCCTCGGGATAAGCGCGCCCAGGTCAGGTGGGTAGGCCGACGGCGCGTTCGCCCGTACGGCGCTGCTGGATGATGACCGCGATGACGAGGAGGGCGCCCTGCGCGACATTCTGCCAGAAGGTGTTGACGCCGACCACGTTCAGGCCGTTGTTGAGGGCGCCGAGCAGCAGGACCGCCAGCAGCGTCCCGGCGACCCCGCCCTTGCCGCCCTTCAGCGCCGCGCCGCCGAGCGCGGCCGCCGTGATGGACTGCAGTTCCAGGCCCTCGCTGCCGCTGGTGGGCTGCCCCGACCCGGTCCGGGCCGTGAGGATGATCCCCGCCAGCGCGGCGATGATCCCGGCGAGCACGTACACCGCGATCAGGTACTTGTTGATGTTGATGCCGGCCAGCCGGGCGGCGGTGTCGTTACCGCCGATCGCGTAGACGTTCCGCCCGACGTCGGTGTACTTCAGCATCAGGTGGATCGCCAGCGCGACCAGCAGCAGGATGCAGACCTGCACCGGAAGCCCGGCGATCCGGCCGCGGGCGATGAAGATGAACAGGTCGTCGCCGAGGACGAAGCCCTGCGCGCGGCCGCCGGAGATGAGCTGGGCGATGCCCTTGTACGCCGCGAGGGTGGCGAGCGTCGCGATGACCGGGTTGACGCGCCCGTAGACGATGACCAGGCCGTTGACGAGGCCGGCCACGATGCCGACGCCGATGGCGGCGAGGATCCCCAGGAACGGGTTGTGACCGGTGGACATGAACGCCATCGCGGAGATCACCGAGGCCACGCCGGCCTGGGAGCCGACGGAGATGTCCATCGCGCCGCAGATGATGACGACGGTCTGGACCACCGCCAGGAGCCCGGCCACGGTGGCGGCCTCGCCGATGACCTGGACGTTCGACCAGGTCAGGTAGCCGGAGTTCAGGAACGTGAAGACGATCACCACGACGAGGAGGGCGGCGACCAGGCTGATGTTCTGGGGGCCGATCGCGGTCAGGATCCGGCGGGCCGCCCCCTCCTTGGGCTCGGCGTCCACCGGCTCGCGGGCAGTGGTCGTCCTGGTCATTCGGTTCCCTCCTGCACGGTGGTGGACAGGTCCTCGGCCATGGCGAGTCCGAGGATGGCCTCCTCGGTGGCGTCGGCGCGGGCGAGCTCGCCGGTCACGTGGCCGTTCTGCATGACGACGATGCGGTCGGCCAGTCCCAGCACCTCGGGGAGCTCGGACGAGATGACGAGGATGGCCACGCCCTCCCGTGCGAGATCGTCGATGAGGTGGTAGATCTCGGCCTTGGCGCCGACGTCGATGCCGCGCGTGGGCTCGTCGAGGATCAGCACCTTCGGCTTGCGGGCCAGCCAGCGCGCCAGGACGACCTTCTGCTGGTTGCCGCCGGACAGCTTGCGGACCTCGTGCTCGATGTCGGGGGTGCGGATGTTCAGCCGGTCGACGTACTCCCGGGTGAGGCGGCGTTCCTCCGCGCGGCGCACGAACCGGAGCCGGCGGAGCCGGTCGAGCACAACGAGGGAGGTGTTGTCGCGCACCGAACGTTCGAGGAGAAGGGCCTGGGCCTTGCGCTCCTCCGGGGCGTACCCCATGCCGGCCCGTACGGCGTCGCGCGGCTGGCGGAGGCGCACCGGCCGCCCTGCGACGCGCACCTGGCCGGAGCGGATCGGCAGGTCGCCGACGATCGCGCCGGCCAGCTCGGACCGGCCGGCGCCGACCAGCCCGGCCAGGGCCACCACCTCGCCCGCCCGTACGCTGAGGCTGACGTCCCGTACGTCGTCGGTGGTGACGGCGTCGACCTCGAGGACGACCTCGTCGGTGGCCCCGTGCTCCCGGGCGAACATGTCCGAGAGGTCGCGGCCCACCATCATCCGTACGATCTCGGCCTCGTCGGTCCGGTCGACGTCGCGGACGCCGACCAGCCCGCCGTCACGGAGGACGGCGATTCGGTCGGCGATCCGGAAGATCTCCTGCATCCGGTGGGAGACGTAGACGACCGCGAGACCCTCCTCGCGGAGCCGTCGGATCAGCGCGAAGAGCGCCTCGACCTCGTTCTCCGACAATGACGAGGTCGGCTCGTCGAACGCGATCACCTTGGCGTCGGTGGTCAGGGCGCGGAGGATCTCCACGAGCTGCCGCTGCGCGGGCGTCAGGTGCGAGCCGAGGGCGTCGGGGTCGAGGACCCGCTCGAAGCCTAGCCGCCGCAGGTCTTCGCGGACGCGGGCGCGGAGCCCGGCGCGATCGAACGCCCGGCCCACCTTGCGGGGCAGCGTGCCGAGGTAGACGTTCTCGGCCACCGACACGTGCGGCACGATCTCGGGCTCCTGCGGGATCACCCGGATGCCGGCGCGCCGGGCGTCGGCGGGGGCGTGCAGGGCGAGCGGCTCGCCGTCGAGGACGATCTGTCCGTCGTCCGGGAGGTAGTCACCGTTGATGATCTTGATGAGGGTGGACTTCCCGGCGCCGTTCTCGCCCATGAGGGCGGTGACGGCACCGCCGGGGAAGTCCAGCGTGACGTCGTCGAGGGCGCGCACCCCGGCGAACCGCTTGGAGATCCCCACGGCCCGGAGTTCCGTCATGTGGCCTCCTCCCCGGCCGGCGGCCGGGCGGCGTGCGAGGGCGGGGCGGCCCGGAGGCCGCCCCGCGTGATGGTCAGGAGCAGGTGACCTTGGCGTCGGCCCAGTCGGCGTGGTCGCTGTCCACGCCGTTGCCGCCGTCGGTGACGATCAGCCGGACGAACTGGGCGCCGGAGACGTCCGCGGTCAGACGCTTGGCCGGGTCGGCCGTCGTGAGCAGGCCGCTGTCGGCGACCTTGGTGCCGTCGGCCCAGATCTCGAAGGTGACCGAGCCGTTCTTCGTCTTCTCGTCATCCACGCCGACGTCGGCGGACACCGCCGTGCAGCGCTTGGCGAGGTAGTACTCGACCGTGCTCGGCGCGTGCGTGCCCAGGCCCTTCTGGTAGACGGTGCCGTTGATGGTGATTGGGTTCCCGTCGGCGGCCCCGGTCTCGCCGTTGCTCCGGTCCTTCTCGACCGGGCCCCAGCCGTTCGTCGAGCGCACCCACGTCAGGTCGCTGAGGTAGGAGGTGCCGGACGGCGGCGCGGTCAGCTTCTGCACCGTGACCTGGACGGTGCTCGTCAGGGTCTCGCCGGCGGTCTCGGCCCGGGCGGTCAGCTCGTACTTTCCTGGTGTGACGTCGGCCGGGGGCCGGACCGTCCAGTTCGTGGTCAGTGACTCGCCGGTCGGCAGTGCCGGCCTCGTCCGCGCCGAGGCGGCCTTGACCGTCCAGCCGTCGGGGCCGGTCAGCGTGGCGCTGACGTGCAGCGCGGGCCGGCGGCCGGCGTTGGCGACGGTGCTGGTCACCGTGGCGTCCTCACCGGGCTGGACGATGGGCAGCGCGCCCGGGTAGGCCACCGGCAGGCCGATGCCGAGGTCCACGGCCGGCGGGTACTTCGCCCAGGACCGGTCCGCGGCGACCCGGTACATCACGGTGCCGTGCGCCGGGACGGTCGCGGCGATCGTGCCGGCCGTCTCGTGCGTGGTGTGCGCCCACAGGTCGCGCACCGTGTACGCGGCCGCCTCGGGCAGGCCGATCGCGCTCGCGGAGGTGACGATCCGCTGCGGGGAGTCAGCCTCGTTGAACAGCGCCACCGCTCGGTCGCCGTTCGCCAACCGCTTGGCGAACACGTCGCGGCCGCCCTCGGTGCTGATCGGCGCGCCCTGGACGCCGAGCTTGTCCTGGTCGACGGCGATGACCTCTTTGTTCTCGAGGATCGACATGGTCGCGGCGGACGCCTTGCGCAGGTCGGTGCCGATCAGCAACGGGGCCGCCATGACCGACCAGAGGCTGAAGTGCGAGCGGTACTCGGTGTCGGTCATGCCGCCGTTGCCGACCTCGAGCATGTCGGGATCGTTCCAGTGCGCCGGCCCGGCGTACTGGGCCAGGCCCATGTTCTGGTGGACGATCGACAACATCGAGGAGTAGCTGTCGTTGATGTCGTCCGTGGTGCGCCAGGAGTTGCCGACGTCCTTGGCCCACAGCCAGGGCTTGTTGGAACCCCACTCGCAGATGGCGTACAGGATCGGCCGGCCGGTGGCCTTCAGCGCGTCACGCATCTTGGTGTAGCGCTGGATCGCGTCCACGCCCTGGTTGTTGCAGTTGTCGTACTTCAGATAGTCAACGCCCCACGACGCCCACGTCCTCGCGTCCTGCTCTTCGTGGCCAAGTGCGCCGGGCATGCTGTTCGCGCAGGTGAGGGTGCCCGCGCTGCTGTAGATGCCGAGCTTGAGACCCTTGGAGTGCACATAGTCGGCGACCGCCCGGATCCCGTTCGGGAACCGCGTCTTGTTCGGCACCAGATCGCCGTTCGCGTCGCGGTTGCGCTCGGCCCAGCAGTCGTCGAGGTTGACGTACTCGTAGCCGGCGTCCTTCAGGCCCGAGGACACGAACAGGTCGGCGATGCCCTTGACCATGCCCTCGTTGAAGTCCGCGCCGCAGTGGGTGGCGTTCCAGTTGTTGAACCCCATCTGCGGGGTCAGGGCCAGGCCGTTGTCGAGCGCCGCGGCCGGCGGTGCGGAGGTGAGGGCGAGCGCCACGGCGGACGCCGCGCCCACCGCCAGTGCGGCGAGGGCGGAGGTGAGGGAACGGACTGTGCGCATGCGATCTTCTCCTCTAGTGGAATCGCGCACGGTGAGGCGCCACGGCATGGCGGGCTCTTGGCCGGCCGCACCGCCCCGATCGACCGGCGGGTGCGCCGGCGACATCAGGAGGGGCGGAGGCTGAGGGGCTGGGCAGGTCAGCGGGTCAGGTGCATTTGACGCCGGACTGCTGCCAGTTCGTCGGGTCGACCATCTTCGTGGGGGCGAAGGCCTCCTGCGGCATGGCCTTGCCGTTGCGGAGGTAGTCGACCATCGTCTGGACGGCGAGCCCGCCGACGTCGTAGCCGTTGATGAACAGTGCGGCCCTCATCCCGGTCTGCTTGCCGGAGCCCCAGTCCTTGCAGGCGAGGTACGCGCCGAGGCCGACGCCGTCGATGTCGGCGGCCTTGTAGCCGGCGTTCTGGATGGCGTTGACGGCGCCGGACACGTTCTCGTCGTTGCAGCCCCAGACCACCCAGTGCTTGACCGAGTGGTTTCCGGACACGGCCGCGGCCGTCTTCGACTGGGCGTCGGGCGGGGTGTTGTCGGTGCCGACCTTGATGACGCGGACCTTGGTCCCGGCGGCCTGCTCGAACGCGGACTGCGCGGCGACGACCCGGTCGGTGCAGACGGTCACGTCCTGTTTCCAGGCGGCGATGACCGCGGTATCGGCGGCCTTCCAGCCCGCCTTCTTGAACTCCTCGCCGGCGCGCTGCCCGACCTGGGTGCCCATCTGGGTGCCGGAGAAGCCGACGCGGGGCGCGAGCTGGTCCTTGGGGCACTTCGACGGGTCGGTGCCGTTCTTACAGATCTGGTCGTCGCTGGACAACAGGGCCACCTTGGCGGCGGCAGCCGTCTGCACGATCTGCGGGCCGACGGCCGGGTCCGGCGGCACGATGATCACGCCGGTGGCCTTCTGGGCGATCGCCGCCTGGGTCTCCGAGACGGCCTTGTTGGTGTCATTGCCGAGGTTGACGACCTTGACGTCGACGTTCCCGAGCTGCTTGGCCTTGGCCTGAGCGCCCTGGGCCTCGTCGATGAAGTACTGCTGGTCCCCCTGCTTCTGCAGGTAGGCGATCGAGATCTTTCCGGAGACCTTCGTGCTCGCGTTGGGGGAGGTGCTCTCCTTGCCTGACGAACAGGCGGTAAGGCCGAGGGCGACGGCGATCGCGATGGAGGCGCCGCCGAGTCTGCGTGTCCGCGCCATGCTCTGCTTTCCTTCCGGTGCTTAGAATCCGGCTCTGCCCCCGAGATTTCCGTTCAGTTACCACGTGATTGCCGCCATTCGTACCAGTCCCAACACGAACCAACAAGACTCGATTCGATAACGTGTTGAGTGATGTTGACATCTGTCGCTTCGGGGGGGACGCTGCCCTCGGTGCCCTGACGCGTGAAGGGGGGACGATGCTCGCCCAGCAGCGGCAGCAGGCGATCCTTGAGCTGGTCCAGCAGCGCGGCGGCGTGCGCGTCGCCGACCTCGTCCGCGAGTTCGGCGTCTCGGACATGACGATCCGCCGCGACCTCGAGGTGCTGTCCGAGCGCGGGCTCGTGACCAAGGTGCACGGCGGCGCGACCACGGTCGGCACCGCCTCCACCGAGGAACCCGGATTCGCGGCCAAGTCGGTGCGCCAGCGGCAGGAGAAGGAGGCCATCGCCCGGCGCGCCGCCCAGCTCGTACGCCCCGGCACGGCGGTCGCCGTGTCCGCCGGCACCACCACGTGGACCCTCGCCCACCACCTGACGGACGTGCCCGACCTCACGGTGGTCACCAACTCGGTGCGCATCGCCGACGTCTTCTACCGGGCCGCCCGCGCGGACCAGACGATCGTGCTCACCGGCGGCATCCGCACCCCGTCGGACGCGCTCGTCGGCCCGGTCGCGCTGAGCGCGATCCGATCCCTCAACGTGGACCTGCTGCTGCTGGGCGTGCACGGCATGAGCACCCGCGCCGGGTTCACGACGCCGAACCTCATGGAGGCCGAGACCGACCGGGCGATGGTGGCCGCGGCCCGCCGTCTCGCGGTCCTCGCCGACCACACCAAGTGGGGCACCGTCGGCCTGTCCACGATCGCGAGACTGGCCGACGCCGACGTGCTCATCACCGACGCCGGCATCGGCGACGACGCCCGCAAGGGCCTGTCCGAGACGGTCGGTGAGCTGGTCGTCGTCGAGGCCGGCACCGTACGGGCCGGAGAGGACGCCGGATGAAGCGCACCTCGACCCGTCTCGGCGACGGCCGCGAGCTGATCTACTTCGACCGGCGCGACGACGCGGACCGGTCGGCGATCGACACGCGTACGCTGCCGCCTCCGCCGCGCGCGTCGGAGCTGCGCCGCGACCGGCTGGTCGGCGAGTGGGTGACGATCGCCGGGCACCGGCAGGACCGCACGCACCTGCCGTCGAGCGACCAGTGCCCGCTTTGTCCCTCCGTCCCGGGGCGGCCCACCGAGATCCCGGCGGCCGACTACGACGTCGTCGTCTTCGAGAACCGCTTCCCCTCGTACGCCGGCCGCCCGCCGGAGACGCCGGGCCTGGGGGCGGCCGGGCTGGGCCGCTGCGAGGTCGTCTGCTTCTCCTCCGACCATGACGCATCGTTCGCCGCGCTCGGCCGCGACCAGGTCCGTATGGTGATGGAGGCATGGGCCGACCGGACGGCGGAGCTGTCCGCGCTGCCGGGGGTCGAGCAGGTGTTCTGTTTCGAGAACCGCGGGGCCGAGATCGGCGCGACGCTCACCCACCCGCACGGCCAGATCTACGGCTACCCCTTTGTGACGCCCCGCACCGAGCGGATGCTCGCGTCCGCTCGCGAACACCGGGAGCGTACGGGCGGCGACCTGTTCGCGGAGGTCCTGGCCGACGAGCGGGCTGCCGGCGTACGGGTGGTCGCGGCCAACGACCTGTGGACCGCCTTCGTCCCCGAGGCCGCTCGCTGGCCGTTCGAGATCCATCTGTTCCCGCACCGGAAGGCGCCGGACCTCACCGCGCTGACCGCGGCCGAGCGTGACGCCTTCGGCCCGTTGTACGTCGACGTGCTCAAGCGGCTCGACGGGGTGTTCGGCGTGCCGATGCCGTACGTCTCCGCCTGGCACCAGGCCCCCGTCTTCCGCGACCGGGACCTGGCCTACCTGCACCTTCAGCTCTTCAGCATGAGGCGGGCCGCCAGCAAGCTGAAGTACCTCGCCGGCTCCGAGGCGGCCATGGGCGCGTTCATCAACGACATCCGCCCTGAGGACGCCGCGCGTCGCCTCCGCGACGCCGAGTGACGACCGGCATCGATCCCGTATCGGTCAGCAGGAAACCCTTTCCCAAGGTCTTGACAGTGACCTGCGGTGGTCGGATGTCTCGGCCTCCCCGCTGCCTGACGGAGGGATTCGGCCGCCGGCCGGGCGAGACGATCGTGTTCAGGATGATGCGCCCGCTGGGCGAGGCATCGCGTTCCTGGCTGTCTACTGAGCCGAGACGATGTCTCGGCTCAGTAGACGCCTGTGGGAGGCAGGGGCCACCCAGGGGCGTGTGATCTGGGGTGGTTTCCGCGCCGACCCCGGTCCGATCGGCTTCGGTCATAGATGTCCGCTCGATCCTGATGTACGGCTGAACCGCAGCCGGGCCCACACCACGCGGCTGCCGTCTCGGTGCCGGTAGGTGCCGTACTGGTCGGCCAGGGCACCAATGCCGTACAGGCCGAGCCCGCTCTCGGGGAGGTCGGCCCCGTCGGCGAGGGCGGCTCCGACCGGATCCCGCTGCGGGAGCCGGGATTCCTTGAGACCGCCGGCGTCGATGACGTGAATCTCGCCGAACGTGGTCCAGCGGTACAGCGCTACGGTGAACGTCCCGTCGGGGCGGCGAACAACTGGCTCACGAACGTACGCGCCGCGCCCACCTGGCCGGGCGTTCCGGGGAAGCGGCGCTCCCACCGCAGCATGCCCGGTCGCTTGGCGGCCCTTCGGCCGCCGCACGGCCGCCATTTCTCCTCCCGACCGGTCGAGGATTCCGCGAAGGCCATCAGAGGTCGTTCCTTCCTTTGTCGGGGCATTCGCTTTCCGCCACCAGCTCTAGGCTTTTCCTGGCGGCTTCTGGGTACCGCCGGACGAGACGGTCGAGAAGGGTGAGATCGACCGCCACTGACGCTCCCCCGGAGCCGAGCGAGGTCAGGACCTCGCGGAGATGATCGACGGAGCGCATCAGCCCGTCCGGCGACGACGAGGTGATCAGCGTGAGGCCTCTGCCACTCAGCCATGCACCGAGCCCGTACGAGGCCGCCGCCCGGCCGCGCTTCGGTGCGGGGATCTGCCGTACGGTCGGGCGCCTCGGGATCGCGGCGCTCGCGGCCGGGTGCACGTCCCAGGGCGGCGAACCGCGGACGTCCCCGACCGCTTCGCCGGCGGTGCCGCCTCCCGGCAGCGACAGCCTCGACGTCAGCGTCCTCGGCGAACGGCGCACCCGGCATGTCGTGCTCCCCATCCATCGCCGGGACTGCGGTCGATAGAAGAGACGGCCGTGACTTCGTCCCTGGCCGCCTCGCCGATCCCCGGTTCCCACCGTTTCCGCGTCCCCGCGTACGCGAGGAAAGATCGTCCTGACCGTGTCATAGGTTCGGAAACGGGCACCACCCTCCGGGTAGTACCTGGGTGCGGGGTTGTGATCAGTTGAAGTTTCAACTAAACTCGCCATCGCAAGTCGTTGAACTTTCAAGCACAGGAGCGATCATGAGCGTTACCGCCGCCGAGCTGGGCCTGACCGCTGGCACCTGGAACATCGACCCCGCCCACTCCGAGGTCACCTTCAGCATCCGTCACCTCATGTCCAAGGTGCGGGGCTCCTTCACCGAGTTCTCCGGCTCCGTCGAGATCGCCGAGGACATCCTGGCCTCCACGGTCATCGCCGAGATCCAGCTCAACTCGATCGACACCCGCAACGCCGACCGCGACGCCCACATCCGGTCCAAGGACATCCTCGCCGTCGAGGACCACCCGACCATGAAGTTCGAGACCAAGGGCGTCCGCATCGAGGGCGACAAGAACCTGGTCGACGGCGAGCTCACGATCAAGGGCATCTCCCGCCCGATCACGCTGGACGTCGAGTTCAACGGCATCGGCGAGGACCCGTGGGGCGGCACGCGCGCCGGCTTCACCGCCACCGGCTCCCTCTCCCGCAAGGACTACGGCATCGAGTTCAACGTGCCGCTGTCCGGTGACAAGGCGCTGCTGGGCGACAAGGTCGACATCCAGCTCGAGGTCCAGGCCGTCCGCGTCTGAGACCGGTCACGTCACGGTCGCCACGACGCACCTCTGCACGGAGCACTCGCGGGAACACCGCGGGTGCTCTCTGCCATGTTGAGGGTGCCCGCAATCGGGTATCGCGGAACAGCAGAGGGCAGATCCGCGTTGATCCGTTTGGGATTCGATGTGAGAGCGAGGTGGCCATGGCGGCGACCACGAACGACAGCAGGCGCGTCAGGCGGCCGGGACGGGCGGCCGACGGCGATCTGCTCGGGGCCTATCTGGACGAGATCGCCGCCACGCCGCTGTTGAGCGCCGAAGAGGAGATCGAGCTGGCCCTGGCCATGGAGGCCGGGCTGCTCGCCCACAACCATCTCGACGAGGGCACGCTGCCGGAACGGGCGACCCGCGAGGAGTTGGAAGAGGTCGCGGCCCGGGGTGACGCCGCCAAGGACCGCTTCATCCTGGCCAATCTCCGCCTCGTCGTCAGTGTCGCCCGGCGGTATCCCACGGACGGCCTTAGCCTGCTGGACCTGATCCAGGAGGGCACGATCGGCCTGATCCGGGCCGTCGAGGGCTTCGATCCCCGACGAGGTTTCAAGTTCTCCACCTATGCGACATGGTGGATCCGGCAGGCCATCGGCCGGGCACTGGCCAACTCGTCCCGGTCCGTACGGCTGCCGGGCGCCGTGCACACCGACGTCAACCGCCTGCGCAAGGCTCGCCGTGAGCTCGTCCTGCTGACCGGCTCGGAGCCGACCAACGAGGAGCTGGCCGCCGAGCTGGACCTGCCGGTGGAGCGCATCGGTGAACTGGACCGCTGGGACCGTACGCCCGCCAGCCTGGACGCGGTGGTCGGCGAGGACGAGGAGACCTCACTCGGCGACCTCCTCGCGGACGAGACCACGCCGTCGCCCGAGGACGAGGCGTTGGCGAGCGCCCAACTGGAGATCATCGACGACATGCTGGAGCGCCTGGAGCCGCGGGAGGCCGTGGTGCTACGGGCGCGGTTCGGCCTGGAGGACGGCACCGAGCACAGCCGCCGGGAGATCGCCAGCCGCCTCGGCGTGTCCGCGGAGCGGGTCCGGCAGATGGAGCTGGCCGCCCTGCGCCGCATGCGCGAGATGGCCCAGCGCATGGACGCCCCCTTGGCCGCCTGACGCGGTCACCTCGACGAGAAGACTACGCAGGAAACGCCGGGGGGAGCGGGAGACGAGTCGCTCCCCCCGGGCGTCGGTGCCTCCTGACGGTATCCGAACGCTATCCGCTAGGCCCTCACCTCCTCCTTCGCGCGTGCGCGCGAGCCCTAGGCCGACGCTGGCACACGTCAATGGTGCACTTGGTGCTGTTTCGGGGTGGTTTCGCGGCGCTTAAACCCCTGTCAACGGACCTTCACCGGCCCCTGACGGTCATGAGCGCGATACCTGTGGGACCTGGGGGTGTGGCAGAAGCGGCAGGGCACCGTACGCGGCAGAGGCCGGCGTTGAAACGGCGCTGATCAGCATGCTGAACGCCTGCTGAGGCCCGCGCCGGGCGGTCCCGAGCGTTCGCCCGGGGCCGACCGGACCGCGCCCGCGGGGCTAACGGTGGGCTAACGGAGGCCCAGCGGGCGGGCCAGGGCCGTACGGATCCAGCGGTCGACCAGGGCCGGGTAGTCCAGGCCCGTCGCCGCCCACATCTTCGGGAACGCCGAGGCGGGCGTGCAGCCGGGCATCGTGTTGATCTCGTTGAGGATGAACCTGCCGTCCGGGGTGTAGAAGAAGTCCACCCGGGCGAGCCCCTCGCAGCTCAGCGCGTCGAACGCCTCCACCGCCAGCCGGCGGACCTCTTCGATCACGGTGGCCGGCAGCCGCGGCGGGATGTCGAGCGCGAGGCCGTCGTCGAGGTACTTGGCCTCGAAGTCGTAGTAGTCATGGCCGGAGCCCACGCGCACCTCGGCGGGCAGGCTGGCCTCGGCCGGGCCGTCGTCCAGTCCCTCGAGCACTCCGCACTCGATCTCACGGCCCGGGATCGCCGCCTCGACGATCACCTTGGGGTCGTGTTCGCGCGCGGCCTCGACCGCGGCCTCCAGGGCGTCCTCCGACTCGACCTTGGAGATGCCCATGCTCGAGCCCGCCCGCGCCGGCTTCACGAACACCGGCCAGCCGAGCTCCTTGATCTCGTCGACGACCTGCTTGCGCTCCCGCCGCCACTGCCGGTCCTTGACGACGACGTACGGACCGACGGGCAGGCCGCAGCTCTGCCAGACCATCTTCATGTACGCCTTGTCCATGCCGACCGCACTGGCGAGCACACCCGCGCCGACATAGCGCACCCCGGCCAACTCCAGGAGGCCCTGGATCGTGCCGTCCTCGCCGTACGGGCCGTGCAGGAGCGGCAGGACCACATCGACGTCGCCGAGCGTGCGCGGCACCTCCCCCGGCTCCACGACGACCAGGCCCCGGCTCTCCGGGTCGAACGGCAGCGCCAGCGGCAGCCCGCCATCGGCGACCTCCGGCAGCCGGCCGTCCTCGATGGCGAGCCGCTGCCCGGAGGCGAGGACCCAGCGGCCGTCGCGCGCGATGCCGATCGGGATGACCTCGTAGCGGTCCTGGTCGAGCGCCGCCATCACGCTGCCCGCGGTGAGACAGGAGATCGCATGCTCCGAACTGCGCCCGCCGAAGACGACGGCGACCCGGATCCTGCTCATCGATCCACCTCTTCCCACCTGCACCGACAGTCGCAGCCACCGACCCTACCGGCATTTTCGGCCCTGGGACATTCATCCCCATTCAGGGATTTCCGAGCCCGGCGGTCAGACGCCGTACCGTTCGGGCTTCGGGGTCCGGGACATCAGCAGGCGGGCGGCGTCCGCGGGGCTGAGCCCGCCGTGCATGACGGCGACGATGGCCTCGGTGATCGGCATCTCCACGCCGTGCCTCCGGGCCAACTCCAGGACCGCGTCGCAGGACTTGACACCCTCGGCGGTCTGGCGGGTGATCTTCACGACCTCTTCCAGGCTCATCCCCCGGCCGAGGTTCTCGCCGAACGTACGGTTGCGGGCCAGCGGCGAACTGCACGAGGCCACGAGGTCGCCCATCCCCGCCAGGCCGGCGAAGGTGTGCTGATCGGCGCCGAGCGCCGCACCGAGCCGGGCGATCTCGGCCAGGCCCCGGGTCATCAGCATGGCCCGCGCGTTGTCCCCCATGCCCATCCCCGCCGCGATGCCGACGGCCAGCGCGATGACGTTCTTGACGGCACCGCCGAGCTCACAGCCGACCACGTCCGGGCTGGTGTAGGCCCGGAAGTACGGAGTCATGCAGGCCAGCTGCAACTTCTGCGCGGTCGGCTCGTCGACGCACGCCACGACCGTGGCGGACGGCTGTTCGACGGCGATCTCGCGGGCGAGATTCGGACCGGAGATCACCGCGACCCGGTCCTCGGGCAGGCCCGCCACCTCGCGGATCACCTCGCTCATGCGCTTGCAGGTGCCCAGCTCGATGCCCTTCATCAGGCTTACCAGCACCGCGTCGGCGGGCAGCAGCGGCCGCCACCCCACCAGGCGCGACCGCAGGGTCTGGGCAGGGACGGCCAGCATGACGTACGCCGCGCCGTCGAGGGCCTCGGCGACGTCGGTGGTCGCCCGCAGCCGATCCGGGAGCCGTACGTCCGGTAGATAGTCGGGGTTCTCCCGCCGGTCGTTGATCGCCCCGACCAGCTCGGCGCGGCGCCCCCAGACCGTGACGTCCCCGCCCGCGTCGGCCAGCACCTTGGCGAAGACGGTGCCCCATGATCCTGCCCCGAGTACCGCGATCTTCAAGAGGCTTTGGCCTCCTTGCCGCTGTCGGTCCCCTCGGTGTCGGCCGTGTCGCTCGTCTCGCCGGCGCGCTTGGCCCGGGTGGCCGCCCGGTGGTCGTACAGCTCCTCCGGCGCGGGCTCACCGCGCAGCTGCGCGAGCAGGCCGGCGATGGCCCGCATGATGTCCGCGGTCGCGGCGTTCAGCGTCTCCGTGTCGAGGGGACGGCCCTCGTACTTCGACAGGTCGACCGGCGGCCCGGCGATGACGTGCATGGTCTTGCGCGGGAACGGCCGGAACCTCTTCGTGCCGTACGGCCAGAGCTCCTGCGCGCCCCAGTGCGCCACAGGGATCACCGGGACGCCGGTGGTCAGGGCCATCCGCGCGGCACCGGTCTTGCCGCTCATGGGCCACAGGTCGGGGTCCCGGGTGCAGGTGCCCTCCGGATAGAAGATCACGCACTCTCCCGCCCGCAGCCCCTTGTCGGCGTCGCGGAGCGCCAGCGCCGCGTCGGACCGCTCGCGGTACACCGGGATCTGCCCGGTCCGGCGGATGATGCGGCCGATCACCGGGGCCTTGAACAGCCCGCTCTTGGCCAGGTAGACGGGGAAGCGGCCGGCCTTGTAGATGAAGTGGGCGAGCGCCAGCGGGTCGGACCAGGACAGGTGATTGGCGGCGATGATCACTCCGCCCTTCCGCGGGACGTTGTCCCGCCCCCTCCAGTCCCGCTTCAACAGCGTGAACAGCAGCGGGCGCAGGATCCCCACGACGATCGCACGCCAGACGGGCGAGTGGTCCATGGCCTCCTCCTCACTTCGTCCCGGTCGCGCCGGGGGTGTCGTCAAGTGTCGCGGTTGCTTCCGCGTAGTGTCGACCCACGATGTCTGGTACCCATCGCCTTACGTGGATGCTCGTCGTGCCGGTCAAGCCGCTGGCCCGCGCGAAGTCACGGCTGTCCGGCGCCGCCGGCCCGCACCGCGAGCGGCTGGCGCTGGCCGTCGCGACCGACACCGTATCCGCAGCGCTGCGGTGTCGGCGGGTGCGAGGGGTCGTGGTGGTCACCGACGACTTGGTCGCGGCGCCCGAACTGGCGGCGCTCGGCGCCCATATCGTGCCCGACGAACCTGACGCCGGGCTGAACCCGGCCGTGGTCCATGGCGTCGAGCGGGCGCGGCTGCTGGCGCCGGAGGCCGGTGTCGGCGCGCTGTCGGCCGACCTGCCGGCCCTGCGGCCCGCCGAACTCGACCGGGTGCTGGAAGCCGCCGAAGAGGCACCGAACGCCTTCCTGCCCGACCTCGCCGGTGTCGGCACGACGCTGTACACGGCGCGGCCCGGGGCGGTGTTCGCACCGGCGTTCGGGACGGACTCCCGGGCCCGGCACCGGGACCTGGGCGCGCGTGAGCTGCCGCTGGAGGACGTCCTCAGCGTGCGCCAGGACGTCGACACAATCGACGACCTGCGTGCCGCGCTCGCTCTCGGGGTCGGGCCGTGGACGGCCTCGGTGGCCCCGCTGCTGCCGGTGCCCTGCCGGTCTGCGCCCGGCGACGTCTAGTCTGTGCGGCATGCAGGGCACGGTGAAGGCGTACGACGCCGAGACGCGGACCGGCAGCGTGCTGCTGGACGACGGGAGCGAGATGGCCTTCGACACGACGGCGTTCGAAGCGGGCGGCCTCCGGCTGCTGAGGTTCGGGCAACGGGTCAACCTCGCGGTCGACGACGACCGCATCACGGTCATCACGCTGTCGACCTTCCCGCTGCCCTAAGGCGGCCCTCCGCCGTCCCGGAGGCGGCCCCGACGACCACAACGGCGCCCGGCAGACCTTCGTCTCACCGGGCGCCGTGGGCACGCCGTTATTTCTTCTTCGCCCCGGCCACCATGTTCTTGAAATCCGAACCGGCCTTGAA
>JBJMIW010000300.1:0-5670 GCA_045806665.1 Actinoallomurus sp.
CAAGAGGGACTTCCACGTCCCGAAGTGCTCGGCTAGCGCGATACGTGCCTCAGCGGACTGCTCGGCCAATTCGTTCGCTAGGGAACCGAGCGGGCACCCATAGGAGCCGTTGCGCAGCGCGTTATTTTGGACCATCGCATCTCGCCACCGTTCAAGCCCCCGGAGCGAGCGGAGCCGCTGGTGCTGGTCGGCCAGCAGTTGCTGGGCCTGCAATGCGATGACGTCGCGTACCAGGGCTCCTTTATCTGGAAAGTTGCGGTACAACTGCGACTTACTGGTGCCGCTGACAGCTCTGACGTCGTCGAGCTTGGTCGCCGCCACGCCTCGGGCGTACATCAGTTGGGCGGCCGCCTGCAGAATTCGGGCTCTGGTGGCCGCTCCCCGCCTCGTCAGCTGAGCCACTCCGCTGCCGCCCTCGTGATCCGCCACGACACAAGGCTACAAGTGAAAGGGCAGGCGAGCCCACAACACGGAACCCTGCGGTCCATCTCCAGCTACCGGTCCGCAGAGTTCGGTCGGCGTGTCAGTGCTGGGCGCGGGTCGGCGTGAGGCGTGGGACTCGACGTAGGCGATGGCTCCGTACAGGGCGTCGCGCGGCGCAGCGTGGTCACGGTCGGCCTGAGTGAGCAGCATGCCGCGCTGAAAGGCGGCCATGAGCACGTGCGTGAGATGGTCCAAGTCCGCGTTGCGCCGGAGATCGCCACGGTCCTTCATGGCCTGGAGCCCGTCGAGGTAACCCACTCGATCCGGCAGGACCGTGCTCTACCGGCGGCCGTGCCCTATCCCGAACTCCAGGCCAGACTCACCAACCACGGTCCCGCGGCTCACTGATCGCTTTCACATGATGCCCGAAGGTTGGGGGCTGGCGGTTCGCCTGGCGGCGGCTGCGGTGAGGGATTCCTCCAAGTGCCGCAGCAGCAGTGTCCAGGCGTCGGTGAACTTGCGGACGCCTTCGCGTTCAAGCAGTTCTACGACTTCGTCGTACTCGACCCCAACCTCAGCGAGGCCTGCCATAACCTGTTCTGCTTGGTCGTACATGCCGGTCACCGTGTCCGGACTGATCTGCCCGTGGTCGGCGACCGCGTCGAGGGTGGGCTCGGGCATGGTACTGACGACGTTCGGTGCGATCAGACTGGTCACATACAGGACGTCGGGGTATTCCGGGTTCTTGACGCCCGTCGACGCCCACAGCGGGCGTTGCGGATGGGCGCCGACGGCCTCCAGACGGCGCCAACGTTCGGATCCGAGGACTGCCTCGAAGCGGCGATAGGCCAGGCGAGCATTCGCCACGCCCGCCTGACCGCGCAACCTGCGGGCCTTCTCGGTGCCGATCTTGGCCAGGCGTGTGTCGACCTCCACGTCGACACGGGAGACAAAGAACGAGGCAACGGACCGGATTGCGGACAGATCGACACCAGCCTCATGAGCTTGCTCGAGACCAGTGAGATAGGCGTCCATGACCTGGTCGTAACGGTCCAGGCTGAAGATCAGTGTCACGTTGACGCTGATCCCCTCAGCCGTGGCGGCGGTGATGGCTGCCAGCCCGGCCTGAGTGGCCGGTATTTTGATCATCACATTCGGCCGAGCGACGAGCCACCACAGGGCGCGCGCTTCGGCGACGGTCTTAGCGGTGTCGTCGGCGACTCGCGGGTCGACCTCTATCGATACCCGCCCGTCGAGGCCGCCGGTCTGGTCGTAGACGCCACGAAGCACATCGCAGGCCCAGCGGATGTCATAGCTGGTCAGTAGCCGGGCCGCCTCCTCCACGGCTACTCCGCGGATCGCGAGGTCCTGTACCTGACCGTCGTAGGCGACGCTGCCGTTCAGTGCCTTCTCGAAGATGGTGGGGTTGCTGGTCACTCCGACGACGTGCCTTCTTGTCATGAGTTCGGCAAGGCCATCGTTACTCAGCCGGTCTCGGCTGATGTTGTCCAGCCAGATCGACACTCCTTGCGCGGCGAGGCTTGTCAGCGGGTCCGCAGGGCTCATCTCATGCTCCAGAAGTGCTTCGAAGGACCTTTTTGGCTCTGGCCTCGGCGAGGCCGACGGAGACAGACCTGGGGGCGGCTGTAGGTCACCCGCGGCACGCCGTCGTCATCGACCGGGACCGCCGGCCGGCCAGACGATTCGCGACGAGGATGCCCTCGGCGAAGCCGACATGCGCCAGCTGGGGTGTCGGCACGAGGTCACCGATGGCGGAGATGGTCGGCACGCGCGTGCGCATGTATTCGTCGACCAGGACATAGCCGCGGACCGGAGTGACTCCGGCCTGCTCGTACCCCAGGCCGGTGGATACCGGGCCGCGGGCGACCGCGACAAGGAGGATCTCGGCCTCGAACTCCTTGCCGTCCGCCCACGTCCACTGACGTGGGGAGCGAGAGACGTCCGTCCTCCACGATGTCGGTGATGTTCCGCGCTTCGACTAGGCCGGTCAGCCCTGACAGAGGCGGGTCACCACTTCGTCCCTGTAGCGCCGCGGCGCCTGCACGTCGATGCGGTCGAAGGAGGCGACCACGCCGAACTCCGCCGCGTCGCGTGCCTGATCGGCGATCTTGCCCGCATGCAATAGGACCTTGGTGGGGATGCAGCCGTTGTGGAGACGGGTTCCGCCGAGCTCGTACCGCTCGACGAGTGCCGTGCTCAACCCGAGCTGCGCTCCACGCAGCGCCGTGGCGTAGCCGCTGCCGCCGCCGAGGACCACGAGGTCGAAAATCACGTCGGCGTCGGTCACCGCGTCACGCTCCCTGGTGGTGCGATGTCCGCACCGCCCGCGCTGAAACGGGGCGCGTTGCCGGTCGTGGCTTCTGGTCCGTACGGTCTCTTTCAGGGATTCGGGCCGTCATGCCACCTCCGCGGGTCCGGCGGACGGAAACTCCTCGATGGTCACCTTGGGGCTGAACGCCACGTAGCCGGAGAAATCCCTTCCCACGGCCCTGATCGCGCTGGGCAGTGGCTCGGGGTAGCTCCATCCGACATCGTGTGCCACTCCGCCCTCGAGGACGGCGTCGTAGTACTGGCTGACGCCCTTCCACGGACAGGTATATGGAGTCTCGCTCTCTCGCAGAAGGTGGCGCGTGACGGCGCCCGGAGGAAAGTACACGTTCCCCTCGATCTGGATGGTCTCGCTCTTGGGTGCCTCGGCGAGGGTCTGCCACAGGAAGCTCGCTCTCATCGCTTGCGCGGCGCGGAGACCCGGCCTCCGGGCCGGGAGAGACGCCGCTCCCTCCTCGGAATATCGGTGGGGCCCCGGCGTGTGCCGTGGCCGGTGGGTTCCCGTCACTGGTCGGTGAGTGCGACGGCCGCCTCCGCGGTATGGACCAGGAACGTGAACGTCTCCCGGAGATAGAGCTCGATCGTCTCGGCGTCGTGCGATCGATAGCCGATCGACAGGTCCTGCCCCAGGCGCAGGGTGTAGTCACCGCCGCGTGTCGACAGCAGAAACGCCCCTTCGATGGCGGGCGCCCAGACGATGTCGCCCTTCAGCAGGCGGACGAGGTGCTCGAGGATCGGATAGCCGTGGTCTGAGGTCTCGCTGACGGCCGTGTACGCGTCGGCGCTCAGAGCCAGGGCGTAGGGTCCGTCCACGCCGACGAGCCTGAGCGCGGAGAGCCCTTGACTGATCGCTTCGGGGTAGTCTCGCGGATCAGCGGGCAGTGCGATGGACGCGTTGGAAGAGCTCGCGCGCAACCCGGTTATCCCTGCCGCCGGATAGCCCTCGAAGACCGCGCGATCCTCAGCGAAGGCCATGCGACGCACGGCGTCCTTGACAGGTTGCCAATCCGGGTCCCTGGCGCCCCGCTCCACGTCGTCGACCTGCCGCCGGTCCACGGTGAAGGAGACCTCCAACTCGACGACGGGCTTCGAGCGCCGCAGGTGCGCGAGCACCCCGTCGCATGGCGCGTCCACGGGATCGAGATGTCCGGTGGGCACCGCGGCCAGCTCGATCCCGGCCGCTTCAGGCACGTCGATGAGACGACGGCCGGCGATGTTGCGCTCGAAGGTCCGGCGCGCCTCGGATTCGAGGTCGGTCCAGGCGGCAGCGGACATGGGGGCCAGTTCACGATGCAAGTTGTTCATGGGTTGGGACTCCTTCGGAGGCTGCCGATGTTGAGGGAGCCGGCCTGGCCGGTACCGGTTACGGACGGGGTGCTGGCAGGGTCGGCGCCGGCCGTGGCTTTCGGGAGCTCCGGTGGGTCGTCGAGGAAGGTGGCGCTGGGCGCGAAGAAGAGCGTGCCTGTGACGGCCTCAGAGAAATCCAGGATCCTGTCGTGGTCGGCGGAGGCGGTACCCAGAAACATGTTGCGTAGCATCTGCTCGATCACGGAGGGTGAGCGCGTATACCCGATGAAGTAGGTTCCGTGCTCACCGTGCGCTGCGCTTCCGAAGGGCATGTTGTCGCGCAGGATCTGTCTTTCGGTGCCGTCCGGGGCGATGACCTTGTTCAGGGCGACGTGTGAGTCGGGCGCCTGGCTGGCCTCGTCTTGCTCGATGTTGGCGGCCTTCGAGCGGCCGATGACTCTCTCCTGCTCCTCCACGGACAGCGCTGTCCAGGCGTTCAGGTCGTGCAGGTACTTCTGGACCACCACGTAGGCGCCGCCGGCGAAGGCCTGGTCCTCCTCGCCGACCAGCACGGCGCTACACGCCGCTTGGCCGATCGGGTTCTCCGTGCCGTCAACGAATCCCAAGAGGTCTCGTTCGTCGAAATACTGGAAACCGACCACCTCGTCACGAACGGTCACTGCGTCGCGCAAACGGCTCATGACCTCGGCGACCAGCTCGAAACAGAGGTCACTCCGCGTTGCCCTGACGTGGAAGAGCAGATCCCCGGGAGTCGAGACAGCACGCCTGCGTCCCACAAGTTCGGGGAACTCGTGGAGTTCGGCGGGGCGCGGCCCGGTGAACAAGCGGTCCCAGGCGTCGGAACCGATGCCGACGACACAACTCAGACGACCCTCCGGGACTCGAGATCTGACGGATCGCGTGAGCCCCTCCAGATCCGCGAGCAGCTGACGTGCCTGCGCCTCACCACCTTGGTCGATGGTGACGACCAGGAACGTCGCACTCGGCGTCAGTGTCTCCAGCACCGCCTGAGGCGCACGGCACGACCGTCCGTCAGTGGCGACCTGGGCGTCCGCGCCACGAGACCGGCACTCGACCGACATTCGTGGCGTCTCGCGCCCGACGACGCCGGTCACACGCGACCCACCGCGACGAGCGGCTCGCGGCCGCTGGACCGACATGCAGCCAATGCCATCGCACGTCCATTCTTCTGGATGGGGTCGGGGTCAGATGTGTTTCGTGGGAGCTCCGCCGACGCCGATAGCGCGATTCCGACCGACCCCGGTTTCCAATCAACCATCTGCCGATCGACAGGACATCTACGTGTGATCAACCACTACTGATCTGGCGTCGGCGCACGCTGCGGCCGGCGGTGCGGTGTCGGGCGGGAGCACGGTGACGACGCCGGATAGACACGGTAGACGCGGGGGTGCGATCCTCGGTGCTGAGGCGCGGGCCGTGCCGCCTCCTGGCCTCCGAGCTGGAGCAACTCGCCGACGAGTACGACGACAAGATCGAGGTCGTCCCGCTCAACATCGAGGACAACCCCAGTGTGCCCGGGCGGTACAAGATCACGTCCGTCCCGACACTGCATGTGTACCGCGGCGGCGA
>JBJMIW010000301.1:0-10641 GCA_045806665.1 Actinoallomurus sp.
CGGCCGCTGCCGGTGCGGGAACGCACGACCCCCAAGCCGGGCGGGTCGGGGAAGGTCCGCAGCCTCGGGATACCGACGATGGCGGACCGGGTGGTCCAGGCGGCGCTGAAGCTGGTGCTGGAACCGATTTTCGAGGCCGACTTCCAGCCGGTCTCCTATGGGTTCCGGCCCAAGCGGCGCGCCCAGGACGCGATCGCGGAGATCCACATGTTCGGCACCAACGGCTACCGGTGGGTGCTGGATGCGGACATCGAAGCGGCCTTCGATAACGTGTCACATTCGGCCCTTATGGATCGGGTGCGGGCACGAGTCAAAGACAAGCGCGTGCTGGCGCTGGTGAAGGCGTTTTTGAAGGCCGGGGTCCTCACCGAACTCGACGAGAACAAGGACACCCACACCGGCACGCCGCAAGGCGGGATCCTCTCCCCACTGCTCTTCAATATCGCCATGTCGGTACTCGATGAGCACCTGCACGGGCCGTGGAAGAACGGCGGGCAGATGAGGACCACCAGCCAACGCGCCGGGCGACGCCGCAAGGGCCTGCCGAGCTGGCGGATCGTCCGCTACTGCGACGACTTCGTCGTGCTCGTGCACGGCCCCCGAAGCGACGTCGAAGCACTGCACGAAGAGATCGCCCGTGCGCTTGCCCCGATAGGTCTGACGCGCTTGTGGTTGGCCTTGCGGCCCGCATCGCGCAGCTCGGCCATCACCCGCGGCGACCCGTACGTTCCGTCGTGCTCGGCGTGGATCTGCCGGATCTGTTCGGCCAGCGTCTGGTCGGCGGCCAGCCGCGCCTCCCTGGCCTCCCGTGCCTCACGCCACCGGTAGTAGCCCGACCTCGACACCCGCAGGACATGGCACAGCCGCTTGACGCTGAACAGGTCGCGGTGGTCCCAGGCGAACTGAAAGCGGCTCACCAGTTCGTCCCTCCCGCGAAATACTTGGCCGCCCGGCGCAGGATGTCCCGCTCGGCCTCCAGCTCCCGCACCTTCTTGCGGAGCTGCCGGTTCTCCTCTTCAAGCACGGCGTCCGAGGCTATCGGGGCAGCATCCGCCCCCTGTTGCCCGGCCTCACCTGCCTGCCCGGCCCGCGCCTGCTTGACCCACAACCGCAGTCTCTCGGTTGACGCCCAAATCCTTGGCCACCGACGCATACGTCTGCGTCGGGTCCGACAGATACAACACCACCGCGTCGGCCTTGAACTCCTCGGAGTAGACCTTCATCGCCACGCAGGACCCCTCTCACCCCAGACCTCCATGATCCAGGACGCTCAGGGTCCACACCTCGGAGGAAGGCCCGGCATCGACGGCCCCTCCTACCGGATGCGCTCACACCAGGCCCGCGCCAACGCCCTGCACACCGTCACCATCGGCGCCAAGACGCCAGCAACCGAAACCCGGACAAAGGCCAGCTCGTGACCCGCGCCAAACCACCCCGCACCGCCACCCGCCTCTGCGCGACCTGCGGCACCCCGTTCACCTGGACCAGCCGCAACCCGAGGCGACGGTTCTGCGACCCGATCTGCAAAGCCCGCTGGTGGCGAGTCAGCAACCGCGACGGCGATCGAGCCACCAGCAACACCGGCAGGCCCAACATCATCGGTGGACCAGGCCACCACACCCACCACGGTGACGAGTACGGCGAGTACGGCGAGTACGGCGAACGCCGCCACGCACCACTACGACGGATACGTCGCCGGGTACGGCGGTAACCAGCTCCCAAGCCCAGCGCAGAACTGCCCTAACTGCCACCAACCGGTCGCGGTCATCAACCTGCTCGTCACATCCGCGGCAGTCAACACGCCGTCACGGTCCGTGACAAAGCACAGCTAAAGCCATACTCTAACGACCAACCAAGTGGACACTTTCGATAAGCAGCCCCGGGCATTTTCGCCGAGCCGCATCAACGGCGGAGCCTGGGCCTCGGCGACCTGGCGGCGCGGTTGATCACCTGACGCAGCCGCGCGTTGACTTCCCGCTGTGCCACCAACTCGGCCCACAACGGCACGCGCGTCGCATCTGCAGGCACCGGTGGCAGACCAAAGGACACAAGCAACCACGATCCCGGACAGACATTACAAGATCAACTCAGACAATCAAGGGCAAACCAGACCCACAGCTGCTGACTCAGGCTGAACGGCTACCGCGCTGCTCTGAGATACTCGAGATAGGTACGCCGTTGAGCTGGTTAATGGATTACAAGGTCGAAGGTGTGAAGAGTGAGCGATTGCCGAGTGGTTCGACATTCGGATTACCCGGAGTATCCACAGCTCTATCCACCCTTCGACCGTCATGTCAGTGTCCTGGATCTTATTTTAATATGGTAGCACCAGCCTTCTAACTGTCTTCCGCAGACTCGGAAACAAGGAGTTAGGATGAAGGAGATACTGCGTGACGTTGAGACCTACTTCGCAGACAAGGTCAAGACGCATGGTGCAACGCCTGAGGGTGTGGATTTCACGGGGGTGAATGCTCAAATTATTCGTTTCGAACAACTGCTCAAGGTGATCGATGGCGACGAGGTCTTTTCGATCAACGATTATGGTAGTGGCTACGGCGCGCTGGCAGAGTTCTTGACGACTCGCTGGAGTGACTTTACATACTGCGGATTCGACATATCGGAAGCGATGCGGTCGCACGGTGAGGCGCTTTATGCCGATGACATTCGGGTACGGTTTGTCGCCAACTATACCGACCTGAGCGCGGCCGACTACACCGTCGCTAGCGGCGTCTTCAATATCAAGCTTGGCTTCGATTCGGCAATGTGGCAGGAGCATGTCATTGAGGAGATCGAGCATATGGCGGCGGTGAGCGTGAAGGGATTCGCGTTTAACATGCTTACGTCGTATTCAGACCCGGAGCGCATGCGAGGCGATCTTTATTATGGCGACCCGCTATTCTTCTTCGATCATTGCAAGCGGAGTTATTCGCGGAATGTCGCACTCTTGCACGATTATAATGGATTCGATTTCACGATCATAGTGCGGCTGCAATAAGAGATTCCGAGCAACGTCGTGATGATTCTTGTGGCGGCCGGTAATTGCTGTCGAGCGATCCTCAACCGGGCTTGGGAGTGTCTAATAAACGGCGCGCGCTGTGAGCCGCTGTGATTCGAGTGGGGGTGAAAGACCTTCGCCGTCTGCCCTGTCGTAGCAGAGAGGTGGAGCTGAGAGCAGTCTGATCCGGGTGGTGCCGGGGAGGGCGGGAGCAGCTCTGACAAAGCCGGGGCGTGCCACTGCGGCCTGGACGACGTGCTGATGCTGGTCTGCGACGGAGTCAAGGGCCTTCCCGAGGCCGTGGAGACCGTCTGGCTGGCCGCGATTGTTCAGACGTCATCCGTCCACACTCGTTGGTGGCGAGACGGTCTCGCTGGGTCTTGGACGTGGACTCGATGCAGCGCCGCACCTACGGATACGCCAAACAGGGCTCTGGGTTCGGCCATACCAAGATCCAGGATCCCCGAGATCGCATGGGTGGCGATCAAGTACCCGAACGCGGTCTTCGATGAGCAGGCCGGCGGGTGGGGTCTCAAACGCCCAGATCGGCGAGGCACCGCGTTCGCCTCCAAGAAAGGCCAGGCGATCACCGCGCGACTGATCGTACGTCGGATCAAGCGAGTGAACGGCAAGGCCATCGGCGGCCAAGACGAACTGTTCCCCCTGCCGCCCACTAATTAGTAGGCGCTCTCGGGAAATCACACGAACTACACATCTAGCCAAATCTACTCGCCAAACTCAACATGGAGCCGTGTCAGGATATCTCTAGGGTGGGCCAGGGTCTCCTCACCATGGGGCCATCGGCGGTATGAACGCCTACCGTTCAGTGCTGAGGCTGGACAAGGCGGACGAACTTGCGAGTGCGATTTGGGTCCTGGTAGCGATAGCGGGCATCGCGTTGACGATCCATGGACTGATCCGTACTCGTCAAAGGTATTTGCCGGCCCCTCTGGTTCCGACGGGACGATAACATCGCCGCACATGCTAACGTAATCAGCAGAGGCCCCAGCGTGGATCTCTTATACTAGGTCGCAATTTCAATGGGCCGATACCGCTCGCCATGTCCGAAACCTATTTAGATGCCAGAGTGCCGGTCTCGTCTGTTGAGTTGGCCGACAAGATACCCTCTGCAAGCCAAAGTGAGGAGCGAACCGAGAATGACCGACTCGATGCGTATAGTCCTAATCTTTTACACTGCGGGTCGTCTCACGCTCCTACACGAGGCGTGCGTCAGGGCGGGCCATACACCGGTCGCCCTCGTATATGCTCGTAGTCTTCGCCAACGAAGGCCCACCAGCAAGGGCGCCGCGGAGACCATCGCGGCCATCAGTGAATCACTGCCTCCGGGCTCGAATCTATTGCTACCCGGAAATATCGACGGTCTGGCCGAGGCGCTGGCCGGATATCATCCCGACCTCATCGTGGTCTATGGATTCCCATGGAAGCTCTCACGGGAGATCCTGAAAATAGCGCGACTTGGTGTTATAAATATCCACCCATCTCTCCTCCCCAAATACAGGGGACCACTGCCCGTTCAGTGGGCGGTTCGGAACGGAGACCCTGAGATCGGGGTGACGATCCACTGGATGGACGAAGACTTGGATACGGGAAACATCCTCGTGCAGAAAGGTGGCATTCGGATAGAAGAAGAGCCGGTAGCCGCCCAGCTGTGGAAGGAGGTCGATCTACTCGTCGCTGATCTACTTGGTCCTGCGCTCGAACAAGCAGCCGCCGGTGCCGCAGGCGAACCCCAGGACGAGACCGACGCCACCTACGCCGGTTGGATGGAGCCCGACTACATGTTCATCGACTGGGCTCGCAGCGCTCGTGAGATACATAACCAGGTCCGCACGTTCCGGTTCAATCTTTTCGGGCTGCGCGGTCCCTTCGGCAAGGTGAACGGCAAATGGATGACGGTGCTCCGCACGAGCATCGAACCAGCGGAAGGCCTGCGGGTGGAGTGTGCTGACGGAGCAATCTGGATCACTGAAGCGACATCGGCGGCGCCCCCTGATCGCTAGCTTGATCTTTAACCCGTCCGGCGTGGGCGTGGGGTCGTGGATTTTCGGGTTCGCCGTCGTGTGGAGTTCGCCTTGCCGACGATGTGCACGTCGTGGCGTGGGGTCGGGTGGGTGTTGGCGCGGCCTGCGGGCCGCCCGGGACCGGGCCGGGAGGGTTTCGGTGCGCCGGCCGGGCAGGACAGTTGCGGGCGCAGGTGCCGAAACCCCCGGCGGACCCGGGCGGGGGTGAGTCGCTGTGCGGGTGTGGGCCGTTCCCATGGGCGGCGCAGGTCGGTAGCCAGAGGGCGGGCCAGGCGGAGCTGGGTGTAGGCGGCCAGCACCAGCCAGGTCCATCGGTCGGCCGCCTGCGGAGTGCGGATCTTCGGGCAGACCCATCCGAGGGTCTGCTTCAGCAGGCGGAAGGTGTGCTCGATGTCGAAACGGCGCAAGAACGCCTGCCAGAGCCGATCGACGTCGGCGGGTGTGGCGTCGGTGCCGGACCACCACAGCCACACCGGCTTGGGGACCGCGCCACTGGGCAGGTGCTCGATCTGCAGCCGGATGACCGTTCCTTCGATGATGGGCAGGGCGCCGGCCTGGGCGACCCACGCCGAACGATGGGTCAGGCGGGGGTGCAGCCGGTCCCAGGAACGGGCGGTGGCCTTGCCGTAGAGGCGGGTGTCGCTCACCGTGGTGACGTCCGGCTCACCCCAGGTGGTGGCATCACCGAAGATGAACTCGCCGCCGTGCCGGGGTGGCCGGCCCATGGTGCCCGGCGTGCGCGGCGGGGCCGCGCGCCGCAGGACCCGGTCCGAGCGCATCCGGGCCAGCACCTGGACCGGGAGGTAGGCCAGGCGGGGCCCATCGTAGCCGGCATCGGCCACCACCCAGATGTCAGGATCACCGGTGCGCCAGTGGCCTGCCGCGATCAGACGCTCGATGGTCTGGCGTAGCTGGGCGGCCGTCACCGTGGCGGCGTCCTCACCCGGTTCCAGACGCCGCGCGTCCAGCGGCGCGGTCCAGGAACTACGGCCACTTTCCAACGCGCACACGACCGAGTACGGCCATCCGGGGATCATCAGATGCTGGTCCTTGCCGCGCCCGTAGGTGTGACACAAGATCCGCTGCGGACAGGTGTGGGCTTCGGGGCGCAGCCAGCAGGTGATGTCCACGGCCAGCACCAGCCGGCCATCGGCGGCCCGCGGCAACGGCACCGCTGTCAGCGCCGTGCGCAGCCGCGCGATGTCTACTCGGCCCCGGGCCAGTGCCGCATACAGCGCTCCGTGACCGCGGCGGTGTTCACCGACCAGCGACAACTCCACCAGAGAACCGACCGGGCCGTCCGCGCACAACACCGCGTCGGTCAGCTCGAACAACGCATCCGCCCGCGCGGTCAGGCACTCATAGAACTCCTGCCGGAACCGGGACAGCTCCCCGAGTGCACCGGCAGTACCGGCATCGTGCACACTGATCAATTGAAGCCCTTGGTAGTGATCTTCCGTTCTGTCGCAAGAAGGAATGATCAACCAAGGGCTTCATTCATGATCAACCGGGGGTCCACTGCCGGCACCGCAGGTTAAAGATCAAGCTAGTAGTGCCGCTGCGCCTGCACGGCAGCGACCTGACCCGCTCAATCGCCTTCACCAACCACGGCGACCGGCTCGTCAGCGACTCGGTCCAGGTCTGCGGATTCATACCGCTCATCGGAGCGGCCAGCCACGCCGGGCACCGCATCACCCTCGGCGACGATCTCACGCTCAGCGTTCCCCCTGGCGGCACGGACGACGACGCAATCCGCGACGCCATGAACCACCCTGCATACACAGAGTGGACCGGGGTGGTCGTGAATGACAACGACCCGATCGAACACCTCGACCTGTGGCTCGCCACCATAGACAGCGACCGCTTCGCACGGATGTCGGCAGGACCGAAAGCGCGCGAGAACGGCGTGGCCCACCCTGCACGGCGCTGGGGTGGTGCCGCCATCCACGACGACGGCACCCTGGCGTACGTCACCCGCCGCGAGCTCAACGACGACACCGCCGAACTCGGCGTGATCGCCCACGGTCCCGGCAGCCAACGCCTCGCCAACCGGCTCGCCGACCTTCTCACCCTGTGGGAGCGGCAGAACCCCGTCGAGCCCAAGATCACCGCTTACCCGCGCGACACACGAGACGACGAGATCACCGGGACTGTCATCAACAAGCCACACAGCCGTCTGAGAATCAGTCGGCCCTCGGTCAAGTGACTTCCCTAGAGGGACTTTGACGGCTCGAAGCGCCGCAGCGTCGCCGCCCGACGCCCCCAATCCGGCAGGTCTGTGCGTCGATGCGCCGGCCCGCCGGGAAGGCGATCAACACGACGAAAGGGCCCCGCTCCCCGCCCTGAATGGGCAGAGGAGCGGGGCCTTCCGCGTCGTCATCCACGGCTCACCGTGGCGCGTCCTTAGTACTCCAGGGGACTGTACGGTCAACGGTGTAACTCCTGATCAAGGAGTGACACCTGATGACGACAACTGAAGTGAAGGCGGGCGCCGAGGTGGCCAAGGCCGGCAAGAAGGCCCGGGGCGGGGATCCGGCCGAGGACCTGATCGGGCAGCTGGTGGCCCAGGCCCGGGAGAAGGGCCTGGACCTGGTCGGTGAGGGCGGGCTGTTGCAGCAGCTGACCAAGCGGGTGCTGGAGTCGGCGCTGGAGGGCGAGATCACCGACCACCTCGGCTACGACAAGCACGACCCCGCAGGCAAGAGCAACGGGAACTCCCGGAACGGGCACCGCTCCAAGACCGTGACCACCGACATCGGGCCGGTCGAGATCACCGTTCCCCGCGACCGGGACGGCAGTTTCGAGCCGCAGATCGTCCGCAAGCGGCAGCGCCGGCTGACCGGGGTCGATGAGATGGTGCTGTCCCTGAGCGCCAAGGGCCTGACGCATGGGGAGATCTCCGCGCACCTGGCCGAGGTCTATGGCGCGAGCGTGTCCAAGCAGACCATCTCTACCATCACCGACAAGGTCATCGACGGGATGACCGAGTGGCAGAACCGAAGGTGCCCGCGACGCTCACTCCCCTAGCCCCCTGACGAGCCGCCGCGACGGCCACCGGGCGAACGCGACCACCCGCTTTATCCGGGTCAATCGCCCGTACGGGCACAGTTCTAGTCGCCACTCGTATTGGCGATAAATCCCCCTAGGATTTCTCGCTGGATCCCCCTTTCTGTCGCCTAATTCGCCGCGACCGGCGCATCATCAACCCGCCGAATCCGGCGATCGTCAGCTGGCGGCAAAGATTTCCTATCGACGCCAGGCCGAGGTGAGATCCCGGTCCGTGCGGGGTAGGAGTAATTTCGCGTCTTTGTCTGATAAAAGCTGAGGGGACATGAACCGTAGCGTCGGACTCGCATTGCCGGTAGGAGCGGGGATGGTCGCCGCATGGCTCGTCGCGCGTGCCGCCCGGGCACGAAGAGAGCGCGAGCCCAGGAATCGCTGGCAGATGGTGACGATCAACTGCCCGCCCGAGCGTCTGTCCTCGGGCCGGCTTCCCGAGCCGATCGCCCGGCTCGGGGAGGCGGTGGAAGTCATGATCCGGCCCGCCCCCGGTCATCGCGGGACCGAGCTCGGTGCGCGACTGCGCGAACCGCCGGCACGCGGACGGATCGCGAAGGCGGCGAGCCGAATGGCGGGTGGTGATCCCCGCCGGCTGGTGCAAGCGGCACTGCGTGGGGCCAAGTCCCTGATCGAGACAGGAGAGGTGCTGCAGCCGCCCATGCCGCCGACGACACGACGCAGGAGGGCCGGAAGGCTCTCGGAGCTCGCCACCCAGCGCGCGGGCGGAGAGGGGGGACTGTGAAGGCGCTGTGCTGGGAAGGCATCGATGACCTGTCGGTCGAACACGTACCCGATCCGCGGATCGAGAACAAGCAGGATGCGATCGTCAAGGTCACGCTGACCACGACGTGCGGCTCGGATCTGCACCTGCTCGGCGGTTACATCCCCGAGATGAAGCGGGGGGACGTGATCGGGCACGAGTTCATCGGGGAAATCGTCGAGATGGGTTCACAGGTCCGTCGCCACCGGGTGGGTGACCGGGTGGTGGTGTGCTCCTTCATCGGCTGTGGCCGCTGCTGGAACTGTGAGCACGACCTGTGGTCGCTGTGCGACAACAGCAACCCCAATCCCACGCCGGGCCAGAAGGCGTGGGGGTTCGAGATCGGTGGCGTCTATGGCTATTCCCACGTCATGGGCGGCTTCCCGGGCAGTCATGCCGAGTACATCCGTGTACCATTCGCCGACTACGACGCGTTTCCCATTCCCGACGGGGTCGAAGACGAGAACGCGCTGTTCGCCTCCGACGCGGCTCCGACCGGTTGGATGGGAGCCGACCTGGGCGGCGTGAAACCCGGTGACATCGTCGCCGTCTGGGGCGCCGGCGGCGTCGGCCAGATGGCAGCCCGGGCCGCGATGCTCCTCGGTGCCGAGCGTGTGATCGTCATCGACCGGCTCCCCGAACGTCTGGACATGACCGAAGAGCATGTGGGTGCCGAAACGATCGATTACACCCGCACCGACGTCCTCGCGGAGTTGCGGGAACGCTCCGGAGGTCGTGGGCCGGACGTCTGCATCGAGGCGGTCGGAATGGAAGCCCACAGCCCGGGTCCGGAGTTCGCCTACGACCAGGCCAAGAAACGATTTCATGTGGAGACGGAACGCCCGTTCGCCGTCCGCGAGGCGATCCTCGCCTGCCGCAAGGGCGGATCGGTCTTCATCCTCGGCGTCTTCGCCGGAACGGTCGACAAGTTCCCCCTCGGCGCGGTGATGAACAAGGGGCTGACCGTCCGCAGCGCGCAGCAGCACGGGCACCGGTACATTCCCATGCTCCTGCAGCGGATCGCCAGAGGTGAACTGGTCACCCGCCATCTCGCCACTCACGAGATGTCGCTTGACGACGCGCCGACGGGATACGAAATGTTCAAGAAGAAGGAGGATGGCTGCGTCCGCGCGGTATTCCGGCCCGATTCCCGCCGGTCCGGCTGAACCGCAAGGAAATCGGCTCCGCTCGATAACGGCCGTCAGCGGAGGGCCCCGATCGTGACGGTGGCAGTGCCCGTGAGCGCGTGATCCGGTGGACGATCAGAGAGTCGCCATGACCCGCTGTATCCGGACGAACCGCTCGACGGCCGCAGACCAGGTCCGGCCACTTACATTAGCGACAAATCGCCCCGCTGAGACGTGCCGATGCACTAGGTTTCGTCCGTCGCTTGATCGCGAGGCGGACGCCGTCGGCGCCGCATGACCGCCGCCGCCGAAGGGTGCCGAGCTTGACGTCCTCCCCCGCCTGAAGGCGGGGGATTCCAACCCGGTCCCTACCCGAAGGTGAGAACAGGTTGAGGTTCGCGGTTCACAGCCCGGCCCGGTGGCTGGAGGGCTCCCCGCGCTGTCACGGCACGTCCTGCCGCGATGTTCTTGGCCGCGTTCACATCCGCATGATCAACATGCCCACAGGCGCGACAACGAAAGACCGCTTGGCTCTCGCGATTCTCCGCGGCGCAGTGCCCACAGGCATGACAGATCTGAGACGTGAACGCGGGATCGACCTTCTCCACCCGGCCCGGTGCCTTGTGCTCCAGGCGGGTCACCAGCAGACCCCAGCCG
>JBJMIW010000302.1:0-7585 GCA_045806665.1 Actinoallomurus sp.
GGCGGCGGCGACGGTGGTGCCGGCATTCCAGCCATCGGCGCCGTAGATATGGGCGCGCAGGAGCGCCTGACGCTGCGAGCCGGTCAATTTCAGGTCCTCGGGTAGCCGACCTCCGCTTCGCAGAAATGACTTGCCCTGCGCGTAGGTGAGGGCGACACTGGCGCGCTGGAGGTCATCGGGGGAGAATCGGGCGCCGGGATCCAGCGAAAGGCCATCCGGCAGGCGGCGGGCGCCGTACACGACGTAGTAGGGGTCACGGTCCGCGTTGCGTTCGAGAGCCTCGGCCGTCTTGGCATCCAGACTGGGCCGCTGCGCAAGGTCTCGGAGACCTTTGGCCACCGCCGCGAAGAATCCGTTGCCCGACCCGGCAGGCCGCAGCAGCTCCAGCACCTGACCGTCGGGCGCGATGAGCCAGTGATCGTCCTCGGTGGTGTAGCGAGACTCGGCGGGCTCCGGTGTCAACCCCGCGAGTTCGTCCCTGACCGATCGGACCGTGTGGTCGTGCCACGGCGCCGTTTGGGCTCCGTCGCGTGCGAGAGTCCGCAGTTCACCGAGCAACCGTTCCGCCCGTCCCTCACGGCGGCGGCCGATGGCGAGCCGTCTGGTGAGGTGGGATTCGCGTTCGCGCAGGCCGGAGAGTTCCTCCTCGATCTCCTTTTGCCGGCGTTCCAGGCGTGCGATGGCCGTTGCCAACACGGCGAGCCCGGCCTCCCCACGCCCCGTCGTGGCCTCCAGCGCCATGCCGAACCATTCGCCATACCGGTCATACAGCTGCGAGCGGAGCGGTTCGAGCGCGGCTGAGACGTCGGTGACCCTGCGCCGGAGATCAGCATCTTGCGACGCAAGACGCGTTACCTCCTTCTTCCAGAAGTCCGCAGCGGTCCAGGCACGAGCGAGCAGATCCGGCAATTCAGCGTGTACGGAAATCAGCCGTTCCCGACGGCGGCCGATCTCATCGGAGACGGCATGCTCCAGCGTCTGTCGCGACCGCCAGGCTGTCCCTTGGAGGCGCCCCAGATCGTGATCGAGCCCGAAGACGTCGACATCATGGTGCAGCCGATCCGGCAACAGGCCCGCACCATCAGAGATCACCGGATCGAAGGCGTAGATCTGGCCCTGTGCATCGACCCATCGTCGGCTCGGCGTACCGTCCGGCCCGGTTATGTCCACCCACACTCGTATCCCGAGCGCACGTGCGACATGACGAGCCAGATACAGGGCGTCCAGCCCGAGAACCGACAACTCCGCCGGGAGCGCCGCAGGGGTCACATTCGTGTCGGCCGAGTACGACCGGCGCGTCCGGTCGACCTCATTGATGATCGCGATTACGGCCTGCCGCGGGCCGTCCGCCAAACTGCGCGGTACGCCGACCACGTCGAGATATGATCGGAAATACCGCAAGCTGTGCGGAGTCTCGATGGTCGGATCGATCGAGCGCGCCTCCACAAGGTCGGCCTGCATGGTGCGTACGGCCCAGCGCAGGACCGTCAGGTAGTTCTCATGGTCCAAGGCAGCCAAGTCGACGTTGAGAACCACCCGTCGCCCATCGCTACTCGGTGTACGGATTTGCCGGACGATGTCCTCATATACGCCTGACACATCCCGTTTGTGCCGCGCGGCGACGAGCATCGCCTTCACATCGAACACGGGCGCGTCCTCCGCCGGCCAGCCGGTCGCCGGCGGCCGGGGCAGGGGCATGGGCATGGGCATGGGCACGGCGATCTTCGGGGGTTGAGCCATATCTCCGTCGACGAGCATGACTTCGACGCAGTGCGAGTCGCCGACTACCTGGCTCCGGCTGGACGTACGCCACATGGACCGACCTCCGGCAAGGGGACGATTGCCAGATCCGCAAGGAGGGGAACTTGCAAACAATCCGATATGTCAGATATACGGCATACTCTCTCGGCGGGGACATGCCGTCAATGCGCGCTTTGTTAACTATTGTTAATTAAGTAGTGGGTCCTGGCGTCTACCGCCGGAGACGAGATCATGTGCTGGATGAAGGCGTAGTCGCCGTTCTTGGCGGGCAGTACCCCGCAGAAGGCGTGCGGGTCAGCAGGCCAGCGTTCGGCACCCCAGTTCTTCAGCGAGAATGGTGGATTGGCGATCACCGCATCGAACTGCCGGATGGCACCGGTTTTCTCCTTGAACGCAGGGACACGCAGCGTGTCGCCGCGCTTGATGTCGAAGTCCTCGATCTCGTGCAGGAACAGGTTCATCCGGGCGATCGAGGCCGTGGTCAGGTTCACCTCTTGGCCGTATACACGGAGGGGACGGTGGTCCTTGCCGGCCTCACGAACCTGGTTGATGGTCGCCACCAGCATCCCCCCGGAGCCGCACGTGGGGTCGTAGACGGCTTCACCCGGCTCGGGGCACAAAATGCCGACGATCAGGTTGACGACCTCGCGAGGGGTGAAGAACTCCCCGGCCTTCTTGCCGGACTCATCGGCGAAATTTCTCAGCAGGTACTCATACCCTTGGCCGAGAAGGTCGTGGGAGGCGGCCGACGGGTCGAGGGTGATCTCGTTGAACGCCTTGATGAGACCGAGCAGCGCGGACTCAGGGATGCGCTCCTTGTTACCCCAAGCCGCGTCGCCGAAGACCCCCGCCAGGGGCCGGGCGTTCGCCTGCTCGATCCGCTGGAACGCCTTGCCAACCTCCGCGCCCAGGTTCGAGGGCTTGACGGTGACCTCACCCCAGTGGGTACCGGCAGGCAGGTCGAAGCGATGGTAGTCGGCCTCGATCTCCTCGGTGAGTTCGACCCCGTAGTCCTGCTCGTGCTCCCAGGTGTCGGAGATCCACTCCCAGAACAGCATGGGGAAGACGTAGGTCTTAAAGTCGGCCGGATCTACCGGCCCGCGAAGCGCGTTAGCGGCGCTCAGCAGACGTGATTCCAGTTCCTGCTGGGTGATCGTCATGCGCGGCCGTCCGAGTCCACGTCGGTGACCACGTAGCGGCTGGCTGGTCTCATCGACGGGCCTGCCGTGGCGATCCTCAACGTGTCACGGCATTCGGAGTGACGAGTTCCCCAGTACAAGGTCATACAGAAGGCCCATCCCCTACGGTTTGAAGGTGATGGTGCTCATATTGTCGGAGATGGCATATTTTTCAAAGGCCGAAACCTACTTAGAGCGCCCGGCAGTAGGCGTCACTTGAGCCTCTTGGTGGTGGGGCGGGTGTCCCAGCGGTAGAGCGGGGTGGCGCGGCGGATGAGCATACGGAGCGTGACGATTGCGGCGGACAGGTAGAGGTAGAAGTCGACGATCCGGCTGCGTTTCTCGGTGCAGCGTCGGAGTTTGCCGAAGCCGTTCATCCACGCGTGACTGCGCTCGACGACCCACCTCTTGGCTGCCTGGATCGGGGCGGGGACGCCCTTGCGGGCGATCTCGCCGGTGAAGCCGAGCTCGGTGAGCGCGGTACGGGTCTTGTCGCTGTCGTAGCCCCGGTCCAAGTTGACGTCGGCCTGCTCGGGCAGCGGTCCGACCTGCTCCTTTGCTGCCTTGAGAGTGGGCACGAGCAGCGGTGAGTCGTGCCGGTTCGCCCCGGCTGAGACGATGCCCAGCGGAACGCCGCGGGCCTCGGTGGCCACGGACCGTTACAGGCCCTGTTTGCCTCGGTCGACCGGGGAGCGCCCGGCGGTCTCGCCGCCGCAGGGTGCCTTGGTGATGCAGCCGTCCACGGACAACTCGCCCAGCTCGAGGCCGATCACCCGGTCGTACGCCTGCAGTGCCAGGGCGTGCAATTGCTCGGCTATTCCCAGTCCGGCCCAGTGCTTGACTCGGCGTCGGATGGTGCTGTCCGAGCAGCCGGGGGTGGCAACGCGCTCGTAGCCGGAGCCGTGCACCAGGGCGGCGATCACGTGCTCGGACACCACGCGGTCCGCGATGCGCGGGTTGTGGCACCCGAGCGGGTGGCTGTCCACGTGCTCGGGCAGCAGAGCCGCGAACTGGTCCCACAGGGGTTCGAGCAGGCATGATGGCAGGACAGGCACGGGCCCTCCGGTGATCACTGAGCATAGAGAACTCCATGATCACTGCGGCTAGTGCCTGCTCTGCTTCCGGGGTGTCCGCTATCAACGCCGCACGCCTACTGCCGGGCCCTCTTAAATGAACCGATAGAATGACCTAAATCGGTCAGCCGGACCGAAGTAGGCCCGAAGAGGCCGTGTGCCCGGCCCTGTCGATCTGCCCCGGCTACGGAGCGGTGGGCTTAATGGGGCGGCCCGCGTGGCGGGGCGCCCTTGAAGGACGTAGAAGGTTCTCATCCGGCGCGGGGGCGCCCAGCGGTGGCCCTGAGTCCCGCGGCTGGTGTGGCGTGGCCCGGCTCCGGCTGTTGGCCTGGGTGCTTTTGTTCGATCGTTACCGGCCGAAGACGAAGCGAAAACCCGAGAACCGCAGCGCGAACGAGCCTAGACAAGACCCTCTCGGCCCGGCGATAAGGTCGGCGGCCATGGCACCGGTTCTCTACCGGATCAACCTCGTCGTGCCAGGTGTTGACGAGAACTTCGTCCCACCCCGATGACCTGGAGGACGACGAAGCCCTTCCGGAGGTGCAGGAGTTCACGGACAGCGTGGCAACTCAAGCACGGGCCCGCGGCTGGATCGTTCCTGACTTCGGCTGTGATCACCGCGACGATCGCCCGCGCAGTGGTAGCCCTGGTCGACAGAGCCGTCGTGCGCGGCTCAAGCAAGGGGGGCAAATCCCTGTATCGACGTCCCTCCGGGTCGGCAGAGGCTTGGGCACGTATTGGGCACAGCCACGCGCCGTCAGCCGGTGACGGCCGAACACAGACGGGCGTAACGCGAACAGCGCCCGACCCCGTTCATGCAGGTCAGACGCTGTTTTCCAATCCACGACGCTCGGCACACGGCGGCGACGATGCTGCTTGTGCTCAAGGTGCCGACCCGGGCGGTGATGAACGTGATGGGCTGGTCTCAGGTCAACATGACGAGCCGCTACCAGCACGTGCCTGCGGAGGTCCTGACCGGCATCGCGCACCAGGTTGGAGGCCTTCTCTGGGAACCGCCGTCAAGCGAGCAAGACGACGATGACGGCGCCCCTGGAACCCCGGCACCGGCGGCTTAACGGGGTAACTGAGACCACAAGTGAGACCAGAAACGCCCCGGGCAATCGTGCTCCGAGGCGTTTCTGCTGGTCAGAGGAGTGGGCAGGGGCGGGGTCGAACCGTCGACCTTCCGCTTTTCAGGAGTGACATCACCCCTGTTCGCGGTGCCCGTGCCGAGGCCAGACGGTGGTCGACGTGCGTCGAGGGCAGTCGATGGTGGCTGCCGTTGCTGTCACCGTTGCTGTCGTCTCTGGCTGAGGCCACAGCCGTGGTGCTCGCCTACGAGACCGGGCTGGTCTCCCCCGGACGGTTCGGCCGACACCGGGTGACCGTGCAGAAGCTCTCATGGGTCTTGTCAGCGTGGCGAGCACGGCGGGTCGGGTATTCCGCATCTGGCTGAGATGCGTATCACCTTCTCTCGGGGATTCACGCGGAGCCGCTCGCTGTTCGAACGGTGTGTACGGGGAGACAGTGGCTATTGCCCTGTCCTGCGACATGGTCGTTTCAGGGGGCGGGAGTTTCGGTGTAAGCAGTCCGGTTCGCAGCACAGGCACCACACGGTCGCCGCTCGCCCAGATGCGTGAGCGCCATCTTCATCGAGGATTGGCCTGAGAGCCCACCCGGGCTACCACCGCACAGCGACCGTAGGGCCTTCGACACCTGAGTCGGGCGGTACGTCGCGTTGTTCTTGGCCGACGTTTGCGCGCTCCCGCGTCGAACGAGCCGCCCGGCCCATCCTCCACGTCAACCGATCCGCCGCCCCCTTCCTGATCCTGCGCTCGGCGCCGACCGATGCGACGGAGTATCGCTGACCTCTCATCACGTCCGAACGCTGGAGACACCTTCTCAATGTCGACAACCGCCCCGACCGCCCAGAGGAACGGCACCGTGACCGAACACGCGGCCGTCTCCCAGCGATGGACGGCCCTACTATTCATCGCTCTTGCCCAGCTGATGGTCGTGCTCGACGCGACCGTCGTGAACATCGCCCTGCCGTCCGCGCAGCGGGCACTCCACATCTCCGACGGTGATCGCCAATGGGTGATCACTGCCTACACGTTGGTCTTCGGTGGACTGCTCCTGTTCGGTGGCCGTATCGCCGACCTGGTGGGCCGCAAGCGTACGTTCCTGATCGGCCTGGTCGGATTCGCCGGCGCCTCGGCCCTGGGCGGCGCGGCGGTCAACACAGGGATGCTGCTCGGTGCCCGTGCGCTTCAGGGCGCGTTCGGCGCCCTGCTCGCGCCATCGGCGCTCTCCCTGCTCGCCACCATGTTCAGCGAGCCGCGGGAGCGCGCCAAGGCATTCGGCATCTACGGCGCGATCTCAGGCGGCGGCAGCGCCGTCGGCCTCATCCTCGGCGGCGTGCTGACCGAGTACCTGAACTGGCGCTGGGCGCTCTATGTGAACGTACCGATCGCCGTCGTCGCCTTCCTCGGCGCCGTCGCCTCCATCCACGTGCCCGCGGGCCACCGGCACCGCGCCCGCCTGGACATTCCCGGTGTCGTCCTGGTCACGGCTGGCCTGGTGTCGCTCGTGTACGGCTTCACGCGCGCCGAGTCGGAGGGGTGGAGCGACGGTAGCGTGATCGGCCTGTTCGTCGCGGCCGGCGTGCTGCTCGTCGCGTTCGTCGTCGTTGAGGCCCTCACACGCGCGCCGTTGCTGCCACTGCGCGTGATTCTGGACCGAAACCGCGGCGGCGCGTACCTCGCGGTCGGCCTGGCCGTGATCGCTATGTTCGGGCTCTTCCTCTTCCTGACGTACTACATGCAGGTCGTCAAGGGATACTCACCGGTCAGGAGCGGACTGGCCTTCCTGCCGTTCACCGCGGGCATCGTCACCGGTTCCACGCAGATCGCGGCGCGGCTGATGCATCGTGTCCCGGCGCGGGCCCTGATGGTCCCCGGGCTGCTCGTCGGCGCGGCCGGGATGGTCCTGTTCACCCAGCTCACCGTCGACAGCTCCTACCGGGAGCCGGTTCTGCCGGCCACCGTGCTGCTGGGGGTGGGCATGGGCGCGGCGTTCATGCCGGCCATGACCCTGGCCACCTCCGGCATCCGGCCCCAGGACGCCGGCGTCGCCTCCGCGATGGTGAACACCTCCCAGCAGGTGGGCGGCTCGATCGGCACCGCGTTGCTCAACACCATCGCCGCCGGCGCCACCACCGGCTGGCTCGCCACCCACGCCGGCACCGACCCGACGCGGGCCGCGGTCCACGGCTACGTCACCGCCTTCTGGTGGGCCACCGCGATCATGCTGCTCGCCGCGCTGATCGTGGCCGTCCTCGTCCGCACCGATGACCGCGGCACGAGCGCCACCGCGGAGGACGTTGACGAGCCCGCCGCCCCGGTCCTGACGCACTGACGCACGGCCGTCCCTCCCCGCACGCCTCGCAGAGAAAGAGAAACCCCATGAGCACGAACGTCCTGGTCGTCATCGGCGCCGGCAGCATCGGGCAGGCCATCGCCCGCCGCACCGGCGCGGGCAAGCACCTGCTGCTCGCCGACTTCAACGAGACCA
>JBJMIW010000303.1:0-5572 GCA_045806665.1 Actinoallomurus sp.
TCCGGCGCGTGTGCTTGGTGCCCTCCGCGCCGGTGATCCCCTGGACGATGACCTTGCTGTTCTCGGTCAGCCAGATCGCCATCTCATGCCCCCTGCGCGGCCAGCTCGGCGGCACGGCGCGCCTCCTCCGGCGTCGTGGCGATCTTGCCGGTGGGGACCGGGACGCCGTACTGCGCGAAGAGCTCCTTCGCCTGATGTTCGAACAGATCCATTCGCGTTCCTCCTGCCAGTCGCCGTCCGCCGCTGCCCCGCCCGGCCCTGACGGCCGCCCCACCGAATCTCGCTCTGGACATTCCACTCATTGGCGTGGCAAAGTCTTCATACAGTATTCGTCGACTGTATGCAATGTTGCCCGGGACGGCACTAAAGCGGCTTCGACCTGGCGATACGCCCGGAAAACGAGCCCCGAACGCAAGGAGTTGACGCAGGAAATGGCCACGTCACCCAAGCCGGAACCCCAAGCCACGGACCTCATCTCAGGTGGGCATCTCGTCGCCAAGGCCCTTAAGGCGGAGGGCGTCGACGTGATCTACACGCTGTGCGGTGGCCACATCATCGACATCTACGACGGCTGCGTCGACGAGGGCATCAAAGTCATCGACGTCCGCCACGAGCAGGTCGCCGCCCACGCCGCCGACGGCCACGCGCGCATCACCGGCAAGGCCGGTTGCGCCGTCGTCACAGCGGGCCCCGGGACCACCGACGCCGTCACCGGCGTGGCGAACGCGCTCCGCGCCGAGAGCCCGATGCTGCTGATCGGCGGCCAGGGCGCGCTGAGCCAGCACAAGATGGGCTCGCTGCAGGACCTGCCGCACGTCGACATGATGGCGCCGATCACCAAGTTCGCCGCCACCGTCCCGCACACCGAACGCGTCGCGGACATCGTCTCGATGGCCTTCCGCGAGTGCTACAACGGCGCGCCGGGCCCGTCGTTCCTCGAGATTCCCCGCGACGTGCTCGACGCCAAGGTCCCGCGCGACAAGGCGCGCGTACCACAGGCCGGTCGGTACCGCGCCTCGACGCGCCAGCAGGGCGACCCCGCGGCCATCGAGCGCCTGGCCGACCTCCTGGTGAACGCCGAGCGACCGTGCATCCTGCTGGGCAGCCAGACCTGGACCACCCGGGCCACCGACGCCGCGACCGAGCTGGTGCGCACGCTGAACGTGCCCGCCTACATGAACGGCGCCGGCCGCGGCACGCTGCCGCCCGGGGATCCACACCACTACCAGCTGTCGCGGCGCTACGCGTTCAACAACGCCGACGTCATCGTCATCGTCGGGACACCGTTCGACTTCCGGATGGGCTACGGGCGGCGCCTGTCCCCCGACGCGACCGTGGTCCAAATCGATCTGGACTACCGCACGGTCGGCAAGAACCGGGACGTCGACCTCGGCATCGTCGGCGACGCCGGCCTCATCTTGTCCGCCGTCACGCAGGCCGCCTCCGGGCGCAGCGACAACGGCGCCTCGGGACGGAAGGGGTGGCTGGAGGAGCTCCGGGCCGAGGAGACGAAGGCCTACGAGAAGCGGCTGCCGTTGCAGCACTCCGATGCATCGCCGATCCACCCCTACCGGCTCGTGCACGAGATCAACGAGTTCCTGACCGAGGACTCGATCTACGTCGGCGACGGCGGCGACATCGTCACCTTTTCCGGCCAGGTCATCCAGCCCAAGTCGCCCGGGCACTGGATGGACCCCGGTCCGCTCGGCACGCTCGGCGTCGGCATCCCGTTCGTGATGGCCGCCAAGCAGGCCCGCCCGAACAAAGAGGTCGTCGCGCTGTTCGGCGACGGTGCGTTCAGCCTCACCGGCTGGGACTTCGAGACTCTGGTCCGCTTCAACCTGCCGTTCATCGGGATCGTCGGCAACAACTCCTCGATGAACCAGATCCGCTACGGCCAGGCGGTCAAGTACGGCAAGGACCGCGAGCGGGTCGGCAACACACTCGGTGACGTCCCCTACAGCGAGTTCGCCAAGATGCTCGGCGGCTACGGCGAAGAGGTCCGCGAGCCCGGCGAGATCCGGCCGGCGCTGGAACGCGCCCGTGAGTCCGGCAGTCCCTCGCTCATCAACGTGTGGATCGACACCGACGTGTATGCGCCCGGAACCATGAACCAGACCATGTACAAGTGAAAGGGAAAGCGCCATGGGAAAGGCACTAGACGGCGTCAAGATCCTCGATATGACGCACGTTCAGTCCGGACCGTCGTGCACCCAGATTCTCGCGTGGCTCGGTGCCGAAGTCATCAAACTCGAGGCGCCGAGCGGTGACATCACCCGCCGCCAGCTCCGAGACGTTCCGGACGCCGACAGCCTCTATTTCACGATGCTCAATGGGAACAAGAAGAGCATCACGCTCAACTTGAAGGACGACCGCGCCAAGGCCATATTCGTCGATCTGGTGAAACGCTCCGACGTTCTCGTGGAGAATTTCGGGCCCGGCACGATCGAGCGGCTCGGATTCGGCTGGGAGAGGCTTCACGAGATCAACCCAAAACTGATCTTCGCCTCGATCAAGGGCTTCGGCGAGGGCCCGTACACGAACTTCAAGGCCTATGAGGTCGTCGCCCAGGCGATGGGCGGGTCGATGAGCACGACCGGCTTCGAGGACGGGCCGCCGACCGCGACCGGCGCCCAGATCGGCGACTCGGGCACCGGAATCCACACGGTCGCCGGGATCCTCGCCGCCCTCTACCAGCGGACCATGACCGGCCGCGGCCAGCGGGTCGCCGTCGCGATGCAGCACTCGGTGCTGAACCTCTGCCGGGTCAAGCTGCGCGACCAGCAGCGGCTGGCCGCCGGCCCCCTGGCGGAGTACCCGAACGAGGACTTCGGCGACGAGGTGCCGCGATCGGGCAACGCGTCGGGCGGCGGGCAGCCGGGGTGGGCGGTCAAGTGCGCCCCGGGCGGCCCCAACGACTACGTGTACGTGATCATCCAGCCGCCGGGATGGGCGCCGATCACGCGGCTCATGGGCCGGCCCGAGCTGGCCGAGGACCCGGAGTGGAGCACTCCGGAGGCCCGGCTGAACAAGCTGCCCAAGGTCTTCCAGCTCATCGAGGAGTGGACCTCCCAGCACGGCAAGTGGGAGGTGCTGGCCAAGCTCAACGCCGAGAACGTCCCCTGCGGCCCGATCCTATCGACCGCCGAGCTCATCGACGACGAGAGCCTCGTCAGCAACGAAATGATCGTCACCGTCGACCACCCCGTACGGGGCCCGTTCAAGACGGTCGGCTGCCCGCTCAAGCTGTCGGACTCCCCCGTCGAGGTCGAGCGGTCGCCACTCCTCGGTGAGCACAACGACGAGATCTTCGGGCAGGTGCTCGGCCTGCCGGAGGACGAGCTCGTCTCCCTCAAGGCGAATGGAGTGATCTGAGGATGGGCTACGACCGCGAAGAGGTGCGCGCCGTGCTCGACACGGTGCGGGCCGAGGGGCGCATCGCGCTGACCGCCCTGGAGGGCAAGCGGCTGTGCGACGCCTACGGCATCACCACCCCGGCGGAGGACCTGGCCACCTCGGCGGACGAGGCGGTCTCGCGCGCCGTGGACATGGGCCTGCCCGTCGTCCTCAAGATCGTCTCTCCGGACATCCTGCACAAGACCGAGGCCGGCGGTGTGCTCGTCGGCGTGGACTCACCGCACGACGTCAAGGCCGGCTACGAGCGGATCGTCACGGCGGCCAAGGCGTACGACCCCGACGCGGAGATTCTCGGCGTGCAGGTCCAGCGCATGGTGCCCGCCGGCCAGGAGGTCATCATCGGCGCGACGACCGATCCGACGTTCGGGAAGGTCATCGCGTTCGGGCTCGGCGGCGTCCTCGTCGAGGTGCTCAAGGACGTCACGTTCCGGCTGGCCCCCACCACCTCCGACGAGGCGCTGTCGATGCTCGACGACATCGCCGCGGCCGAGGTGCTGCGCGGCGCGCGCGGCGCGCAGCCGATCAGTCGGGAGGCGCTCGCCGGCATGATCCAGCGGGTCTCCGACCTCGTCGGCGACTTCCCCGAGATCGCCGAGATGGACCTGAACCCGGTGTTCGCCACGGCCGACGGCGCGGTGGCGGCCGACGTACGGGTACTGCTGGTCGAGGGCACCGCGCAGGAGGTGCCCAAATACACGCCCGAGGAGATCCTTACGGTGATGAACCGGCTGATGAAGCCGCGTTCGGTGGCCGTGATCGGCGCCTCCAACGAGCAGGGCAAGATCGGCAACTCGGTGATGCGGAACCTGATCGACGGCGGCTACGCGGGCGAGATCCACCCGGTGAACCCCAAGGCCGACGAGATCTGCGGCCGCAAGGCCTACCGCAGCATCGCGGACGTGCCGGGCGAGGTCGACGTCGCGGTGTTCACCATCCCCGCCAAGTTCGTGCCCACCGCGCTGGAGGAGGTCGGCGCGAAGGGCGTGCCCGCCGCGGTGCTGATCCCCTCCGGCTTCGCCGAGACCGGCAACGAGGAGTTGCAGGAGCAGGTGGTCGAGATCGCCCGCCGGCGGGGCGTACGGTTGCTCGGCCCCAACATCTACGGCTACTACTACACGCCGGAGGACCTCTGCGCGACCTTCTGCACGCCGTACGACGTGAAGGGCGGCGTCGCGCTGTCCTCCCAGAGCGGCGGCATCGGCATGGCGATCCTCGGCTTCAGCCGGACCTCGAAGATGGGCGTGTCGGCCATCGTCGGCCTAGGCAACAAGGCCGACCTGGACGAGGACGACCTGCTCACGTTCTTCGGTCAGGACGAGAACACCCAGTGCATCGCGATGCACCTGGAGGACCTAAAGGACGGGCGCGCCTTCGTGCACGCCGCCCGGGAGGTCTCGCGCAAGAAGCCGATCATCGTGCTCAAGGCCGGCCGGACCAGCCTGGGCGCCCGCGCCGCCAGCTCCCATACCGGCGCCCTCGCAGGCGACGACAAGGTCTATGACGACATCCTCCGCCAGGCGGGCGTGATCCGCGCGCCGGGCCTGAACGACATGCTGGAGTACGCCCACGCGCTCCCGACGCTGCCCACGCCCAGGGGCGAGAACGTCGTGATCATCACGGGCGCGGGCGGGTCCGGCGTGCTGCTGTCCGACGCCTGCGTCGATGCCGGCCTGTCGCTGATGGAGATCCCGCCGGACCTGGACGAGGCGTTCCGGAGGTTCATCCCGCCGTTCGGCGCGTCGGGCAATCCCATCGACATCACCGGCGGCGAGCCGCCGTCGACGTACGAGGCGACGGTCCGGCTCGGCCTGGAGGACGAGCGGATCCACGCCCTGATCCTCGGCTACTGGCACACCATCGTGACCCCACCGATGGTCTTCGCCGAGCTGATCGCCCGCGTCGTCGAGCAGACCCGCGCCCAGGGCATCGACAAGCCCGTGGTCGCCTCGCTCGCCGGAGACACCGAGGTCGAGAAGGCCAGCGAGTACCTGTTCGACCACGGCATCCCCGCCTACCCCTACACCACGGAGAAGCCCGTCGCGGTGCTCGGCGCCAAGTATCGCTGGGCGCGCACCGCGGGCCTGCTGCCCGGCTGAGGTCTCACCGGTGGCCGTACGGCCGCATCTCGCCGTCGTCTGTACGGCCACCGGCTTCA
>JBJMIW010000304.1:0-6993 GCA_045806665.1 Actinoallomurus sp.
CCCGCGCGTCGGTGACCGCGCTGTCGTTCGTGGCGCAGAGCGCCCGCGGCCTCGGCCTGCCGATGGTCCCCCAGGAACGCATCAACGAGGCCCGCACGATCACCGAGCGGTTCATGATCCGCTGGCGCGGCGAGCCGGATCCCAAGCACATCACGGCGATCGACGCCTACTGGGTATCGGCCGCCGAGCACGGCATGAACGCCTCCACGTTCACCGCCCGTGTCATCGCCTCCACCGGCGCGGACGTCGCGGCGTCGATCTCCGGTGCGATCGGCGCGATGTCCGGCCCGCTGCACGGCGGCGCCCCGGCGCGTGTCCTGCCGATGATCGAGAAGGTCGAGCAGCTCGGTGACGCCCGCAAGGTGGTGACCGACATCCTGGACAACCACGAGCGGCTGATGGGCTTCGGCCACCGCGTCTACCGCGCCGAGGACCCGCGGGCCCGCGTGCTCCGCCGCACCGCCAAGGAGCTGGGCGCGACCCGGTACGAGGCGGCCAAGGCCCTGGAGGACGCCGCGCTGGCCGAGCTGCGCGAGCGTCGTCCGGACCGTCCGATCGAGACGAACGTGGAGTTCTGGGCCGCGGTGATCCTCGACTTCGCCGAGGTGCCGCCGCACATGATGCCCGCTATGTTCACCTGCGCCCGCACCGCGGGCTGGGCCGCGCACATCCTGGAGCAGAAGCGCACCGGGCGACTGGTCCGGCCGAGCGCCCACTACGTCGGCCCGGCGTCCCGCCCGGTCACCGACGTGGAAGGTGCCTCCGAGGTTCTCGACAAACACTGAAGCAGTCCCGCTCCGTACGGCCCGTGATGCCCCCGGCACCACGGGCCGTTTCGCGCAGGAGGGAGGATGACGCCGTGTACACCGGCCCCCGCGACGAGGAACCCGACGAGCGCGACGTCGAACTGCTGCAGTACGAACGCGAGCGCTGTGAGCGCGCCCGGCGGCGCGACGCGGCCTCCTGGCGGATCATCGCCTGGGTGACGGCCGGGGCGCTGGCGCTGCTGTCGTACGACTCCGGTGGCGCGGCGCTGGGCGCCCACCGCGCGGGCCGGCCGTGGCTCTACCCGGCGACCGTGTCCGTGGCCTGCGCCCTCGGCCTGCTCGGCCTGGTGGCCTGGGCGCTCCGCCGCCGATAGAGGATCGGGTGTCTCACGCTGTGGAAAGGTCCGCTGCCGGGCGGCGTCGCTGAACTAGGCTTGCTGCACGTGACCGACATCGTGATCCCCGACAGCCTCAAGCCCGCCGACGGCCGCTTCGGCTCCGGGCCGTCGAAGGTCCGTCCCGAGCAGGTGGCCGCGCTGGCGGAGTCCGGCTCGACCTACCTCGGCACCTCACACCGGCAGCGGCCGGTCAAGTCCCTCGTCTCGCGCGTACGCGGGGGGCTGGCGCAGCTGTTCTCGCTGCCCGACGGGTACGAGGTCGTGCTCGGCAACGGCGGCACCACGGCGTTCTGGGACGCCGCCGCGTTCGGGCTCGTACGGGAGCGGTCCCAGCACCTGGTGTTCGGGGAGTTCTCCTCGAAGTTCGCCAAGGTCACGAAGAAGGCCCCCTGGCTGACCGACCCGTCGGTGCTCCAGAGCGAGCCGGGGACCCACCCGTCCCCGGTGGCGGACGACACGGTCGACGCGTACGCCTTCACCCAGAACGAGACCTCCACCGGCGTGGCCATGACGATCGAGCGGCCCTCTGGCTCGGCCCTTGTGCTCGTCGACGCGACCAGCGGCGCCGCCGGCCTGCCGGTCGACGTCGCCGAGACCGACGTGTACTACTTCGCGCCGCAGAAGGGCTTCGCCTCCGACGGCGGGCTCTGGCTGGCGCTGATGTCCCCGGCCGCCCTGGCCCGGGTCGAGGAGATCGCCGTGTCCGGCCGCTACGTCCCGGACTTCTACGACCTGACGGTCGCGCTGACCAACTCCCGTAAGGACCAGACGTACAACACGCCCGCCGTCGCGACGCTGCTGCTGATGGCCGAGCAGATTGAGTGGTTCCTGGAGCACGGCGGCCTGGACTGGTCGACCGGGCGCAGCGCCGACTCCGCGCGGCGCCTGTACACCTGGGCCGACAAGACCTCGTACACGACACCGTTCGTCGCCGACCCCGCCCACCGCTCGAACGTCATCGGCACGATCGACTTCGAGGACGTCGACGCCGCCCAGGTCGCGAAGGTGCTGCGCGCCAACGGCATCGTCGACACCGAGCCGTACCGCAGCCTGGGCCGCAACCAGCTTCGCATCGCCATGTACCCGGCGATCGACCCGGACGACGTCGAGGCGCTCACCGCCTGCGTCGACCACGTCGTCGAACGCCTGTGAAAGCGAAGGTCACCGGGTGGTACTCCTCTGCCAGGCGGTGAGGAGGTCGTCCGGGTCGAAGGCCGAAACGCCCGTGACGCCCGCGTCGACACCGTTCCGTGAGATCACCAGCAGGGGCGTCGAGTCGTCGGCGCCGGGCAGCTTCGACCGATGCAGGATCAGCCGGCTGAGGTCCGTGCCGGCGAACGGGCGGTTTTCAAGCCACTTGATCGATCCGACGCAGGTGATGGCCTGGGCCACGGGTGCGCGGTCGGCGCCCACCACGTCGATCTCCGGGTCGTTGGTCCGTGTCCAGTAGCCGCCGATGGCTTGCGTGCCTTCGGGGAGGCGTTCCGGCAGGCGGCGAAGCGCTTCACGGATCACCGGCTCGATCGCCCGGCCGCGCCAGGTCGTCCACGATCGGCGGATGCGCCGCATGACCAGGTCGCCGCGCCCGCGCTCGATCTCCGCCATGTACGGGCCCAGATGGGCCAGCCAGAACCGCAGATGCGGGTCGGCGACCGAATAGCGCCGCTCACGAGACGGTTTCACGGACAGCGGGACGTCCACGTCGACGATGCGCTTGGTGACCAGAAGGTCCAGTGCCCGGGTCAGCGAAGCATGCGCCAGGTCACCTGCCGCCCGGCCGATCCGCGTGAAGGTCCGCTCGCCCGACCCGATCGCGCCGAGCACCAGCCGTGCCTGGGAGTCGGCGGGGAACTCGGCGGCCAACGACCGCTCACCGCTGACCAACAGCGCCGATGTGGGATCGGTGACCGCCTCGGCCAGGTAGTCCAATGTGGGAAGCCCGCTCGGCCACTCGTCAAGGATCAGCGGCAGACCGCCGGTCACCAGGTACGCGTCGAATGCCTCCGCCGCCGGCAGGTCGAGCATCGTGGCCGTATCCGCCGGGCTCAGGGGCGGCACCACCATCTCGGTCGCACGCTGGTGGAAAGGCCGGCCGTACTCGTTCAGCGCCTCCATCATCGCCAGATCCGAGCCGACACAGATCAGGAACACCGGATGTCTAGCCAGCTCCCGGTCGAAGACCTTCTGCAAGGTGCCCTCAAAACCGGGATCGTTCGCGATGAGGTAAGGCATCTCGTCGATGACGACCACGCTGGGCCTGTCCGGCAGACCGCCGGCGAGAAGACGAAGTGCGGCATCCCAGGTCCGCGGTGACTGCCCGGCGAAGAGCGCGGCGGCCGGGAGGTCGCTGCCAGCCACGGCCTCCGCGAAGATCGCCAGATCGGCCTCGACGCTCGGCTGGGCCGAGGCCGTGAAATACACGTACGGCACTCCGGCCCGTTCTACGAACTCCTCGACGAGCCGTGACTTGCCGACCCGGCGGCGACCGCGCATGAGCAACGCCCGCCCCGGCCGCCCGGCCCGGCCACCACGGGCGACGCGACTGAGCATCCGATCCAGCACCGCGAGCTCACGCTCACGCCCGATGAAGCTGCCCACTCGTCGACGATACTTCCATTGATGGAAGTTCCGCAGATGGAACCATCGTCGATTGACGTCACGTCACCCTGCGGCCCATCGCGTTCCGCGCCGTCTACGGAGCCGAAACGATTTCCACTGAGACGAAACGGCCTGGAGCGAGAGGCGCCGGGCCGGGATCCTCTCCAGCCGCTCGCCCCGATACTCCGGGTCGACCGGCGGGCGGTCCACCGAGCGCTGTCGCATCTCGAACGGATCGGGTATCTCGGGACGGTCCCCGGCAAGGGAACCTACGTCCGGCCGCCCGCGGACCGGTCTTGATCGGGTCCTGGCGGAGGGTGGTCAGAGTTCGGGGGGCGGGGCGGCGGCGTGGCCGGCGTCGGGCGGGCCCCAGGGCAGGCCGTGGCGCTCGCAGGCGCGCCGTAGCTCGCTCAGGTCGGGCGGGAAGGACACCCGTCGCAGGACGCGGCCCACCGGGCTCCACACGACCAGCTGCGGGGCCTCGGACTCGTCGATGCCCACGCCGCCGAGCGCCTGGCGCGTCACGCTCCACTCGGTCCGCCCGAGGCGCGTCACCGAGGAGATCCCCGAGGAGGAGATCCGCAGCTGAGGCCGGTTGCGGTCGTACAGCCACGTGCCCGCGAGCCCCAGGACCAGCCCGGTGGGTGCGGCCCAGGACAGCGCGGTCCAGAACCCGCCGAGGTCGCCGCGCAGCCAGACGGATCCGAGGGCCGCGACGAGTTCGCAGAGCGTCGCGGTGACGGCGTACGCGAGCACGCGGGTGCGCCGGGGCACGTCCAGCTGAACCGGCGGCAGGCTCGTCGTCTCCTCGTCCGTGCGGGCGGGTGAGGGCTCCAGGGCCGTCTCGATGCGGGTCATGGACCCGTGGAAGGCCGCGTTGACGTACGCGTCGTACTCGGCGTCGCTGATCGGCAGGCGCATCCGCCGCGCGGACTCGCGCAGGTCCGTACGGGAGATGCGCAGCATCGACAGGGGCGCGGCGAGGAACTCGTCGCCGTCGTCGTCGTACATCCGCAGCCAGGCGTGGCCGTCGACGGTGAGGAGCTCGATGCCGCCGATGCGGTCCCGCGGCATCCGCAGGATGACGTCGCCCGCGCCGTCGGCCCAGCCGATCCCGTCCTCGTCGACCACGAGGCGGCCGCCGGGCACGCGGGCGAAGATGTCCGGCAGTCCCGCCAGCCCGTACTGCGACGGCCGGCGCACCGCCTGGTCGGGCGTGACGACCTGGTAGCCGCGCTCGCTGAGCGCGTGCGTGAGCTGGAAGACGTCCAGGCCCTCGGCCGGGAGCCGCGCCAGCACCTGCAGCCGGTGCCCGAAGACCGTCGCGACGGTGTGCCGTCCGGTCATCGTGCCCGAAACGGGGTCGACGGCCGTGCCCGGACCGACGACGACGGCGGCGACGTGGTCCGCGCGGACCCGCCACTCGGCGACCGTGGCGTGCCGGACGCGCAGCTCGGTCGGGGTGATGGACCAGGACAGCGGCGCGCTGGTCAGCCGCCGGCGGCGGGCCCCCAGGACCGCCACCGCGCAGACGACCGCCCACAGGCCGCCCATGACCCGGTCTCCGACCCCGAGCGCACCCCCGAGGGCCGTCCGGGCGAGCATCGTCAGGGCCAGGAACGCGAGGAGGAGCCCGAGCGCGATCGCGCGCCGCCGGCCCGTGATCGGGTTGGTCAACGTGGCCGGCGTGGTCTGCACGGCCGGATGCGGCTCGTGCGCGACGGCCAGCAGCGTCGCCTCCTGGTCGCGCAGGCGCTGCTCGGCGCGGCGGCCGAGCACACGGGGCTCGTCCTCTTCGGACGGCAGGTCGCCCTCATCGAAGACCGAACGGTCACCGTCGACCACGTGGGTGGTGACGCCGAGCCTGCGGGCCGTCATGTAGAACGTCAGCGGGTCGAAGCCCATCTCGGTGAGGGTCCCCGCGGTGGTGGAGCCGAACTTATGAAAGATCGTCAAGACCTCGTCGTCTGCGGTGATCGTGAACTCCTCGATCCGGTCCCGCTCGTACGCCTCCATCACCGAACCGTCGGCCGCCAGGCGTTCGAGACCCGCCGCGGACAGCCGCCAGACGCCGGTGCGGCGCGCCCGCAGGCCGAGCAGCCACGGGATGACGTTGCACGCGACGATCGATCCCATCCACACGGCGGGGTCGGAGATCGGCAACAGGGCCACCAGCAGGGACAACAGCGCGAACGGGCCAGGGGCGACAGGACGCGACCGCCGCACGGGGGCCCGAAGGCCGATCAGCTCGAGGTCCACGAGAAGAGATCGTGACACGTCACCGTCCATTCGTCATGACGCTCGTCTGCGAGCGAACACCACAACACCGGCCAGGGCGAGCGCCCCGACCATCACTACGCCCAGCATCGTCCGGCCCGCCTTTGTTCCGCCGCCGCTCCCGCCCGCGGGCGCCGCCCGGTGCTTCGGCGTCGGGGACGGCAGCGCCTCCTTGGGCACCGGCTCCTGCCACAGCGGCTGCCGTACGCCCTCGCCGCTGAACAGCAGCGACCGGCCGTCCGCGGTGTACGTGATCCCCTCGCCGAGCTTCTGGTCCGGAAGCTTGACCCCGGTCAGCTCCTTGCCGGGCGCGGTGTAGATCTCGGCGTCCCAGTAGCCGCGGATGACGAACGTCCGCCCGTCGGGCGCGTACGCTCCGTCGGTCGCCCACAGCGGGGCGTCGCCGACATGGTGCATGACGTTGTAGCCGCTCGTGCTGAGCCTCTTCGGCCCTTGGTAGAGCGACCCGCCGAACTCCTTGCTCGCGATGTAGAGCCGGTTCGTCCGCGGATCGATCATCAGCGTCTCGGCGTTGTGCGGCCCGTCCTCGTACTTGATCCGGTACGCGGTGGCGTGCACCGTCTGGGTGCGGATCGTCTTCGGCTCCGGGATGCGGTAGACGGTCGAGTACGGCTGGTCCTTCAGGTTGTCGCCGATGTCACCGACGTAGAGGCCGTCCGTGCCGATCGCCATCGCCTCCCAGTCGCGGTTGCGCGCCCCGCCGAGCGTGATCGCCGCCCGGACCCGGCAGTCGTGGATCCCGAGCGCGAAGAGCCGCGGCGTGCCGCCCGAGTCGTTGAACGTGTAGACGATCCCGAGATGGCGCCGGCTCGCGGCCAGCCCGCTGGACTCGTCGATGCGCGGATCGTCGATCGTGCAGAGCCGCTCGGCACCCTCCGCGCGTGCGTGGGCGGGCGCGGGCGACGCCAGCGGCCCGCCGACGGCGAGAAGGG
>JBJMIW010000305.1:0-5089 GCA_045806665.1 Actinoallomurus sp.
GATCGACGCGCTGGCCAAGGAGTTCCCCAGGCAAGCGGAGATCGTCAAGCTGCCGTACAAGACGAACGGATACCGACGGCAGGCCCAGGCGCAGTTGGGTTCCGTCGCGGCGAGCACCTTCTACGTGACGTCCAAGGCGTACGGCTCCGAGGGCGGCAACAACGTCACGGTGACGTTGGCCAAACCGGATCAGGCGTCCGCTCCGCTGACGGTGTCGCTCGACCATGAGAACGTCACCGTCAACCTGGCGACGAACACCGAAGGCGTGGTCACGAGCACGGCGAAGCGGGTCGTCGACGCGCTGAACGCCGAAGCCGGGAAGCTGCTGAGCGCGAGCACCTATCGCGGCAACGCGGGCTCCGGGGTGGTGGCCGAGGCCGCCACGACGAAACTCACCGACAACCTGCACGCGCCGGCGAGTGTGTCACGCGATCCGTTCCAGATGAGGGCGCTGCGCATCGGCAAGACGCGCAACGGTTCAAAACCGGGGGTCTTCCTGTACTGCCAGGAGCACGCCCGCGAGTGGGTGACCCCGCTGACGTGCGTCGAAACCGCCGAGCGGCTCCTGCGCAACTACCAGCACGATCCGAACACCCGCAAACTCGTCGACGACCTCGACATCTTCATCCTGCCCTCGGTGAATCCCGACGGGGCGCACTACAGCATGTACGACTTCAACATGCAGCGCAGGAACATGACGGACCACTGCGGTCCCGCCGACTCCGATCCGGCGTACCGCAACTCCTGGGGCGTCGACCTCAACCGCAATTTCTCGGTCGGTTCCGTGTACGACGGCTACAGCGGCGCGTCGACATCCTGCCGCAGCGACACGTACGCCGGACCCGCCGAACTCTCGGAGCCGGAATCGAAGAACGAGGTGTGGCTGACACACCAGTTCCCGAACATCAAGTTCGCGATGAACACGCACTCCTACGGTGGCTACTTCATGTGGCCTCCCGGAGCGTACAAGGTGCCCGGCCGCGAACTGCTGCCCCGGGCCGACCTCGGCACCGAGACCTTCTTCTGGTCGGCCTCCGACCACATCCTGTCCGCGGTGCAGAACTGGCGTGGCACCGCCATCTGGCCGGGGCGAACGGGCCCGGTGCCGGACGTGCTCTACTCGGCCGCGGGCAACAGCGCGGATGAGCACTGGTACAACCGAGGCATCATCGGCTGGGACTTCGAGGTCGGCGCCGACATCTGGAATCCGACGACCAAGCAGTTCAACGCGGTCGGCTTCCAGCCTCCGTTCGCCGAAGGGCACCAGGAGGCGATGGAGTTCGCCAACGGGCAGATCGGAATCCTCGAGGTCGCGCGAGCGTACGCGTCGGACAAGGTTCCGCCGAAGTCGAACCTCATCGTCACCGGCCAGGACACGGGCTCCACGAAGTTCACGTTCACGGCCGACGAGCCGGCGACGATCTACTACACGCTCGACGGCAGCCGCCCGACCCTGAACTCCCCGAAGCTCAAAGCGGCGGGGATGCGTGAGGGGCCGGAACAGATCACGGTCGACAAGACCACCGAAGTGAAGTGGTTCTCCGTCGACATCGCGGGCAACGCCGAAAACAACTACAAGCCCGACGGTAAGAGCAACGACTACCGCAGCCAGATCGTAACGGTCGGCGGCAAGAACTGACCGCCTGAACTCCGTGGTCGCCGGCCCGGCGAGGCCGGCGACCACGGCGGTCCGCGATCCCACCCCCATCGCCGAGGAGCGATATTGCGGAAGAACATGTCCATGCCCCGGAAACACCTCTACCGAAAAGTGGTGGCCATCGCCGCTCTGACGATGACCGGCGCCGCGCTGACCAATGGGGTCGGCGCTAACGCGAACGCCGCCCCCGCCGCTCCGGCGAATTGCAGCCGCGATTCCAATGCCCATCTCTCTTCGGTGCCCAGTCCCGAGAAGTTCTTCGGCTTCCCCCTCGGGAAGGGCCAGCAGCGTGTGGTCACGACGGAGGAGATCCGAAAGTACGTCGAGGCCGTCGGGAAGGCGTCGGACCGCGTGGTCACCGGCACGATGGCGCAGAGCGTCTCCGGACAGCCGTTGCCGTACGCGATCGTGTCGAGCGAGAAGCACGTCGGTCCCGGACAGCTCAACAAGATCGCGAAGCAGATCCAAGAACTACGGGACCCTCGATCCCTAAAATCGGACAAGGCGGCTCGTATCGCTGAGGAAACCCCGGCGATCGTGTGGGTGGCGGGGAACGTCCACGGCGGCGAGAAGAGCGGCGCCGACGCCGCTCTCCGGACACTGTACGAGCTGGCCGGCGGGCTCTCGTGCGATGTCGCGAAGCGCAACGAGGAACTCGTCACGGTCATCGTCCCGACGCAGAATCCCGATGGCCGCGACGCAAGCCGCCGGCAGAACGACTACGGCTTCGACCTGAACCGCGACTGGTTCGCGCGTACGCAGCCGGAGACCGACGGTAAGATCGCAATGCTGCGCGACTACCCGCCGCAGGTCTTCGTCGACGCGCACGAGATGGGCGGTTCGCAGTACTTCTTCCCGCCGAACGCCGACCCGATCCACCATGAGATCGCGAGCGAGCCGGTCGACTGGATCAACCGCATCGGCAAGGCGAACGCGGCCGGCTTCGGCTACAACGGCGCCTGCGGTGGTTCGGTCACCAAGGAGTGCTACTTCAACTACCAGTCTTACGACCTGTTCTACATGGGTTACGGCGACACCGTGCCGACCACCGGCTTCGGTGCCGCCGGCATGACGTTCGAGAAGGGCAGCGCCTCCGCGGTCGAGGACAGGGTCCAGCAGCAGTTCAACACCCAGTGGGCCACGACCGGCTGGGCCGCCGACAACAAGCGCGAGATCCTGCGCGGCTACTACAAGGTCTGGCAGGACGCGCTGGCCGAGGGCAGGAGCGGCACACTCGAGCCGAACGAGGTCGTGCAGCCGACGAACGAGGTCAAGTTCCAGGTACCCGACATCAAGGTCCGGTCCTACTTCCTGCTCCCCGACCACCAACTCGGCGACACGCGTCGGCTGGTCGAGCGCCTGCGCGACATGGACGTCGAGGTTTACCGGCTCAAGGAAGCGACCACGGTGCCGGACGCCCATGTCTTCGGCGGTCGTCGCGCCAAGAACCTCAGGGTCCCGGCGGGGACGTACTGGATCCCCATGGCACAGCCGCAGAAGCACTGGATCCAGGCCCTGATCGGTGAAGACCCCTACGTACCGTTCCCCTATTTCTATGACGTCTCCTCCTGGAGCAACCCGCTGCTCGCGGGCATCGATGCGGTCTACACCGGGGATGACCTCACGCCAAAGGCGGACCTGGTGAAAGGGATCGACGGCGGCATCGGTTCCGCAGCGCCCGCCGGCGGGTCGTACAGCTACCCGCTGGACTCCGCGGCCGCGGCCGAGCTGACCTTCAAGCTGCTCGGCCGTAACGTCGCGCTCACCCGGGATCTCAAGACGGGTGTGGTGAGCCTGCCGGCGAACGCGATGACACCGGACGAGCTGGGCAAGCTCGCCCGGCCGATCGGCGTGACGGTCGACGGGAGCCGGGACGCCGCCTCGGGTGTCGCGCTCCGCCGACCCGACGTCGGCCTCTTCTCCGGCACCGGCATCTCGACGACCTCGGGGTCGTACGGTGAGGCGCGCTACGTCCTCGGCTCACGCTGGGGTCTCGACCTCACCCCGGTCACCACCGCCGACATCAACGGCAACACGCCGGCGTTCACCCAGCGCTCCATGCTGCTCGTCCCGGACGGCAGCAGCGCGAACGGCGGCCTGACCGCGCAAGGCCTGGCCAACCTGAAGACCTGGGTCGAGAAGGGCGGCAGCTATCTCGGCGTGCGCAACGAGGGCACTCGTGTCGCACGAGCCGCCGGGCTCACCTCGACAACCGAGAAGACGCCGCCGAAGGACTACACGGTCATCGGCTCGCACTTCCGGGTCGACGTGGACACGACCAGCCCGGTGGCACTCGGCCGTCCGAAGGAGGACTTCGCGTTCAACAACTCGGACCCGATCCTCACCCCGACCAAGACGGGCACCAACGTGCTCGGCTACCCGGCCGATGACACGTTCTGGTTCAACGGCTACACGGTGGGCGGCGACACCCTGAAGGGCACGGCGGCAGTGGTCGACGAGCCGGCAGGGGCCGGGAACGCGGTGCTCTTCGCGTTCAACCCGCTGTTCCGGGGCTACAACGACAGCGGCGCCCACCTGCTGGCCAACGCGCTGCTCGCCGGTGCGCAGGCCAAGAAGGCGGCGGCCGCGCAGCAGCGGTCCGCGACCGCGGGCGCCGACGCGGAGGCCCTGCGGGCCGCGGCGGCGAAGGCTCCCGTACGGGCGAACCTCGGTGGCGAATGGCGGCCCATCACCATCCAGGTGGCCCAGGCCGACCTGGCGCGGACCGAAGCCATCATCGCCCGCTACACCGACACGGCGAAGGCGGAGACCGCCGGCGGTACCGGATACATCACCATCCCCAACCCGCAGGGACTGTCCGCGGACGAACACCCGTTCCTCCGTGGCCTGGTCCGCGACCTGCACGACGCGGGAATCTCGCCGCGCTTGCTCGTGGCGTGATCCGTCTCTTCCTTCGATGAGCGGTTCCGGCCGGATGACACTGGCCGGAACCGTTCTGTTCCCGCTTTCCGGCGATCCGGGTCCGATGACTGGTCTCCGGCCGGTTGCACCATGCGCGGGGAGTGAGATCATGCAGGGCTCAGCTCTTGAGCGCGTACTCCTTGAGTAGGCCGCGGCTGATGATCGTCTTCTGGATCTCGCTGGTGCCCTCACCGATGAGCAGGAACGGCGCCTCGCGCATGAGCCGCTCGATCTCGTACTCCTTGGAGTACCCGTAGCCGCCGTGGACGCGGAACGACTCCTGAGTCACCTCGGCGGCGAACTCGCTGGCCAGCAGCTTGGCCATGCCGGCCTCGACGTCGTTGCGCGACCCTGTGTCCTTCAGCCGCGCGGCACGCACCATCATCGCGTGGGCGGCCTCGACCTTGGTCGCCATCTCGGCGAGCTTGAACGCGATCGCCTGGTGCTGTGCGATCGGCTTGCCGAAGGTCTTCCGCTGCTGGGCGTACTCGATGGCGAGCTCGAACGCCC
>JBJMIW010000306.1:0-14944 GCA_045806665.1 Actinoallomurus sp.
CGACATGGACCTGATCCCCATCGGTGAGGCCGCAAAGCGGCTCGGCATGCGTACCTCGGCCCTCCGCTACTACGAAGAACGCGACCTCGTACGACCGGCGGCGCGGGTGCAGGGAAAGCGGGTCTACGGCCTCCAGGAGCTGCGGCGCCTGGCGTTCATCCAGATCGCGCAGCGGCTCGGTATCGGCCTCGACACGGCCGCCGCCGTGCCCCGTCCGGGCCGTCAGCCGGTGATCGGCTGCACTGCGGAAGTGCCGATCACTTGACCCCTGGCATCCAGTGCCTGGACCTGCACGTTGTTCGAGGGTGTGGACAGGTGGATGGTGGTGTCCAGGCCGTTCCACGCCGTCGCGGTCGCTGCCCGCAGGTCATTGCCCGATCCGGTGAGTATCCGCCAGCGGGCCACGCCGGTCGCCCCGTTCCAGATCGCGTGCACAGTGACTGTGCCGCTGGAGCGCTGCGCGGTGACGGTCGGCGGGGTGTCCGGCCGGCCGTTCCATACGAACCGGTAGGCCCGGTAGTCGTCGTATCCGTGCTGTACGGTCGCGTCGAAGAGCAGCGTCCCGTCGGGGGAGAGCTCCGAGACCCGGCCGAGCTGACCCCAGCCGACGAACGTGTCCCCGCCGGGTAGTTCTTGGGCGTTGCCCTGCGATGGTGCCGACAGATGGTCGGGGTGGGTGACCTGCCCGGCGAGTGTGGCGGTGTGCTGGTGCTGGTCCAGCCGGATCCACTCGACCCGCGACGCGCCGCTCGTGACGGTGCCGTTGGAATCATTGTCGAACAGCCGTACCGTGTCATGGCCCGTCGGCAGCGGATTGTGCTGCCAGGTGAACCTGACGTCACGGCCGAGCGTGAAGCTGCTGTCTTTGCCGCCGAGCCGCCAGATGATCCGGCCGGTGTGCCGGTCCACCTTGAACACCGTGGACGTGTGCCGCGAGGAGATCAGCAGGTTGCCGTCATCGTCGAGGTTGACCGCGTTGATATGGAAGTAGTCGTACGGCGTGTTCGCCGACGTGGGTACGGGAGCGTAACTGTCGCTGACCGGTACGTGTGCCAGGCTGCTCCATCGCGACAGCACCTTGCCGGTGGCGACGTCGATCTCCTCCGCCACACCGTCGTACACCGAACCGTCCTTTGGGCCGCCCACCGAGGACAGGTCGTACGGGACCTGACGGTAGCTTGTGACCAGCGCGGTTCCCTGCGGGGTCAGCCGGAACTCGTGCTGGTCGGGAGAGTAACCTCTGCTGGCCCGCACCGTCGCGATCACGTGGTAGTGCGTGTCCGCGATGTAGTCCGCGCCCTCGCCATGGCCGGCGCCGTCCGAGCTGTGACCCTGCCACCAGGTCAGCACGGGTTTCCCCCGGTAGGTCTGAACCCGGAAGTCCGTCGCCTGGTCGCCCGCGGGCAGTCTGTCGAACCACACGGGCCGCCCGTGATCGTCGACGATCTCCGGTCCTTGGATGCCTGTCGCGGCCTTCGGCGCGACGAACACCAGGCCCGGCGCCGTCCCCGGGTGGCGCACATCGACGGTGATCTTTGGAACCTCGATGCCTGCCGATGCAGCAGGGGCGGCGGAAGCGGCCGGTGCCGTGATCGTAGCCGCGGCCAGCCCTCCAAGGGCGGCGGCCGACCAACGCGTACGGAGCATGAAGATCTCCCATTCCATGGTTTGCTGGTAGGGAAACTATAAAGGCTCCCGTAAGGTCATCAAGTCGGCTCATCGGTTCATCGCATGAACAAGCGGGGCGGGTCACCCTCGGTGACCCGCCCGCCTCCTTCCAGGAACGATGCGTCCGACGCGTCAGAACGCGCCGACGCCGTCGGGACCATCCCAGGCCGCCTGGCCGCCCTCCTCAACCTGCTCGAGACGGTCGGGGCCGTCCGGTTGCGCAGCAACGTGGAGCCCGTCGGGGGAGGACCCTCGCCGCAGGACAGGCGGACGGCGCTGTTCTGCCGGCCGGTCGGCGACCGTCATCTCGCCGTTCCCGTGGAACACGAGGCGGACTTCCGCAAGGCCGTACGGGCGCTCGGGTATGTCCTGCCACCGGGAACATGAAGCCTTAGAATCCGGCCGTCTACGGATCGCCGCCCCTGTGGCGGGGCCAGGCCCTGTACCGCTGTGGGTGACCGCTGTCACCTCGGCGATCGGCCTACGCTCGGGTACGCATCCCGTGGTCCCTGAGCGGGCCGACGTGCAGGCCGCGCTCCTCGCAATGATCGAGGAGAGTCGACAGGGCCCCGAGAGTGGAGTTCCAGGAACCGCTCGCCGAGGTGCAGTCGGAGTCGTGGAGGAGGATGGTGCCTCCACCGTCCAGATCGCGGGTGACGGTGTCGTACACGGTCTGGGCGGTCGCGCGGCCGCGCCAGTCTTCCCCCCAAGCGGTCCACAGCACCGGGGTCAGGCCGAGCCGGCGGCAGGCGAGATGCGCGCTGGTGCTCATCACGCCGTACGGAGGCCGGAACAGACGTGGCTCCTGCCCCACGGTGTCGGCGACGGCATCGCGGGCGCGGGCGAGGTCGTCGTACGTGGCGCGGGGGCCGCGCACCAGCAGCGGCCGGTGTGCCCAGCCGTGGATGGCGATCTCGTGCCCGGCGGCGGCGATTTCCACGGCCAGGCCGGGTGCGCGATCGAGCATGGACCCGAGCAGGAAGAAGGTCGCGTGGATCCCACGGGCTTCGAGCAGGCGCAGGAAATGCGGGGTGGATTGAGGGTCGGGTCCGTCGTCGAAGGTGATCGCGACGTGGCCGGGCCGACCTCGTCCGGACAGGCGGGGCATGACCCGGTTGCGCAGTGGCCCGAAGGTGGAGATGACGGGGGCCGCGTGGACGGCGGCCAATGCGGGTGCCACCGCGGCTCCGGCCCACAGGGCGGATCGGATCAGGCGTCCGGACGTCATCGGTGATGTCCCTGAAGCAACTCTGTGGGCGAGTGGAAGTGTACGGGGAGGTGGTCCTCGGCCACTCCGGCGCTGATGCCGAGGCAGACGGTGGCGGCCACGGCGCCGGCGTAGACCTTGATTCTGCGCCGGACCGGGCGGGGCACGGTCCTCATACGTGCGGCGACCGTGCCGTCCGCGACGGCCGAGGCGATGGCGTGTACCGGCCCGGGGCCGGCCTCGTACAGTCTCAGCGCCTCGGTACGTTGGCGGCGGCCGAGTGGGCCGTCGAGGAGTTCGGCGAGCACCGGCTTGAGCTGGTCGGCCTCCCGGATCCACGCTGCCAGGCCCGCCTCCTCCAGGGCGGCGGCGTTGGTCTGACCATGGCCGGGAATGCAGCGGTAGCTCGCCACCGGCAGCCCGCTGGCGAACGCTTCCAGGCTGGTCAGGCCGCCTGCGTTCTGCACGAGGACGTCGCAGGCCCGCATGAGGCCGGGCATGTCGTCGACCCAGCCGTAGGCGTGACCGATGCCGTCGTGCCGCAACCGGTCGGCGAGGGCCTGGTTGCGGCCGCACACCACGACGGGTACCGCGATGCCGCTGTTGAAGATCTCGGTGGCCGCCTCCCGAACCGATCCCACACCCCAGGAACCGGCGACCAGGAGCGCCAGCGGGGCGTTCTCCGGCAGCCCGAAGCGGGCTCGTGCCGCCTGCCGCTCGGCCGGCGTGGCAGGGGAGAAGGCCGGATCGACGACAGGTCCCGTCACGGGGACCGCCGTGGCACCCAAGGCGCGAGCCTGATCGGCGGGTATCCGGTGGATGGCCATATGGGCGTCGATGCCCGGCGCGACCCACATCGGATGTACGGAGAAGTCGGTCAGGTACGTGAGCGCCGGCATGCTCAGGCGACCGCGTAGGCGCAGCGCACCGAGGACCTGGCTGGCCGCGTGGTGGGTCGACACGACCGCGCAGGTGCCCGGTGGGAGTGCCCGGAGGGTACGGCGCTCGGCGCTGCGGAGCAAGGCACGCAAGACCAGGCCTGGTCGACGGGCGCGCTCGGTCGTGGCGTAGATCCGCTGGTAGGCCGCCGGTGCGACGACCAGCATGTGGCGATATCCGGCGCGCAGCAACCTTCCGAGACGGGCGGGGAGCAGGTCCACGAAGTCAAGGCGGGTCACGCGGCATCCCGCTGCCGCAAGACGCCGAGCGACTTCGATGGCCGCACCATCATGACCTGCGCCGACGCTCGCGGAGATGATGACGATCAGTTGCCCATCGGAATGCCGGGCCGTCGTACCGGCCCACGGGCGCGTCCGGTCACCTACCGGGTCGTCACGAGATGACACGGCACATCAGCCTCCTGATCGACCAACGCGACACGGGGTTCACGGCCGCACGCAACGCCGGGTGCGTGGGAGTGCGGCCGCCTGGATCTGCACCGGTAATCTCCGGATCAAGGAAGCCGCGCCCGAAGTTACTACACGGATAGTGGTGGTAGGAAATCGGAGTTTTGGTCTGGTCTGTGTTCCGTGTGGCGGCCAGTCACCGTGGCTACGAGGCGCGGGTGGCGCCGCCGTGGCCGTACGTCAGACGCGATCTCGTACGTCCGGCGGCGCGGGTACAGGGAAACGCGGGTCTATGACCTGGAGGAGCTACGGCGCCTGGCGTTCATCCAGATCGCGCAGCGGCTCGGCATCAGCCTCACGAGTCACAGTGCGGCGATGGCTCAATGGACTCGAGAACTTCGGCCGTGCCGGACGGAACCAGATGAGTCCATGGCCGAGAGGTGCGCCAGCGGTCACGGATATCGGTGCCGCTGGTTATCTTCTCAACACGTCTCCATAGGATCTGGACAGCGTAGCCCGCAGATTCGGCCAGCGCCAGCTTCTCGAGACCCCAATTGTCGTAAATGGTAAGTGCCACGATGTCGCATGGTCCTAGGGAGATGCGGAGAGATTCGGGCGTTCGCAGGTCACAGGGGACAATGGTGAAGGCAAGATTAGGGGCCATACGAGCCAGCGAAGTGGAGATCATCATGGCGCGCTGCTCGTAGCTGAAGGGGTTCGCCTCATCCCTGGAACGAGCTGGATCCGCGGTAGTGTGGCGCGTTTTTTCACGGGTCGGATTAGTCACTCCGATCGCGAGCGACTCGGCCTGGCGTGCCGCTTCGACGATGTACTCGAAATGACCCCAGTGGAACGGCTGGAATCGGCCGATGACCGCCACTCGCGGACGCCCTCCGGTCATTCCGCCACCGCGAGCGCAAAGATCCAGGGGACATCACCCGAGGTTCGGTGCTCCACCGCCTCTTCCAACCGGACAACGGAGAGCCCGTGCCGTTCGAGGAGTTTTGTGAGCTGCTCGGGACTGAAGAGCTGGAAGAATCGACCACCGAGACCTTCACCGGTGTCAATCAGGTCGATGCCCGTTCCGGCCTTGACCGTGACGTAGCAGAGTCCACCCGAGACCAGGACCCGGCGGAACTCCGCCACAGCCTGGTCGGCGCCGAGCCCGTAGGACACCTCGGGTAGATGGTGCAGCGTCGCGTGAGCACGGACGCACTGGAACGAGGCGTCCGCAATGGCTCCCAGATCACGCATATCCGCGACGACGACGCCGTCGCGCCCGATACGGCCGTCTGCCTGTGCCTGTCTCAGGTGGCTTACGAATCCTTCGGCGTTCTCCAGCGCCACGGGTTCCACGTCGGACTCCTGGGCGAACGTGAAGATGTCACGGCCGTAGCCTGCTCCAACGTCCAGGAGCCGCCACCGCCGGCCGTCCATGCGGACAGTTCCGTCGGAGACTCGCTCGCGCATCTGTTCGAGAAGTGTGGCAGTGAGATGGATGTCCCAACTCCATGGTTGCGCTTGGCGCACTTCGGCGTAGGAGTCGCTCTGCTCCGAGTAGGCCAGCGCCGTAGCACGGACGACCTCGTCCACACTCGCGGCAAGTTCGGCTTGGCGTACGGATTCGGGACTGGCCTGGTCGTGTTCGATCGTCGCGATGGCGTCCTGAAGATCGGTCATTTCCGTCTCTTTTCGTCCGAAGATATCGGTGCGGACCCGAGCGAGAGAGCCAGGGCGCCGAGCGCCGCAGAGGAGCTTACGTCACCATCTGATTCACGGAGGAACATCCCTCCAGGTCGGTTGGCCAACTCCTGCCGAGTCAATGTGGCAAGCGCGTCGCGATAGTGCGCCTCTTGCAGGTTCTTACCGGTTAGTACGAGGTCGACGGGACTCCACAGTCGGCTTACCAGATCCGCCAGTTCGGCAATGACCTGTGCCGATGTCCGAGCCAACCGAAGGCTGGCGGAGTCATTTCCGGCGACCGTCGCGCAATAGTCCGCGAAGTCGGCTTCAGTGTGACCCGAGAGGAGTCGGAAGGCTTTCGTCAGGCACTCCGCCCCCAGGGCGTCGCGCGCAGTTCCGTTGAGCTTCACCATGGGATGCGCGAAAGTACGGACAAGCGCGGTGCCGGGAAGACACTTGGACAACTGCATGGGGAGAGCCACCACACGTGCAGCGTCGAGGGCGAGCCCGGAAGCGAATGACGTTCCTAGTTTGAACACCAGCAGCGGACGCTCGTTGCGGACACCTCCGCACATGGCTTCTGCGGCCGCAACGGCCTCCCCGTCGTTCCAACTGTCGACCGGCCGGCCGAGTGCCGCAGTCAGCCTTGCGTCGAGCTGCCCTCCGCCGCAAGAGGATCGGCCGGAGGGCGTCAGCTCGATGAGTACGGAGGTGGTACGGAATCGGATATCACGAGGTCGGGTATTACGATCTCGTACACGCAAGCCCGTACGGGTCGTCGTCAGACGTGCGGGGTGAACCGGGACAGGTCGTAGATGCCCAGCCCCTTCTCGATGCCGGCGACGCGGTCGACGATCCCGGTGAAGCCGGCGGCGCCGAAGCGGCGGTGCTCCTCGTCCTCGAACCGCTCGCCCATCTCGGCGAACTCCCGGGCAGGCATGATGTCGCGGAAGGTCGGGAACACGACGGTGTCCTCGCGGGCCTCATGCGGGGAGTACATCCGGTCGAAGGACTTCATGGCGCCGATGACCCGCGTGCGGGTGTTCGCGTCGGCCAGGCCCTGAGCGGTGGCGCCCGCCAGGATCCGGCGGGTGAGGATCCGGCCCTTGTCATGCTGGTTGATCAGCACGCCGACGGTGTCGACGAGCTTCCCCGCGGTGCGCAGGCGCGGGAAGACGAACCTCTCTTCCAGGTGCTCGTGGTACTGCTCGATGAACGTCCGGATGATGTCCGCGGAGTCGTGCAGCGCCTCCGGCGGGAGATGCGTGCCATTGCGCAGCCGCCGCTCCGCCTCCTGGTAGATCAACAGGACGCGCTTCAGGACACCGTGCTCACGCATGAGGTCCTCGGTCGGCGGCACCTCCTCCGCAGGGGCCGCGACCGCCGTACGGTCGCCGGTCGGGGAGAGTAGGACGCCGCCGGCCGCGACGGCGGACAGCCCTAGCACGCGGCGACGCCGCCAGACCGGGTCGGCGCTGCCCATGGGAACACCCCTCATTCGTCGTGACCACCGCTGGCCATACCCGCTCGAAGTGGGCGGAACGGTCGAAACCCGGCCAAGAGGGCGCAAGCATCCGTCAGCGATAATCCGGACGGTGATTCTTCCGTCACACAGCGGCAAGTCGACCCTGCTGGTCGACCAGGGTGACATCGCAAAGATCTGCTGCCTGCCTGCTCGAGTTCTTCTTCGGTGCGCTCGGTGACCATCAGGTCCCGTGTCGTGTCCGCGACAACGTGATCACCGATAGCGGATCATGCGACAATCCCGGTCGGTCCCGGCTCCGCTCGCTCGGCGAGCGCGGCCGGGACGGTTCTCTCGGGGAGGTCGGCGGTGAGCGGCCTCCCGGTTCGCAGACCAGGAGGAACGATGTCCCAGCCGTACGGCCCGCCGCCGTCGCCCAACTGGCAGCCGGTCAACCCGGTGCCGCCTCCCGGAGCGCCGGCGCCGTACGGCGGAACGCAGCCTCCGCCACCCGGCGCCCCCGGCCCCGGCATGGCAGGCCCGTACGGCGCGCCCGGTCCGTACGGGGCGCCCCCGCCGATGCCGTCCGCCCGGCGCAGGAAGCGCATGCTGGTCATCCTGCCGCTCGCGCTCGTCGCCTTCGTCGCCGTGGCCGCCAAGGTCAGCGCCCGCAAGGACAACGCGGCGGTCGGTGACTGCATCAAGAAGGTCGCCGGCACGAGCGACAGCGCGAAGATCCAGAAGATTGACTGCACGGACCCGACCGCCACCTACAAGATCGTCGGCAAGGTCGACCACGTCTCGCGGATCACCCTGAACGTGGGCGAGCAGACGTCCCGGGACGGCAAGGGGGTGTGCGGCCCCTTCCCCACGGCCACCACCCGCTTCTGGCGTGGTGACAACAAGGACGGCTACGCCCTCTGCCTCGCCCCGAACCAGCACTGAGCGGGCCCAGGCCCGGCGCGCGAGGAGCGGCGCGGGGCCGGTGGGCCGTGGGGTCCACCACAAAGTTCCGGTAACGCGACGTGAAAGGCGTTGGTGGGGCAGAATCTGATTACTGTCCGCGAGAAGGGAGTCACTCATGGAAGCCGACCCCCCGAGTACCCCGTCCTCCAGCGGTTCCCACCCGTGTGTGGTCACGCCCGATCTGGAGCTCCTGGAAGAGGTGCTGGATCAGCTGGAGGTCAGCTCGTTCCGCGACTCCCGTGGCCGCCTGGGCACGCGCTGGCCGTGCTTCAGCCTTTTCTTCACCATCAGCGACGAGGACGACGTCTTCTCCGCGCGTACGATCTATGACCATTTCTTCAGCGTGGAAGACAAGCCGGCGCTCTGCTCGGTCCTCGACGAGTGGAACCGCGACACCACCGGGCTGAAGGGCTACACCGCCACCGACGACGACGGCAGCGTCGTCATCGTCACCGAGGCGATGATGCGCGTCGACGGCGGCGTGACCCGTGAGCAGTTCACGGCGTCGGCGACCATCTGGCTCGGCCTGGCCGGGTCGTTCCACCTGTGGCTCACCCAGCGGCTCTCCCTGGCCGGTCTCGCCGGCGAGCCCCTCTGATCACGGTGCCCAGCCGAGTCCGCTTCTGAGTTCCCTCTGAGGATCCGGTCGCGAGGACCGCCCCGTTCGCCCGGCGGCCCTCCGGGTACGCATGCCCGGCAATAAGTTGCTTAGGGCAACCAATCGGCGTATAGTTGCTTCAGGCAAGCAAATGCCGCCCTCGCCTCCTGGTCGCCGCCGCACCGAGTGCCTGACCCGCGGCCCCCGAGGCTCCCCCAATCCTCATGTCTCTTTACGCCGACCACGGGCTCCCGCTGCCGTACGGGCAGGGAGCGAAAGGAACTTGATGACAACCGCAGCACCGGCCGAGGTGCGGGCGACCGGCCACGGTACGGACGCCCCGATGTCGCACCGGCAGATCCTGGAAGCACTCTCCGGCCTGTTGCTGGGCCTGTTCGTGGCGATCCTGTCGTCGACCGTCGTGTCGAACGCCCTCCCCACGATCATCGCGGACCTGCACGCGAGTCAGACCGCGTACACCTGGGTGATCACCGCCACGCTGCTCGCGACCACGATCTCCACCCCCATCTGGGGCAAGCTCGCGGACCTGATCAGCAAGAAGCTCCTGATCCAGCTGGGCCTGCTGGTCTTCGTCGCCGGTTCGGCGTTCGCCGGTGTGGCGCAGAACCCCGGGATGCTCATCACGGCCCGTATCGTGCAGGGTCTCGGTGTCGGCGGCCTCACCGCACTGGCCCAGACGATCATGGCGGTGATGATCCCGCCGCGTGAGCGCGGCCGCTACTCCGGCTACATGGGCGCGGTGTTCGCGCTGGCCACGATCGGCGGCCCGCTGATCGGCGGAGTCATCGTCGACACGTCCTGGCTGGGCTGGCGCTGGTGCTTCTACGTCGGCGTGCCGTTCGCCGTCGTGGCCCTGATCGTTCTGCAGAAGACCCTCCACCTGCCGACCGCCAAGCGGAAGGTGAAGGTCGACTGGCTCGGCGCCACGGTGTTGACCGCCGCGGTGTCCCTGCTGCTGGTCTGGGTCTCGTTCGCCGGCACCAAGTACGACTGGCTGTCCTGGCAGACCGGCGCGATGGTCGGCGGAGCCGTCGTCCTCGCCCTGATCTTCATGTTCGTCGAGACCAAGGCCGCCGAGCCGATCGTGCCGCTGCCCCTGTTCCGCAACCGCACCATGAGCCTGGCGGTGGTGGCGAGCCTCTTCATCGGTGTCGCGATGTTCGGCGCGACGACCTTCCTCAGCCAGTACTTCCAGCTCGCTCGCGGCGCCTCGCCGACCAAGGCCGGGCTCATGACCCTGCCGATGATCGCCGGTCTGGCCCTGGCGTCCACCATCGCCGGCCGGATCATCACCAGCACCGGCCGGTACAAGCTGATCATGGTCGTCGGTGGCATCCTCATGAGCGCCGGGTTCGGCCTGATGGGCCTGCTGCGCTACGACACGGCGTACTGGGAGGTCTCCATCTACATGTTCTGCATCGGCGTCGGCCTCGGCACGACGATGCAGAACACCGTCCTGGCCGTGCAGAACCAGGTCCGGAACGAGCAGATGGGCGCGGCCAGCTCGTCCGTCGCGCTGTTCCGTACGCTCGGCGGCGCGATCGGCGTCTCGGCGCTCGGCGCGCTGCTGTCCAACCGGGTGACGCAGTACATGACGGACGGCCTGACCCGCCTCGGTATTCACCCTGCCGGGGGCGCCGACACCACGTCCATCCCCAAGCTGTCCGCGCTGCCGGCCCCGGTCCGCGCGGTCGTCGAGGACTCGTTCGGGCACGGCATCGGCAACGTGTTCCTGTTCGCGGCGCCGTGCGCGTTCGTCGCACTGATCGCGATCCTCTTCATCAAGGAGGTGCCGTTGCGTACCTCCCACATGGAGCAGCAGAAGGCGGCGCCCGCCTCGGTCGGCGCGGCGGGGTCGAACGGCGCGGCGACGACGCGTCCCTTCGTGGCCCAGCCCGGCGCGGCCCCGTCCGTGGCCGAGTCGGCGGCGGCGCAGTACGGCTCGACCGCCTCCGCCGCCCCCATGGCGGGCGAGGGAGCCGGTTCCCACGCGCGACCGGTCGACGACCGGAACGTGATCCGCGGCTACATCCGCAGCTCCGACGGGCGCCCGGTGCCGCACGCGGCGATCACGCTGATCGACGTGCGCGGCCGGCAGATCGGCCGCGGGACGTCGCGGACGGACGGCCGGTACGAACTGGGCACGCCCGGCAGTGGCACGTACGTGCTGATCGCGACGGCCGGTGACCACGACCCGCAGGCCGCCACCCTCGTCACCGGTGACAAGCCGCTCGACTTCGACCTGGTCCTCGCCGGCAACGGCGGGCTCACCGGGACCGTGCGCGACACGAACGGCTCGCCCGTCGCGGGTGCGATGGTCGTCGTGACCGACATCCGCGGCGAGGTCGTCGCCAGCGGCGTGACCGACGCCGAGGGCGGCTACTCCTTCAACCAGGTGGTCGCCGGGGCGTACACGGTGGCGGTCAGCGCGGACGGTCACCGCCCGGCCGCGGTACCCGCCGAGGTCGGCGGCGAGGGCGCCTCCGGGGTCACCCGGCAGGACGTCGAGCTGCGGCCCGGCGTCCGCATCTCCGGCACCATCCAGGCGCACGGGCGCGGCCCGATCGCCGACGCCCGCGTCACGCTGCTCGACGCGGCCGGCAACGTCGTCGGCGTCACCATCACCGCCTCGGACGGGCGGTACTCCTTCGCCGACCTGACCGGCGGGCAGTACACCGTCACCGCCACCGGATACCCGCCCGTGGCGAGTTCGGTCACCCTGAGCGGGCATGACGAAGAGGCGTACGACGTCTGGCTCGGGCACGGCAAGAGCTGAGAGATATGACCGGGCCGGCCCGCCCGGCCCGGTCACCCCTCCCGCCTGCGACCCTGGAAGAAGGGGCTCGACGAGCGGGTCCGCGCGGATGGATTCTTTGCCGTCGGCTTGATCGCCGAGGAGGACGGCTCAGGCACGAGGAAAGCGAGCGATGACCGAAGCACCAGTCACCACGGACGCGGGTAAGCACGAGGCGTACCACGCGCTCGAGCACGAGATCGGGGTCCTGCTGCGCCGCGCGCGGGCGCTGTCCGGGGGGATGATGCGCGAGGTCCACCCCGACCTGGACCCCGGCGCGTACGGGCTGCTGATGGGGCTGCGCGAGTGCGCTCCGGTCCGCCCCAGCGATCTCGCGGACTATTTCGGGGTCGGCAAGGCCACGATGAGCCGCCAGCTCAAGGTCCTGGAGCAGCTCGGCCTGATCGAGCGACGGCCCGACCCGGACGACCGGCGCGCCCACCTGTTCGACCTCACCGCCGAGGGGCGGTGCCGGATGGACACCGTCAGCGCCGCCCGCCAGGAGAGCTTCCACCGGCTGCTCGCCGCCTGGCCCGAGGAGGACGTCCGTGTCCTGGCCATGATGCTGGCCCGCTTCAACGGCCTGACCGAGGCCGCCGCCAAGCCGAGCCGGTCCCGGACGGGGGCGGCCGCCTGCTGACCCCAGGTCCGGCGGGCACCCCCGATCGCGGGCGCGGGTGCCGCCGGCCGGCCCGAGCCGCCGGGTAAAGATCCTCTAACTCGCCGCTGCGGCTAGTCTTCGGCGAATGCGGCGAACACTCATCATCTGCACCGTTGCCGGGATCCTCGCGTCGGCCACCGCCTGCGGGGGCAGTGGGTCGAAGAACGACGCGAAGAGCGAGAGCCCCGCGGCCGGCCCGGCCGAGACGGCCGCCGGAGCCCCGGCGCAGAAGTCCGAGGCTCCCACCACCAAGCCCGGCTCCGGCGGCCACACGGTCGTCCTGGAAGTGCTCGGCTCCGGGGAGCTGCCCGGGATCTTCTACAACACCAAGACCAACGGCAGCGTCTCCAACGTGAAACTGCCGTGGAAGAAGACCGATCAGGTGCCGGGCGGCCACCTGCTCGCCGTTCTCGCCAGTTCGACGTCGCAGAAGGTGACCTGCACCATCACGGTCGACGGGGCGGTCGTCGCCAAGCAGACCGGTGAGGTCGCCCAGTGCCGTTACACACTCAAGAAATGAGCGCCCGGCACACTCTGTACGAACCTCCGGTCGCGGCCTACCGTCTCCTTGCGAGCGCTCCAAAACCCGGCGGCTTACCGGGGCCGGCTGCACCGCGACCTTCGACGCGATCGCCTACGAGCCGAGGCGCCTGCTGGAGCTGCGCGACGGCTCCTGAGCCGCCGTCCTCCGTCGCTCGAACTCCACCGGGTCGTGTGCGGAGACGATCGTGACGTCACCGGCCCGGGCCAGCTCCCGGAGCCGGTCGACGTTGTGCAGTCGCGTCGTACGGTCGGCCTCGACGAACGTCTGGAACACGCGCAGGCCCGGCGGGCAGCCGCCGGACTCGACCTGGCGGTGGTGAAAATAGGCGTCCCCGGCGTGCAGGAGCCAGCCGTCGCCGCTGTCCACCGCGACACCGACGTGGCCGCGGGTGTGCCCGGCCAGCGGGATGAGCAGCAGCCCGCCGGGCAGGCCGCGTACGGCTTCGAAGCCGTGCCAGCGCTCGCCACAGGCCTGGTGCTCGACCCAGCGCGGGCGGTGCGACCACATCGCCGTCCGGTACCGCTCCCGCTCGAACAGCGTCACCGGACGCCGGGCGGCCTCCAGTTCGTCGGCGTGGACGTGTACCTCGGCCTCGGGAAAGTCGGTGAGGCCGCCGGCGTGGTCGACGTCGAGGTGGGTCAGCACGATGTGGCGTACGTCGTCGGCCGTGTGGCCCAGCGCCACGATCTGGCGGACGGCGGTCTCGGCGACGTCCAGCCGGGGCCGGGTCATGACCACGAAGGAGCGGCCCAGCATCTCCTTCGGCTTGGCGACGGCCTGCGTCCCGATCCCCGTGTCGACCAGCACGAGGCCCTCATCCGTCTCGATGAGCAGGCAGTGGCAGACCAGCCGCGCCGAGGTGGCCCGGTCACCGCTCTCGTTGATGAGACGTCCGCCGAACGGCTGCATCGTGCCGCAGTTCAAGTGATGGACACGCACGCGAACTCCCCGAAACGAACACCGAACAGCGCCTCATCGTAGGGCAGCGTGATCATCCCTGGCGAGACCCCGCCTCCGCGGCCAGGGGAGGCCCGAAGTACGGCGGAGCCGGCCGGTGGCGGGGACCGCGAGGGCGGCGACGATGCCGAGGGCGATGGCGACGACGTGCTCGCGGCCTGCCAGGTTGGGCAGCAGGGTGGCCTCGGTGACCATCGCGGTGAGCAGCACGGTGAGCGTCCGCGGCGCGCGGCGAACGCAGCACAGGTACGCCACGAGCGCGACCACCGCCGCCGAGGGGCCGGTGTCGGAGACGTACCGGGAGATCCACGGGAGGCCGAGGATCGAGTCCGGCCCGAGATAGCACATGATCCGGCCGCTGAGCGTGCACAGGAAGGTCGCGGTCAGCGCGACCGTGAGCGTACGCCGCCAGCCGATGCACGCCTCGGCGATGCCGAAGACGACGAAGACCTGCAGCAGCGAGCCCCACACCGGGAGGTTGGGCGCCGGCGCGTACATCGACGCGGGCAGCCGGACCACGGCGAGGTAGAACGGGGTGGACGCCGACACGTCGCTGACCAGCCGGACGAGGTAGGTGCCCAGCGCGGAGAAGTGCAGCGACCACAGGATGAGCACCGCGGCGGACGAGCCGAACGCCAGCGGCAGCCGGCCGCGCCGCAGCCGTGCCAGCGGCTCGGACGTCAGCCGGCGCACCTCCGCGACGATGCCCGTGATCCAGGCAGGCCGGAGGCGTCCTCCGGCGCGCCGGCCAGGGTGAAGACCGGTGGCGATGCTCACGCTGTTTCCTCGTGGGGGAGACCCTTCGTGGGGGTCGCTGGACCCTTGCCGTAATCATCACCGAGGGAGGGCCTCCCGTCCTCACACCGCAGGCTGATTCTGGCTCCGCCTCACGGCGTAGGGACCCTCTGGGCATCCTGCCGGTGTGACACTGATCGCGAAACGTGTTTAAGAGGGATCGAATAGTCCGATTTGGGGAGGAAGAGGGATGTGGGAGCGTCTACTAAGAGTGAGTTTGTTGTCGTCGCCAACCGGCTGCC
>JBJMIW010000307.1:0-4847 GCA_045806665.1 Actinoallomurus sp.
CGACCTGGACGAGACCGCGCGCGAGCTGCAGGATCTGGCGGCCGGCCTGCTCGACCGCGAGGTGACGACCGAACGCCTGGAAGCACACGAGAGGTCGGCGGCGCCGTACGACACGGCCCTGTGGCAGGCGCTGGCGCGAGCGGGCGTGCTCGGCGCCTGCCTGCCCGAGGATGTCGGCGGGGCCGGGCTGGGGGCGGTGGAGTTCGCCGTCATCCTTCGCCAGGTCGGCGCGCACGTCGCTCCGGTCCCCGCGTACGGCTCCCTCGTCGCGGCGGTGACCCTCGCCGCTCACGGCGGCGAGGAGCAGCGCCGACGGCTCGCCGACGTGGCGGGCGGCGGATCCGTCCTCAGCGTCGCGGTCCGCGAGCCGGGCCCTGTTCTGCCGACGACCGCGTGCCGCGAGGGGGACGCGTACGTCCTCGACGGGGTGAAGACCTTCGTGCCGTACGCCGAGCAGGCCGACGTCATCCTCGTCCCGGCGCGGACCGGCGGCCGGACCGGCGTCTTCCTCGTCGAACCCGGCAGGGTGTCACTCAGCCCGCAGCCGTCGGCGACCGGAGAGCCCCTGTGGCGGGTCGGTCTCGACGGCGTACGGGTCGGTGCGGACGCGCTGCTGGGCGACGGGGCGTACGAGACCCTCACCGGGTACGCCACCGCGGGCGCGGTCGCCGTCGTCTCCGGCGCGCTCGACGCCGCCCTGGTGCTCACGACGGAGCACGTCAAGACGCGGGAGCAGTTCGACCGGCCCCTCGCCGAGTTCCAGGCCGTCACGATGCAGATCGGCGACGTCTACATCGCCAAGCGGGCCCTGGACGTGGCGGTGTGGGCGGGCGTGTGGCGGCTCGCCCAGGGCCTCGACGACGCGGCCGAGGTCCTCGCCGTCGCCGCGTACAACGCGTGCGACGCCGCGCTGAAGGCCTTGTACACCTGCCAGCACCTGCACGGCGGGCTCGGCCTGGACGTCACCTACCCGCTGCACCGGTACTTCGCGTGGGTCAAGCACCACGCGCACCTGCTGGGCGGCGCCGAGGCGCAACTGGACGCGATAGGAGCTCTGGTGGCCTGATGTTCATCGACCTGACCGACGAGCAGAAGCGGCTCCGCGCCGAACTCCGCGCGTACTTCGTCTCCTGCCTCACCGAAGAGCAGCGGACCGAGATCGCCGAGGACCCGTTCGGCACCTCGTACATGGCACACTGCCGGCGGCTCGGCCGGGACGGCATGCTCGGCATCGCGCTGCCGAAGGAGTACGGTGGCCGCGGCTTCGGCCCTGTCGAGCAGCAGATCTTCGCCAACGAGATCGCCCGCGCCGAGGTCCCGTACCCGATCATCACGCTGAACACCGTCGCGCCGACGCTCGTGCAGTTCGGAACCGACGCGCAGAAGAAGAGGTTCCTGCCGGGAATCCTCGCCGGGGAGTGCCACTTCGCCATCGGCTACAGCGAGCCGGGTGCCGGGACGGACCTGGCCGCGCTCCGTACGACGGCGGTACGAGACGGCGACCACTTCATCGTCAACGGCCAGAAGATCTTCACCTCGGGCGCGCACTACGCGGACCACATCTGGCTGGCCGCGCGGACCGACCCGAACGCGAAGAAGCACAAGGGCATCTCGATGCTCATCGTCGATTGCAAGGACGCGGGCTTCTCCTGGACGCCGATCGTCACGATGGACGGCCGGCACCACACGAACGCGACCTACTACCAGGACGTCAGGGTTCCGGCCGACATGCTCGTCGGCGAGGAGAACAAGGGCTGGAGCCTCATCGTCAACCAGCTCAACCACGAGCGGGTCACGCTTGGCCCGGCCGGGAACATCGGGCACACCTACGACCGGTTCGTGCACTGGGCGCGGACGAAGACGGGCCTCGACGGCCGCCCGCTCATCGAGCAGCCCGACGTACGGCGCGCGGTCGCGCAGGTCCACGCGTACCTCCGCGTCAACGAGCTGCTCAACTGGCAGGTCGCCGCGAACATGGACCTCGGCTGGCTGGGCGCGCCGGACGCGTCCGCCACCAAGATCTACGGGTCGGAGCGCATGCAGGACGTCGGCCGCATCGTCGGGGATGCGCTCGCGCGGTACGGCGACCCCGGCGACGAGGAGACCCGCGACCTCATCGACCGCCTCGACCACGGGGTGAAGGGCGCGATCGTGCTGACCTTCGGTGGCGGCGTCAACGAGATCCAGCGGGAGCTCATCGCGATGATCGGCCTGGGCCTGCCGCGAGCGCCCCGGTAAGGAGAGACCTTGCACGATCGACTGATGGCCCTCGTGGAGGAGCTCACCGCCGCGGGGGAGCGGCCCGCGGCGCCCTGCGCCGACCCGGTCAACGCCGCGATGATCCGCAACTGGACTCAGGCGCTCGGCGACCGGAGCACCCGGTGGGCCGACACGGCGCCGCCCGCGATGATCCAGGTCTGGTCGATGCCGGGGCTGGACCCGGACAAACCGGCCTCGATCGCCGACCGGGCCCTCGCCCTGCTGAACGAGGCCGGGTTCACCGGTGTCGTCGCGACCAACTGCGAGCAGACCTACGAGCGGTACCTGCGGCACGGCGAGGGGCTGCGCTCCACGATGCGGTTCGGCAGTGTGACCGGGCCCAAGCGGACGGGCCTCGGCGAGGGCTACTTCCTCACCTGGTACCAGACCTGGTACTCCGGTGACGAGCGCGTCGCCGAGATGATGTTCCGGGTGCTGAAGTTCCGCCCGCGCTCGTCCGGCGGCACCTCGGCGAAGGGCCGCAGGTTCCGGCCCGCCATCGGCCCGGACACCCGCTTCTTCTGGGACGGCGTACGCGACGGCGAGCTGCGCATCCAGCGCTGCGCCGAGTGCGGGCGGCTGCGCCATCCGCCCGGCCCGATGTGCCCGGAGTGCCACGCGACCAAGCGCGGCCACGTCACCGCGAGCGGGCGTGGCACGCTCCACAGCTACGTCGTCCACCACCACCCGCCGGTCCCCGGGCTCGATCCGCCGTTCGTGGTCGCGCTGGTCGATCTGGAGGAGGGCGTGCGCATGGTCGGCAACCTCCTCGACTGCCCGCCCGACCAGGTGCTGATCGGCATGCCGGTCGAGCTGGTCTTCCAGGAGACGGACGACGAGCTCGCCCTGCCGCAGTGGCGCCCGGCCGGATCCGCGCCGGAGCCGGTCGCGTCGGACGCGGAGCCCGCGGCGGACCTGACGGCGCTGAGTATCGAGCTGACGCCGACGTTCGTCATCGCCACCGCCCTCGCGACGCGCGACTTCACGCCGGTGCACCACGACACCGCGCTGGCCCGGGCGCAGGGGTCCAAGGACATCTTCCTGAACATCCTCACCACGATCGGCCTGGTCCAGCGCTACGTCCTCGAACGCCTGCCCGACGCCGTCATCGAGGGCATCTCCCTACGGCTCGGGGTCCCCGCGTACGCCGGGGACACCCTGACCCTGACCGGCGACCAGGTCGACGACCGCACCGTCGAGGTGCGCGGCGCAGTGAGCCTCGGTGACCACGCCATCGCCACCGTACGACTAAAGGAGTGACCATGAGCATCTCCGGGAAGGCGGCGATCGCCGGGATCGGGGCGACCGAGTTCTCCAAGGAGTCGGGCCGCTCGGAGCTCCAGCTCGCCGCCGAGGCGTGCATCGACGCGATCAAGAACGCCGGGCTGGCGCCGTCCGACGTCGACGGCCTGGTGACGTTCACGGCGGACGCCAACACCGAGATCGCGGTGGCGCGGGAGCTCGGCATCCCCGGCCTGTCCTTCTTCTCCCGCGTGGACTACGGCGGCGGCGCGGCCTGCGGCACGGTCGCGCACGCGGCCATGGCGGTCGCGACCGGGCAGGCCGAGACGGTCGTGTGCTACCGCGCGTTCAACGAGCGCTCAGGGCGCCGCTTCGGCCAGGCCGCGGCCCGCTCGGAACACGCCGTCGGCGTCACCGACCTGGAGTTCTCCTGGCACCTGCCGTACGGCTTCGCGACGCCGCCCGCGTGGGTCGCGATTTACGCCCTGCGGTACATGCACGTGTACGGCGCGACCAGCGAAGACTTCGGGCGGGTCGCGGTCGCCATGCGCCGGCACGCGGCGACCAACCCGAAGGCGTGGTTCCACGAGCGGCCGATCACCCTGGAGGACCACCAGGCCAGCCGGTGGGTCGTCGAACCCCTGCACCTGCTCGACTGCTGCCAGGAGTCCGACGGCGGCGTCGCGATCGTAGTGACGAGCGCCGAGCGCGCCCGCGACCTGGCGTACCCGCCGGCCGTGATCACGGCGGCCGCGCAGGGCAGCGGGCCGAACCAGATGATGATGTCCTCCTACTACGAGACCGACCTGACGACCCTTCCCGCGATGGACCGCGTCGGGGAGACGCTGTGGCGGCAGGCGGGCCTTCGCCCCGCCGACGTCCAAGCCGCGATCCTGTACGACCACTTCACGCCGTTCGTCCTCGTGCAACTGGAGGAGCTCGGCTTCTGCGGGCGAGGCGAGGCGAAGGACTTCGTCGCGGACGGCGGCATCGAGCTCGACGGACGCCTGCCGGTCAACCCGAACGGCGGCCAGCTCGGCGAGGCGTACATCCACGGCATGAACGGCATCGCCGAGGCCGTCCGCCAGATCCGCGGCACCTCCGTCAACCAGGTCGCCGACGTGGCGAACGTCCTCGTCACCGCCGGCACCGGCGTCCCGACCAGCGGCCTCATCCTCACCCGCCCCTGACCGCCGCCCGGCATGCCTGGCCCTGGCGGTGCGGCCGGGGCGCGGTGCCGCGTACCCAATGGCCGGTTAACGTTGCGATCGAGCGATCCAAATGAGTCTTGCGATCGTGGTCTGATCGCTTTCGGTGCGAGAGGGAAGCCGTAAAGAATCCGTAAG
>JBJMIW010000308.1:0-6422 GCA_045806665.1 Actinoallomurus sp.
CGGGTAGATGGCCGAGCCGGTTATGCAGGTCCGTGTCGCACAGGCCGGGTATGCGGTGTGGCCGGTCATCCCCGTGCGACGAGTCGGTCCATCACGAAGCCACCGGCCGTGATCGGGTCAGACCAAGGACGGACGATAGCTAGGTCCTATAGGTTTCGGACATGGCTGTTGAAGAGATAACGACTGACGTACTCGTTCAGGCCTTGGAAGCAGCCGCACACTCCTTTGCACCAAACGAACTGGCCTACCTGGCACTGACGTCCAAGGTCGAGTTGCCGATCAGGGATCGGCTGGCATGGGTCCTGCACACCACGCTTCCGGGAAAGATCGTCGCTAGGGAATGGCGTCGTACCGACCTGGCCGTTCTGGACTCCTCTGGCACCGTGCCACTTGCCCTAATTGAAGCGAAGGCTCTGTACAGCTTCGATGTTGCCGGCTCTTCTGACCGGAGCACCGCCTACTTTCCTGGACTAGTGTCCGGAGACATCACAAAGGCGCGGAAGTTGTCGTGCGAGATCGGCCAGGATCCGGCCGTATTTGCCTTGGTCTTCGTCACCCATCCCATGAGTGAACCTCCTAATCTCCCGAACATCATCAAGTACGTGTCTGCGATTCGGGGTTCGGGCCGGTACGGCTCCCCGGCCAAGGTGCGCGATCTCGCCGCGGAAAACCTCGGCCAAGCCCTGGAACGCTTGGGCCCGGTCAGGAACGGCCAGATGGATGCTGGCTCTGCCTTCGGCACTCCTACAGCTGTGGATTACTGGATCGTCGGCCCCATCTAGAACCCTGCCTCCACGAACAATTAATCTGGCTCAAAGCTTGGTGGCTCGCCCCGAACACCGGGACAAGAAGACGCGCACCGTCACCCAGGTGTTGGCATCGCGGCCAGAACGGGACTCACGCGCCGTAAGCCCGCCGGATCTCAGCACCGCACACGCATAGGGCGTGCCACAAACCTTGCTAACGGATTTGCTAACGACGGCCTCGGACAGCCGTGGACCGGCTTGGACGACGCAGCAGGTCGGTAGCAGGTCAGGGGAACGATTCTGGACGCCTGTGGACACGGTCGATCTTGCTACGGATCAGAAGGTTGGGGGTTCGAATCCCTCCGGCTGCGCCAGTTCAAAGGCCCCTTGCGATCATGCAAGGGGCCTTTTGACGACAACGGTGACGACAACGTCCGCCTACGACTCGTCGCCGAAGACGCCGTCCATCCGGTCGACCGCCGTACGCAGTACGTCGAGCCGTACGTGGGTGTGGATGTCCATGGTGACGGCGATGGCGCTGTGGCCGAGCAGCTCCATGATCGTTCGGCCGTCGACGCCCTGCGCCAGGAGCAGCGTCGCGCAGGTGTGGCGAAGATCGTGAAGGCGGACGCGTCGGATTCCCGCCTTGTCGCACAGCGCGTTGAAATGGCGGTTGAGATTCCGCGGTTCTATAGGTGTGCCGATGGCGGTCGTGAACACCAGGCCGGAATGCCTCCACCGTTCGCCCGCCCTGTCTTCCTCTTCCTCCTGTCGGCCCTTGTGTTCTTTGAGGGCGGTCACGAGGTTCTTCGGGAGAGCGACGGTCCGCCGTGACCGCATGGTCTTGGGTGGAAGGAACTCAAGTCCGTCCTTCGTCCGCTGGAGCGTCTGGCGGACTCTCAGGATGCCGTCGTTCAGGTCGACGTCTTCCCACCGCAGACCGAGCGCCTCGCCCCGTCGCAGGCCGATGCCGAGGGCGACGGCGTACAAGGCGTACAGGCGATCGTCCCGTGCCGTCTTGAGGAGCCGTTTGGCCTCATCGAGCGACAGCGGTTCGATCTCCTTGCGCTCCCCCGCCGAGACCCGCACCTTTTTGACGACGTTCTGCACGAAGCCCTCCTCGCGAACGCCGTGTTCGAACGCCGAACGGAGGATGGCGTGCAGGTACTGCACCGAACGCGGCGACGGGTGCTCGTTGCAGCACTTGCCGATGGCGCAGCAGCGCTGCCGTTTCGCCGGGTCGACCTCGGTGACGGGGAGGGCCGGCTGGTCGAGTGCGCAGTCGAGCACTTCGTCCCGGCGATCGACGCGGGGGCCGCGCCTGGTGGCTGCTCACCGCCGCACTCGCGCCCGTCCTGGCGACAGCGGCACTCACCGCCATGCCCGCCCGCATCGCGGCCCGCCGGTCCGTGGTACAAACCCTCAGCGCCGAAGCAATGTAAGGGGTGTCTCTGCCAGCTAGGCAGAGAGGTGCTACTGGACTTGGCCCTCCTGATTGCTGGACGGTGTCGGTGGGCCGCTGAGGTCCAGGCGGTGGTCGGTTCGCAGTTGCACGGTGCCGTACGGGGTCATGTTGGTGGTGAACAGCGGGGTGAGGCCGCGCCGGTCGGCGTCGGTGAGCACGTCGGCCCACTCGGGTTCGGCGAGGGTGTCCTGGAGCATCAAGGTGTTGATGTAGCCGAGGCTGCTCTGCAGGATCTGCAGGCACAGCATCCCCAGCTCCTGCTCCTCACGCTTGTTGGAGGCCAGCTCACCGCGCTTGCCGAACCGAATGTAGTCATTGACGCCGTTGTAGTTCTCCACCACGTTCAGCCCGGACTCGGTCTCGTGCTGCAAGTCGCGGTCTCGGAGCCAACGAGCCATGAAGATGGTTCTCTGGGCGCAGCCGACCTCCAACATCGCCGAGTAGGCCGGGTGGGTGGTCTCGCCCTGGAACCTTCGCAACAGGGTTTCGGTGGACGCGGTGCCCTGGCGGATCGCGGTCGCGTATTTGATGATCAGATCGTAGTTGTTCTCGATGATGTCCGGGCGGATCGGGCGGGTCAGCGCCGGCCCGAGCAGCGGGTAGGAGAAGCGGTCGGCGCGGCCGGGCAGGTACAGCTTCATGGTGTTGATCTGCTTGAACCGGGCGACCAGGTCGAAGTTCAGCAGCCTGGTCACGCCGAACCCGATCAGCGTGGCGCCGTGGGAGTCCACATAGTTGGTCTCCACGTTCATGTTCGTGCCGTGCCGCATCACGCCCTCGACCATGGCGTGCACCTCTGAGGCCGAGCAGGTCAGGTGCTGACTGTAGATCGCCATCGCCCCGGCGGCATCGACCGTCCAGTAGATGAGCACACCCCGTTTAGCCCTTTTGTACCGCGAGTGGTACTCGGTGAAGATGTTCTGATCGAAGGAGGAGAAGTGCGTGGAGTCCGAGGCCACCGCGGTGGTGCCCTCACCCCACAGCGTGGTCTGCAGGCCGCGCACGAACCGCCGTTACCTGGCAGAATCCCCGCTACCTATGATCGGATCATGGAATATCGACAGCTGGGGCGTTCGGGGCTGAAGGTGTCGGCTCTGACGATGGGCACGATGACCTTCGGAGGCCAGGGCGCCTTCCGTAATGTCGGGAACACCGGCACCGACGAGGCCCGGCGGCAGGTCGACCTCTGCCTGGAGGCGGGCGTCAACCTGATCGACACCGCCGACGTTTACTCCGCCGGCCGTGCGGAGGAGATCGTGGGCGCGGCGGTCGCGGGCCGCCGGGACGACGTGCTCCTGGCCACCAAGGTCAGGATGCCGATGGGCGAGGGTCCCAACGACGCCGGCCTGTCGCGGCACCACATCGTGGCGGCGTGCGAGGCGAGCCTGCGGCGGCTCGGCACGGACCACATCGACCTCTACCAGGTACACGTGTGGGACGGCATCACTCCGCTGGAGGAGACCATCGAGGCGCTGAGCGCGCTGGTCACCTCCGGCAAGGTCCGCTATATCGGCGCGTCGAACTACACGGGCTGGCAGCTGATGAAGGCGCTCGGCACCTCCGACCGCCTCGGCCTGCAACGCTTCGTAAGCCACCAGATCTACTACTCGCTGCAGGCCCGCGAGGCGGAGTACGAGCTCGTCCCCTCCGCGATCGACCAAGGCCTCGGCATCCTGGTGTGGAGCCCACTCGCCGGCGGCCTGCTTTCAGGCAAGTACCGCCGCGGCCATACGGTGCCGGAGGGACCCCGCCTGCCGCCGGTCTATGACGAGGACAAGCTGTACGACATGGTCGACGTGCTCGTCGAGATCGCCAACGCGCGCGGGGTGCCGGCCGCGCAGGTCGCACTGGCCTACACCCTGGGAAAGCCGGGCGTGACGTCGGTGGTCATCGGGGCGCGCACCACCGAGCAACTGGCCGGCAACCTCGCTGCCGCGGACCTCGTCCTGGACGACGACGAACGCTCGCGGCTGGACCAGGTCAGCGCGCCTCCGCTGATCTACCCGTACTGGCACCAGGCCCGTACGGCGAGCGACCGCCTGTCCACCGCCGACCTCGCGCTGCTCGGCCCGCACGTCGGCTGAGGGCCTCGCCCCTACGAAGCCGCACAACCCGATCCGGTTGCCGGCAGTCGTGATGATCCACGCTTCTCCCTAAATCCCCGGAGGCTTCTCGCCGAAGAGCCAGCCCTCGTCGAGGCGTTCCCGTACGGGCGGGAAGTCACTCACCGAGGCGCGGCTTTTCGGCGACACGCTGACCCGAGACGAACTCGATCATCTTCCACCCGGGGGCGACCTCGCGATGGCCGGACGCGTGCCGGGTATCGACGGACGGCCGATGGGCACGCCATCCTTCACCAACCGCTACAAGAGGTTGAAAGGTTGGGGTCTTTTTCGGGGGCAGACCAAGTACCCCTGAAAGGGGCAACGTGCAGGTCAGCGTGGTGACGGGTTGGAGGCGTTGACCGGACAGAACGTCAATTCTGTCCGGTCAGCACCTCCGGCCCGTGATCGCTGTGGCGGGTATCCGGCGCATCTCCGTCATCGCGCTGACCTGCGCGTTGCACCTTCCGGGCTTACTTGGTCTGCCCCCTATGTCGCTCCGCTGACCGGACAGAATCACCGTTCTATCCGGTCAGCGCTACTTGGCGGCTGGGGACAGCTTCGGGAGAAGGACGCCATATCCGTTGGATCTTTCTTCATTGCTACGGGGACCCGTCGATGCCGCGCTGCGGCGTGCCGGCTGTCGGTCAGGTTCTGGCCTGGCTGTCCGGCGTGTTCTTTCGGGCACGTCCGGCCTGTTTGGCCTTGACCGCGTTCTGCATGAACGGGGTGAGCTGGTCCAAGAGCTCCTGGAGCTTTCCGAAGTTCGCGTCGCCCAGGTCGATCGTGTACATCACGCCGCCGAGCTCGAAGTCTCGCTTAGCCACGTCGTCTCCGTCACGGCCATCGACGTCATCGATCTTGATGGTCTTGGTTGCCAACTACCGGCCTTTCCATATGGACGGGGTGGTCGAGCCGCGGCGCGTTGCCGGCAAGCGCCGCAAGAAGTGGCGGGAGGCACAGGGAAACCTTCCGCCCGCGCAACGGGGTCAACGAATGCGCAGGGCTCAGACTACGGCAGTTTCACAGACCAAGATCATCTAATCGTGCGACAGTACGGGGGGTGTGGGACGGGCTTGATCGGATGGGAGTCATCGGGGATGCGGGTGCAAGAGCGCAAACGGTCGCGGGCGGCCGGGTGGGGCGGGGTGCTGAGAGCGGCGTGGTGGTGGCTCGCCGTGGACGGCCCGAAGCGATGGCTTGGGCGCCGTCGTCCCCGGCGGTGAGAGCGGGGTGAGGTAGCAGGCCAGCCGCTACCGGTAGCGGCGGCGCTACCCGGTCCACCTGCTATGCAACGATTTTGAGGTGTTACACAGAGCTACCTTTCACTTGGTTGCACCGACCCGAGTGGAGGGCCCTGTAGGCGAGCAGGTCACGGAGGAGGATCCGGCGATGTGTCCCGGCTCGGTCGAAGGGGATCTTGCCCTCATCGAGCAGCTTGACCAGCGTCGGACGGCTCACGCCCAGAAGATCCGCGGCCTGCTGGGTCGTCAGCGTCTGCGTCAACGGCGCCACAGTGACGGCGAGCCCCTGCTGAAGCGCCTCGATCACATGGCGAAGGACGCGATAGACCTCAGCCGGGAGCTCGATCTGATCGCCTGGAGCGTATCCGGTGCCGCCCGCCCGGGCAGGATCCATTCACGTATTAGCCGCCCTGGTCCTGGTCTTCCTCGGTCTGCTCGGTGAGGGGGAGGAGGACCTGGAACCGCGTGTCGCCCGGCTCGGAGCGCAGGCGCAGGTCGCCGTGGTGTTTCTTGACCACGATCCGCCAGGAGATGTCGAGGCCCAGGCCGGTGCCCTCGCCGACCGGCTTCGTGGTGAAGAACGGCTCGAAGATCCGCTGACTGATCTCCTCCGGCACACCCGGGCCGTCGTCGCGGATCTCGACCATCAGCCGGTCGTTCTCGCGGCTGGTCCGGATGGTCAGCATGCCGTCGCCGCGCATCGCCGCGACCGCGTTGTCCACGAGGTTCGTCCAGACCTGGTTGAGCTCACCGGCGTACGCCGGTATCTCGGGCAGCGACCGGTCGTAGTCCTTGACCACCTCGATGTGCCCGAGCTTGCCCGACAGCATGATCAGCGTCGAGTCGAGGCCGTCGTGCACGTCGA
>JBJMIW010000309.1:0-3968 GCA_045806665.1 Actinoallomurus sp.
CGCGCCGCGGGTGTTCGCCTTGCCGAGCCGCACCTGCGTGAGCAGCAGCCCGAACGCCACCAGCAGCGCGGCGAGCCAGGCGGCCTGTGTGCTGGCCAGCTTGCCGAACGTGAGCTCGCTCGGCCCGTCGGCGGCGTTCTGCATCGACTGCGAGTTGCCGACGTTCTCGACCGGCGCCGTCGACGGTGCCTGCGTCTGGCCCGGCGCCTGGTTCGGCTGATTGATGTTCGGCAGCGTCGCGCCGTTCTGCGCGGCCGTCGACGGCGCGGTGTTCGCCCCGGTCGTCCCGGTGCCGGAGCTCAGGTTCCCCATCGGAGTCGTCGACCCCGATCCGCTCCCACTAGACCCGGACCCACTCCCGTTGCCTGACCCACCGGTATGGGAGGACTTCGGCGTCGACTTGGTGGGCTTCGGTTTCGGCTTCTTGGCCACCTTCAAGGTCTTATATGCGTAGCGGTGAACAGGCCCAGAAAACGCATACGCCGACACGGTCACTGTCCCGCCGCTGGTCAGCTTGGATGAGACGGTGATCGTCAGGTCGACATTTTCGCCGGCAGCATCCACAGTCCCGAGCTTGCATAGCCCTGCGGACACGGTGCAGCGAGCGCTGACGGAACCCGGGTCGGCGCCGAGGCTCAACCTCACGTCATCGACGCTGGTCTTCCCGCTGTACACATGCGCCCTGTAGGAGACCGTGCTACCCGCGTATATCGCTTGGTTGCTCTTAGGCGTCAGCGTCACGTAAAGCACCGGTGACGGGTCGGAAGGGGGCGTAGTCGTCGTGCTCTGCGTCGCCTTCGTCGGCCTCGGGTTCGTCGGCTTGGTCGGCGTGGAGGGTCCGGTCGTGGTCGGCTTTGAGCCGGATGGCGATGCGGAGGGCGATTGGGAACCGTCACCGGAGGCGAGGGCGGGTGGGGCGTTGCCGACGACCAGGACGATACCTGCGCCGAGAACGATGACCAGCGGGTTTCGTGCCGATCGTGCGAGCACTGCTCACAACCTCCCCATCGCACCGCAAAGACGCCGACCCCGGCCTACCCCGGGGAGCGGGTACGAATCATGCGATCACGTGAAAGCCGATCAATCAACCGTGCTAACCGAGTTATATCGCAGCAACGTCTAGATGAGCTCTTGGTGAAGCGCGGTGATCTCCTCGCGGGAGACCCAGGCCTGGTAGACGCCGATGTCGACCCGCTCCAACTCGAGCGCGGCGGCGACAGGGGCACGGCCGCCGCTGTACTCGACGCGCACCCAGCCGTCGTGTTCGCCGATGATGACGAAGGGCTGGCCGCGCCACGTACAGCGGGTCCGGATGTAGCGCAGGCTCTCGACCTCGTCCTCGCGTACGACACGGAGGAAGCGGCCGGGTCCTACCTCGCTGAAGCCCTCCGCCGGGACGGCGGAGTACAGCCGGACCTCACCGTCGACGCCGGGTACGGCGTCGTAGTCGGTGCCCTGCCATCGTGCGATATAGCCGTCTCTGATCACTTCTCGCTCTCCCACACCAGCCGATCCGCGTCATACCTCGCGACGAAGCGCTCGGAGCCGTCGCTGGTGATCGCGTACATCTCCGAGCCGTGCGGCAGCCTGACACTTTCAGCTTTGTACTCGGGGATGCTGCCCGCGCTACCAGCCGTGAAGCCGTCGCCGGTGAACGGCGGGTCCTCCACCACCCAGCCGTCCTCGCCCCATTCCTTGAGGGCGTCTTCGGACGTACCGCCGAACGGCGTGCGGTACAGCGCCGCGCGGTACGCCGGCCATCGGATGACGTGTACCTCGGGGTCGTCGACGGTGAAAGGGGAGCCGTCGCGGACCAGGCCGAGGCACTCGTACAGCCGGCGGGGCGTGTTCAGGTCGATGACGTCCGATACGCGGTGCACGAAGCCGGCGACCCGGTCGTAGGCCTTGTCGAGGTACCAGGGGACCTGGTCATGGGCCACGACCTTCTGCATGATGGCGAATCCGCCGCCGTCGGAGGAGGACGGCGCGGCTTCCTGCGCGGCGGACGGCTGCGGTGCCGCCTCGCCCGGCTCCTGCGCAGTCAGCGGCTCGGCCGGGATCGTGGGCGCCTCGGGCGGCGCCTCCGCCACCGCCATAGCTTCTGGTGGCGCGGCGGAGGCCTGCCACGGCGCGGCCGTTCCGTCCTCGGAGCCGCCGGGCGCCGGCTCCACGGTGCCGCCGGCGATCGCGCGGATCTCCTCCGCGGAGAGCGCGATCTCGATGGGCGTGCCGGGGTTGACCGAGACGTCCCAGTCGGGCTCCGGCCACGCGGCGATGAGGTCGGCGAAGGTCGGCATGACGAACCCGGTCGTGCCGACCGCCTCCTTCATCCAGTCGAAGGAGGTGAAGACGAGCACCGAGGTGCGGCCCCGGACGGATACCGCCGACCACGGGAACGCCGGATCGTCCGGCGGCGTCTGCATCGTCGGCGGCGTACGGCTCCAGACCGGTAGGAACACCGACGCCTCCAGCAGCACCGTGAGGCGGGCGGCCGGCTCTTCCCGGGCCTCGAACAGCCGCCGCTCCACGTCGTTCTGCGCGGGGAAGTCGCTCGCTATCCGCTCCGCCGCGTCGTCGTCGACCTGGCGCGACAGCGCGGTGACGCGCTCGCCGGGGATCGTGGCCCCGATCGGGGAGCCGTCGTTGATGACGAGATCCCATGCGCGATCCGGCCAGAACCGCAGGACCTTGGCGAGGTCGGACAGGACGAACGGGTGGCCGCCCATCACCTCGCGCATCCGGCCTGGGCCGGTGAACAGCGGGACGACGGTCCGCCCGCCGGACTCCCGGGTGTGCCACTGAAAGCCCGGACGACCGGGGCTCAGAATGGGGTCGCCGCCTTCCACCATGGGCACCCAGATCTGGCGTACGCCCAGGAGCGTGCGGAGGAACTCCTCCCGATCGTCCCGTGCGGCGGCGTCGTGCAGCAGGCGCTCCTCCTCGTCCAGGGGGACGAATTCGGCGCCTGCCGTGAAATGCAGCGCGAGGGGCACGTCCGACGACGGCGGCCGCGTGGCCGGTCCCGGAGCTGCCTCCGGGGACGGTACGGCGGGCGTGGCCACCTCGTCCGGCCCGGACGGCATCGGTTCGTCACCGGAGACGATCGGCTGCGGCGCGGTCGCGGCGAGGGAGGGCACGCCCGGCGCGGGCGGCACCGCGCTCAGGGTCGAGAACGAGGGGTACGGCGGTGGGGCGTCCCCCGTCCGGACGGGGTCCGGGCCGGTCGGCGCCGCGAACCCGGGGCCGGGGAAGGACAAGGCCTCCGGCGCGGGCGGCAGTCCCTCGGGGACCGGCTGGTACGCGTTCGGGTCGGACGCCGGGGCCTCCTCGGGCGGCGTCGGGGCGAGGCCCGGATCCAGGGCCTGGGGTTCGGCCGGGGGCACGGCTTCCGGGACGTCCTGGACGACCGGAGGCGCCGCTTCCGTCCCGTCGGCGAGCACCGGCGGAACGGTGTGCTGCCCGCCCGACGCGGCGTGCGAACCTGCCGCATCGTCCGCCTCCGGCACGGCGCGCATGTCGACGGCCGTCTCGTTCCAGGCCGGAGTCTGGTCGGAACCGGCCGTCAGGTCATGGTCGCTCTGCGCGCCGGTCGCCGTCTCGTACGTGGCCGGACCCGGGTATGCAGGGACGTCGGTCTCGTACGCCGCCGAGGCGACGTACGAGCCCAGACTCTTCTCCTGCGCGGTCGAGGCGGGCTGCGATCCCAGACCGGTGTCCTGTGCGGGCGGGGCGGTGTGCGAGCCCAGACCCGTCTCCTGTCCTACAGGAGTGGCGCCCGGATCCGGGGCGGGGACCGTCGGATCGGCCGGCGCGGTGCCCGGCTCCTGAGCGGAGGACGTCTGCGCCGCGCGATCCTGCCCCGCGGTGACCTGCTCGGAACGCTCCTGACCAGCGGTGATCTGTCCAATGAACCAGGCGGGCAGGTAGCCCTCGATCGGCAGCCCGGAGTTGACCGCGAGCCACCACTC
>JBJMIW010000310.1:0-4266 GCA_045806665.1 Actinoallomurus sp.
GCCACCGGCTTCAGCGTCCCACTCACAGGAGGAGAACGCCCATGCAGCGTACCTAACAAGCACTTGGTGGACGAACGCGCGAACGGAGATCGGGGACAGGGGGGCAATCGCCAGCGCTTCGCGACGAGGGGTCGATATGACCGCTACTGCCAATCCGACATCGAACTTCACCGAGATCACCGATCAACGCGGACGCGTCTACCGCGTCGGCGAGACCGACCGCGACATCCTGGGGCACTCGCGCACGCTCATGGTGATACTGCCGTGGGTGGCGATGATGGCCATCAGCGTCTTCGAGTACGCCTACGGTTCGGCCGAGGACACTCTGTCCACGGCACACGGCTGGACCAGCAGCAACACGTTCTGGATTCTGAGCGTCTGGGTGTTCTTCCAGGCGGGCGTCGCCTTCCCGGCGGGCCGGCTGCGGGAGAAGGGCATCCTGACGGCGCGCCGGGCGATGATGCTGGGCGCGGGGCTGGCTCTGATGGGCTTCCTCGCCATCTCCCACCTGCACAGCGTCTTCGGAGCCATCATCGGCTTCGGCGTGCTGGGCGGCATCGGCGCCGGGCTCGTGTACGCGACCTGCATCAACATGGTCGGTAAGTGGTATCCGGAAAAACGCGGCGCCCGCACCGGATTCGTCAACGGCGGCTTCGCCTACGGCTCGCTGCCATTCATCATCATCTTCAACTACGCCTTCGACACCAGCAACTACCAGGAGGTTCTCGACCTCATCGGGGTCTTCGTGCTCGTGGCGATAGGGATCTGCGGGTACTTCTTCAAGGACCCGCCGAAGAACTGGTGGCCTGACCACGTCGACCCACTGAAGCCCGCGAAGGCCAAGGACACCGGCGCGCGCGTCAGCCTGGAGAAGAACCCTCCGGCGGTCCGTCAGTTCACCCCGATGGAGGCGGTGCGCACGGGAATGATCCCGCTGATGTGGATCTGCCTGGCGTTCATCTCCGGCGTCTCCATCTTCGGCATCTCCTTCGAGGTGCCGTTCGCCAAGGATCTAGGCTTCGGTCCGCTCATGGCGTCGCTCTCGGCCGGCATCCTGGCGGTCGTCAACGGCGTCGGCCGCGCGGTCGTCGGCTGGTTCTCCGACCTGATCGGCCGCAAGCAGGCGCTCATCGTCGTCCTCGTCATCGAGGCGCTCGCGCAGTTCGGCACCCTGTGGGCCGGCAACGCGCACAACGAGGCGCTGTTCCTGGTCTTCGCGTTCATCTCCGGCTTCGGCGGCGGCGCGTTCTACCCGATGTTCGCGGCTCTCGTGCCCGACTACTTCGGGGAGAACCACAACGCCACCAACTACGGAGTGGTCTACAGCGCGAAGCTGGTCAGCGGCCTGTTCGGTGGTGGCCTCGGCGCCGTCGTCATCGGCGCCTGGGACTACACCGGCGCCTACACCCTCGCCGGTGTAATGGGCCTGGTGTCGGCGCTCATCGCGCTGACGCTTCGGCAGCCGGGACGCCCGAAGGCTCAGAAGATAGTTCCCAACCCCTATCCGATCAGCAGGGAGATCATGTGACCTCCTTGTCGGCACGCCGGTGATAGGACCGGCGCGTGTGCTCGGTGTGCTCGCGCATGATCTGCGCCGCCCGCTCGCCGTCATGCTCGGCGAGCGCGTCGATCAGTGCCGCGTGCTCCGTCCAAGACTCCGGCCCTCTCTGCCGGGCCACGGGCGTGTAATACCAGCGGACGCGCCGGTCCACCTGGGCCGCCAGCTCGGCCAGGACCTTGTTTCCCGCGAGTTCGACGATGGCGGCGTGCAGTGCCGCGTTCGCGGCGACCACGGCGTCGACGTCGTCGGCCGCGAGCGCCGCCACGCCGCCCTCGCAGATCTCCCGCAAGCGTGCGACCGCCTCCGGGGTCACGGTGGCGGCGGCCAGGCGCGCCGACTCCGTCTCGAGCAGCGAACGCACGGCGAGAAGCTGGTCGGCCTCCTCCTCGGTCGGTGTGTGCACGAAGGCCCCGTGAGCCGGCCGCAGGTCGACCCACCCCTCCGTGCTCAGCCGCTGGAGCGCCTCGCGCACCGGCTGCCGGGAGATGCCGAGGCGCATCGCCAACTCGCTCTCGACGAGATGCTGCCCCGGCCGGAGCGCGCGAGTGACGATCAGCTCCAGCAAGGCCTCGTAGACGCCTTCCCGGAGCGGGGCCGGTCGCGTCAGCCGAGGCATATCCACGCTCTTCGCGTTTTCGGTGAAGAACGTCATGCCAGCTCCTGTGCGAGATCTCGAGTCATCTGTAGACAGTCTACTGGCTACCGAGCGACTGCGGATGCGATGGGCCACGTGGCGGCACTCACACTGTTTCGTCTTCACACGCCGTTAAATAGGGCGTCATGCCCTGGTAAGGACAGCGAAACAAAGAACTGACAAATGAAACCACTTCACTACTCGGACAAGCGCCGGCAACAGCGGATCACCGCGACGGATAATTACCGCGAATCCCTATCGGGGCGGCGGGCCGAGCAGTTCCACCTCTCCCTCAGCCCTCCGGGAGGCGCGGCCGGCCGTCGGGGAGCCGGGCCGGCCGCCAGGGCATGCCCACGGCCGCCGTGCTCAGGACTGGCGGAGGCGAATGGGAATCGAACCCACCGGACCCCTTGTCAGGGTCCCATCGGCTTTGAAGACCGTGAGGGCCACCAGGCACCTTCTCGCCTCCTCGGATACGGAAACTCACCCTTGACCGCTATTGAAGCATACTGTAGACAAAATACAGTAGCCCACGAGAACGGAGTTCCCGTGAGAGTCGCCGTTGTCGGTGCCAGTGCGATCGGCGCCTATGTCGGAGCCCTTCACCGCGCCGGGGTGGAGGTCCACCTGGTCGCGCGCGGTCCCCATCTGGAGGCCATCCGGCGGGACGGTGTGCGGGTGCTCAGCCCTCGCGGAGACTTCACCGCCCGTCCTCCGGCCACCGACGACCCCCGGGCAGGGCCGCCGAGACCAGAGCGCCGTCCCCGCGTGAGCGAGCGATTCAACGAGCACAGCGCCCTGGCCACCCTTCCGACGGAGGCCTCATGAGCCAGAAGGAGAAGACCGTGCCTTACACCCGTCTCACCGAGCCCCTCGTCCGTGACCGCGGCGAGCTGCGTACCGCCACGTGGGAGGAGGCCCTGGACCGCGCGGCCGAGGGCTTCCGCCGGAACGTCGAGGCCCACGGCCCGGACGCCTTCGGCATGTTCTCCTGCTCGCGCGCGACCAACGAGATGAACTACGTCGCGCAGAAGTTCGTGCGGCAGGTCATCGGGACGAACAACATCGACTCCTGCAACCGCACTTGACACGCTCCCAGCGTCGCCGGTCTGGCGGCAGTGTTCGGTGCCGGGGGTGGCACCTCGTCGTACCGGGAGATCGAGGACACCGACCTCATCGTCTTGTGGGGGTCCAACGCCCGGGAGACACACCCCATCTTCTTCCACCACGTCCTCAAGGGCGTCCGTAACGGAGCGCGGCTGTTCGTCGTCGATCCGCGCCGGACCAGCTCGGCCGAATGGGCCGACGGCTGGCTCGGGCTCGACATCGGCACCGACATCCCGCTCGCGAACGCGATCGCCCGCGAGATCATCCACGCGGGGCTGGTCAACGAGGCGTTCGTCGGCCGGGCCACCACCGGCTTCGCCGAGCTGGCCGCCGCCGTCGAGCCGTGGACCCTCCAGGCCGCCGAGCGCGAGACCGGCGTGCCGGCCGAGGCGATCCGCGAACTCGCCCACGCGTACGCCCGAGCCGACCGTGCCCAGCTGTGCTGGACCCTCGGCATCACCGAACACCACAACGCCACCGACAACGTCCGCGCACTGATCAACCTCGCCCTGCTCACCGGACACGTCGGCCGCTACGGCTCCGGACTCAACCCCCTGCGGGGCCAGAACAACGTCCAGGGCGGCGGCGACATGGGCGCCATACCGAACCGGCTGCCCGGGTTCCAGGACATCCTCGATCCGGCGGTACGGGAGCGGTTCGGCGCCGCGTACGGCCGGGAGATCCAGCCCCGCTACGGCATGCACCTGACCCAGATGCTGGAGGCGATGGACCGACGCGAGCTGACCACGGCCTACTGCGTCGGGGAGAACCCGGCCCAGTCCGAGGCGGACTCGGCGCACACGGTGAAGCGGCTGAGCGACCTGGACCACCTCGTAGTACAGGACATCTTCCTGACCAAAACCGCACGGCTCGCCGACGTCGTGCTGCCGGCGAGCGCGGGCTGGGCCGAGTCCGACGGCACCGTGACGAGCTCGGAGCGGCGCGTGCAGGTGATGCACAAGGC
>JBJMIW010000311.1:0-5249 GCA_045806665.1 Actinoallomurus sp.
CATGCACCTGGGTCTTGCCCTGGCGCACCGCCTGGGGGAGCAACTCCCAGGTCCGCCAGTGCGCGTATGCCCCCTGGACGAGCGCCATGTCACGCAGCGAACCCGGTACGTCCGTACGCAGCAGAGCGCCCATCGGTGTGAGGCCGAATTTCCGCTCCCCCTCATAGGTCAGCAGGCCGGAGGTGACGCAGGCGCGCATCAGGCGGAACAGGGCGGCCGGATCGCTGGACTCTCGCGCGGCGATCTCCTCGGGGGTGGAGGCACCGGTGGCGATGTGGTCGGCCAGGGAGAGGTCGGCCGCCGCGCGGACGATCTGGGTGCCCCAGTAACCAGTGATCAGTTGAAGCAAGCTATTGGCTTCGCGGGCTGACTCGGATTCTGCGGCCGACAGGCCAGCGGGTTCAGTGATGTCGGTCATGGCAACTCCTGGTGGGACTAGTCCCAGATTTTGCGGGATCTTTCAGGCGGGGTGCTGCGGCTGAGCGGTCCGCGCTGGAAGTTCCTCGGGGGTTGACTTCTGACTGGTGGGACGCGGTTGGTGATCAGAGGTCAGCGTTGGCGATGTACAAGTCGCGGGCGAGGTCAAGAACATCCTCGACCTCGCCAGTGAACTAGATCTGGTCCTGATATTTTCCGTTGCTGGCCACGTAGATCGCCGAGCCCCACCGGTGAGCCGATCCACCGTAGCGGACGCGGAGCAAGGGCAGCCGCTCACGGTCGCGCAGTTCGCCGTCGACCTAGGCGAACGGGGCACGGAAACGGACATTCACTCTGATCGGTTCGGCCGGTTCTGTTCGGCACGCTCCCACAGCCGCTGCTGCAGGGAGATCTTGGTGACTCGGGGATCGCGGGCATGTGGACCCTCGTGCCCTACCGGCGTGTCGCACCGGCACATCCCGGCCATGATCGGGCAACCTCGGCAAGGTCTGCCCGCCCGATCCCGAGAGACCCCGCACAGCCGCCGCACGTTCCTCGCCGCACTCGGTACCACGGGTGCCGCCGCCGTCACTCCCGGACTCCTGTCCTCCCGATCGGCCTCGGCCGCCGTGTCCGGCCCGCGGCGCTACTCCCCCACCTGGGCCTCCGTCGATCGGCACCCGGCGGCACCCGAGTGGTTCATGGACGCCAAGTTCGGCATCTACTTCCACTGGGGTGTCTTCAGCGTCCCGGCGTACGACAACGAGTGGTACCCGCGGAACATGTACATCAACGGCTCGAAGGCGAACATCCACCACAAGGCCGTCTACGGCGACCCGGCCGACTGGCCTTACGACAAGTTCATCGACGGGGCCCAGGACAAGGCCGGGAACCACGTGCAGTTCGCGCCGAAGCTGAAATCCGCCGGCGGCAACTGGGACCCCGACGAGTGGGCACGGCTGTTCGCCGACGCGGGCGCCAGGCCGCCGGGCCCGTGGCCGAGCACCACGACGGCTTCTCGATGTGGAAAAGCAGGGTCAACGAGTGGAACGCCGTCGCCAAGGGGCCCCGGATGGACCTCGTGCGGCTGCACGCGGACGCCATCCGGCGCAGAGGCCTGAAGTTCATGGTCTCGATGCACCAGCTGGTGTTACACCGCCGGCAGGCTCCATCGACCTGCCGCACTACAGCCAGGACGACTCGGGCCTGCACATCACGATGCCCTCATCGAGCGCGCCGTTCGCCGCTCCGGCGTACGTCGTGAAGCTGACCTTCCACGGCCGGATCTCCGCATAGGGCTCCCCGGCTCTCCGCCCACCGGCTCTGCGCCCGGCACGCTGAAGCCGTCGGGCGGACGGTCGGGGTGGGAGGGCCCGACGGCCGGTGCCACCGGCGCGGCCAGGCGCGACCGCGACCACCCCGTTCGCCGACGGCCAGACCCGCGGCAAGTTCACCGTCCAGGACATGGTCGCCGGCACCAGCCTGAAGCCGGAGGTGCTGGTGACGGTCATGCCGAAGCTGCCCAAGCCGCTCGCCACGGCCCTGACGTACAACCCCGCGGCGCCGTCCCTGCCTGGGCAGACCTTCTCCAACGTCACGTTCGACGCGGGCGGCGGGGTGACCTTAACCAGGGCCGTGTACGTCCGCTGGGACCAGCCCATCACCGTCTCCGAAGGAGGACAGCGGACCCAGACGCTCACCGGCACGATCGCCGACCACCCCTGGGAGAAGGCCACGGCCACCGTCACGCTGGCGTCCCCATCCGCCGGCTGAGATCGCCCGCAGTGGCCGCGTGACCACCGCGGGCACCGGCGGGGGGCTGCCCGGATACCAATCCGCTGGGCAGCCCCCGCCGGTCGCGGTGACGGCGGTCGGCTCGACGGATCTGCCGGTGGGTGATGCACTCACCGTGAGTCGCGGTGAGGACGCAGCGCGATGTCAGGTGGTCAAGGCGGCGATGGCCTGGGAGAGGGCGGCGGGGACGTCGTCGATCAGCAGGTGGCGGCCGTCGCGGACGATCCGCCGGCCGGAGACCATGACGTGGCGGATGTCGGCGGGTGAGGCGGCGAAGAGTACCGACTCGGCGAGGTGGCCCGGGGCGGCGCCGGCCAGGCGGACCGAGTCGAGATCCACGGTGACCAGGTCGGCGTACGAGCCGGGCTCGATGCGGCCCGCCTCAGGCCAGCCGAGTGCCGAGTGGCCGTTGCAGGTCGCGGCGGCCAGCAGCTCCCCGGCGGCCCAGTGGCCGCGCCTGCGGGTGCGCAGGCGCTCGTCCAGCTCGACCGCGCGTGCCTCCTCGAACAGGTCGATCATCGCGTGCTGGTCGGAGCCGAGAGACAGCGACGACCCGGCGGCGACGAGGTCGCGCGCGGGACCGATGCCGTCCGCGAGGTCGCGTTCGGTCGTCGGGCACATGCAGACACCGCTCTGGCTCGCACCGAGCAGGCCGATGTCCTCGGCGGTGAGGTGGGTGGCGTGGACGGCGACGGTCCGGCCGCCGAGCGCGCGCTGGTCGGCGAGCAGCCGGGTCGGCGTCACGCCGTACGTCTCGAGGCACGCCTCGTTCTCGGCGGGCTGCTCGGACAGGTGGACGTGCAGCGGGGCGCGGCGCTGCCGGGCCCACTGGGCGACGGTCCGGATCTGGTCGCCTGGGACGGCGCGTACGGAGTGGATGGCCGCGCCGATCCTCGCGTGGTCGTCCGCGCGCAGCTCGGAAACCCGGTCGGCCCACGCGTCGGCGGTGCCGTCGCCGAACCTCAGCTGCGGCCCCTCCAGCTCCTTGCCGATGCCGCCGGTGAGGTAGCAGGCGTCGAGCAGCGTGATGCGGATGCCCGCCTCGCGGGCGGCCTGCAGCAGCGCCGCGCCGAAGGCGTTCGGGTCGGCGTACGGGGTGCCGCCCGGGCCCTGGTGGACGTAGTGGAACTCGCCGACGCAGCTGATCCCGGCGAGCGCCATCTCGGCGTACACGGCCCGGGCCAGCGCGAGGTAGGAGTCCGGGTCGAGGCGGGCGGCCACCCCGTACATGTGGGTGCGCCAGGTCCAGAAGGTGCCCCGGCCGGCCTGCACGCGCCCGCGCAGAGCCCGGTGGAAGGCGTGCGAGTGGACGTTGGCCATGCCGGGCAGCGTGAGCCCGGACAGGCGTTCGGCGTCGGTCGGCGCGGGCACGCCGGGGGTGATCCGGTGGAACCGCTCCCCCGCGATCTCGATGAGGACGTCGGCCGCGACGCGGTCGCCGAGCCAGGCGTGTTCGGCGTGCAGTTTCATCCGGTGGCCAGATCCTCCAGGACGGCGGCGAGCGCCTCGACGCCGGCGAGGCAGTCGCCGGTCTCGGCGTGCTCCTCCGGCGCGTGGGAGACGCCCGTCGGGTTGCGGACGAACAGCATCGCCGTTGGAACGTGCGCGGACAAGATGCCGGCGTCGTGCCCGGCGCCGGTCGGCAGGACCGGGGCGCCGCCGAGTGTCCGGACCAGCCGGTCTCGAAGTTCGATGTGGAAGTCGACGACCTCGGTGTAGGACTCCTCGGCCAACGCGACCGCGACGCCGTGCTCGCCCGCGGCCTTCTCGGCGGCGGCGCGGATGTCCGCGACCGTCGCGCGTACGGCGGCGTCGTCCGGTGCCCTGGTGTCGAGCCAGGCCTGGACGGACGAGGGGATGGCGTTGACGCCGTTCGGGGTGATGCGGACCTTGCCCATGGTGGCGACCGCGTCGTGCCGGGCGGCGGCGTCGCGGGCGGCGAGCACGGTGTGCGCGAACGGCAGCATCGGGTCCCGGCGGTCCTTCAGCAGGGTGGTGCCGGCGTGGTTGCCCTGGCCGGTGAAGTCGAAGCGCCAGCGGCCGTGCGGCCAGATGGCACTGGCCACTCCGACGGGCACCTGCAGGGCCCGGCCCTGTTCGACGTGGAGCTCCACGAAGCAGCCGATGTTCGCGACGAGGTCGGGATCGGGCCCGATCGCCTCCGGGTCGTGGCCGTCGGCGGCCATCGCGTCGGCCCAGGTGATCCCGTCGCCGTCGCGCAGGCCGCGGGCCCGAACCGGGTCGATCGCGCCGGTCAGCAGGCGGGAGCCCAGGCAGGCGACGCCGAACCGGGCGCCCTCCTCCTCGGCGAAGACGGCGACGCCGAGCGGCCGGATCGGCGTCACGCCGCGCTCGCGCAGGAGGTCGATCGCGGCCAGCGACGACACGACGCCGAGCGGCCCGTCGAACGCGCCGCCGTCCGGGACCGAGTCCAGGTGGCTGCCGGTCAGCACGGCGTCACGACGGTACGGCGTACCGTCGCCGACTCCTCGGCCGGGGGCACCGGCGCTCGGACCGTCCGGTACGTCCCACCAGGCGAAGAGGTTGCCGTTGCGGTCCTGTTCGAGGCTCAGCCCGCGCCGGGCCGTTTCCTCAGCGAACCAGGACCGGCACTCCCGGTCGGCCGACGTCCAGGAGAACCGCCGGTAGCCGCCCCCCGGAGCGCGCCCGATCGAAAGCAGCTCCTGCCACATCTCTTCAAAACCCATTCCCTCTCCTTCACGCGGGGCCCCACCGACCCGCCCCGCCCTCCGGGCGCCTTTGCTCTGCTCACGCCGGATATACACCTGGACCGTTCCAGTGCCTACCAGGGGTAAGCAGAGCAAAGGGTCGCCGGTGGAGGCGGGGTGTTCGGGAGCAGTGACGCCTCACCAGGACGCGGTCTCCTCACTCGGGACGCGCGGTCTCCTGCTCGTTCATCGGGACACGGACGCCGCGCTCGGCCGCGACCTCAGTGGCGCGGTCGTAGCCGGCGTCGACGTGCCGGATGACGCCCATGCCCGGGTCGTTGGTGAGCACCCGCTCCAGCTTCTGCGCCG
>JBJMIW010000312.1:0-14534 GCA_045806665.1 Actinoallomurus sp.
CCTACAGGCGGCCGCCCGGAAAAACGGTATTGATTTGCTTGAGTCGTCAGGGTCCGCCAGCATCGGGCGTTATGCACGTCGAGGACCTGGTACGGCTTGAGGAACGGGGCGAACTGCCTGAGCTGCTGTTCTTCTGGGGGCATCGGCCGCTGAAGGGCGGCGGGGTCGGCAAGGGATCGGGCTGTCGGCCTCCCAGCCGGAGGCCGCGCTCCCGTCTCAGTGGCGGGGGCTGAACCTGCTCGGGTTCGCGCTGATGGACGTGCGGGACTCGCTGGCGGGACGGTAGGACGCGGTCAGGTCGCCGTGCGCTGGAGGACGCGGAGGGAGCCTTCGACGCGGCGTTCGGTCCACTGGCCGGTGGCCAGGGCGCGCTGGTAGACGCGGAAGGGCGCCTGCCCGCCGTCGGCCGGGTCGGGGAAGATGTCGTGGAAGGCGAGGGCGCCGCCCGGCATGACGTGGGGCGCCCAGCCGTCGTAGTCGGCCTGGGCGAGGTCCTCGGCGTGGCCGCCGTCGATGAAGACCATGGCGAGCGGCCGTCCCCACAGCGCCGCCACGGTCCTGGACTCGCCGACCACCGCGACGACGTGGTCCTCCAGGCCGGCTGCGGCGATCGTCCGGCGGAACACCGGGAGCGTGTCCATCCGGCCCGTCGCCGGATCGACCAGGGACGGATCGTGGTGCTCCCAGCCCGCCTGGTTCTCCTCCGAGCCGTGGTGGTGGTCGACGGTCACGACCGTGGAGCCGACCGTACGGGCGGCGGCGCCGAGGTAGACGGCCGACTTCCCGCAGTAGGTGCCGACCTCCAGGATCGGCCCCCGCGTCCCGTACTCCAGCGCCGTCTCGTACAGTGCGAGCCCTTCCGGCACCGGCATGAAGCCCTTCGCGGCCTCGGCGGCGCGACGGAGGTCGGCGGGCATCGGGGTGCTCGGGGTCGCCTGGCTGGTCACGCCGGGAACACTATCGGTCCCGACTGATTCGCCCCAAAGGTGAGTCATGTCACGTGGTGATCATGTGATCGTTTCCATAGGCTCCCATGTAATCGTTTCCATCCCCCGCTGAGCAGGAGGCTCGATGGCCGGCATCAAGGACGTCGCCGCGCACGCGGGCGTCTCCGTCGCCACCGTGTCGCGAGTGCTCAACGACAGCCCGAAGGTCAGCGAGGACACCCGCGCGAAGGTCCGGGCGGCCATGCGCGCCCTGCGGTACCGGCCGAACGCCGTCGCCCGCTCGCTGCGCACCGAGGCCACCCAGACGCTCGGGCTGATCATCGGCGACATCCTCAACCCGTTCTTCGCCGTCCTGGCCCGGGCCGTGGATGACGAGGCGCGGGACGCCGGCTACACCGTCGTCATCGGCAACGCCGACGAACGCCCCGAGCAGCAGGACCACTACGTGCGCACGCTCCTGGAGCAGCGGGTCGACGGCCTGCTGATCTGCCCGACGGCCGAGGCCACGCCGCTCGTCGAGGACTGCGTACGCTCCGGGAGCCCCGTCGTCTTCCTCGACCGCACGCTCCCGGGGCTGGACGTCCCCTCCGTACGCGCCGACGGCACCGACGGCATCCTCGACCTCGTCCGGCACATCTACCGGCTCGGCCACCGGCGGATCGCCTTCATCTCCGGACCGGAGCTGCTGTCCACCGGTCGGGAGCGCACGCGGGCGTTCCGGGACGCGATGCGCGCGTGCGGCCTGGAGGTCCGCGACGAGTACGTCGAGGCCGGTGACTTCCAGGCGGCGAGCGGGCGGGCGATCGCGGCCCGGTTCCTCGACCTTCCCGAGCCCCCGGAGGTCATCTTCGCGGGCGACAACCTGATGGCCCTGGGCGCACTGGACGAGATCCGGGCGCGCGGACTGCGGATCCCGGAGGACGTCGCCCTGGCCTCGTTCGACGACGTGGCGTGGTTCGTGCACCTGGACCCGCCGATCACCGCGGTCGCGCAGCCCGCCGAAGAGCTCGGACGCCGCGCGGTGCGCGTGCTCCTGGACCGCGTCGAGGGCCACCCCGTCGAGTCGGTCGTCCTGCCGGCCCGGCTCGTGATCCGCCGCTCCTGCGGAGAAACGGAGAACCGATGACAGAGGAGATCCTGCGGGTACGCGGGCTGCGCAAGCGGTTCCCCGGGGTCGTGGCGCTCGACGGCGTCGACTTCGACCTGCGCCCGGGCGAGGTGCACGTCCTCCTCGGCGAGAACGGCGCGGGCAAGAGCACGCTGATCAAGATGCTGTCCGGCGCGTACCACCCGGACGAGGGCACGATCTTCGTGAACGGCCGGGAGACCGCCATCCGCACCGCCGAGGACGCCCAGCGGCTCGGCATCGCCACGATCTACCAGGAGTTCAACCTGGTGCCCCAGCTGAGCGTGGCGGAGAACCTCATGCTCGGCCGGCCGCCCCGGCGCTTCGGGTTCGTCGACAAGAAGGCGATGTACCGGCACGCCCAGGAGCTGCTCGACCGGGTCGGCGTGGACGCCGACCCCCGCGCGCCGCTGGAGAGCCTCGGCATCGCCCGGATGCAGATGGTGGAGATCGCCAAGGCGCTCGGCCTGCGAGCGCGGGTGCTGATCATGGACGAGCCGACCGCCGTGCTCACGACGTCCGAGGTGGAGCGGCTGTTCGCGATCGTCCGGCAGCTCAAGCGGCAGGGCGTGGCGATCGTCTTCATCACCCACCACCTGGAGGAGATCGCCCAGATCGGCGACCGGGTCACGGTGCTGCGGGACGGCGCCTCGGTCGCCGAGGTGCCCGCCGACACGCCCGAGGACGAGCTGGTCCGGCTGATGGTCGGCCGCTCCATCGAGCAGCAGTACCCGCGGGAACGTTCCACGCAGGGCGCTCCCCTGCTGGAAGTCCGGGGTCTCACGCGGAAGGGCGTCTTCGAGGACGTGTCCTTCGAGGTACGCGCCGGGGAGGTCGTGGGTCTGGCCGGGCTGGTCGGTGCGGGGCGTACCGAGGTGGTCCGGGCGATCTTCGGCGCGGACCCGTACGACTCCGGCGAGGTCCTGGTCGACGGCACGCCCCTCCCGCGGGGGAAGGTGACGGCCGCCATGGAGGCGGGCCTGGGCCTGGTGCCCGAGGACCGCAAGGGCCAGGGGCTCGTCCTCGGCGCGGACGTCCGGGAGAACCTCGGGCTGGTGACGATGCGCCGTGCCACGCGGGGCGGGTTCGTCGACCGGGCCGGCCAGGCCAAGGCCGCGGCCCGCGTCGCCGAGCAGCTCGGCGTGCGGATGAGCGGCCTCGGCCAGGAGGTCCGCACGCTGTCCGGCGGCAACCAGCAGAAGATCGTCATCGGCAAGTGGCTGCTCGCCGACGCGAACGTCCTCATCCTCGACGAGCCGACCCGCGGCATCGACGTGGGTGCCAAGGTCGAGATCTACCAGCTCATCAACGCGCTGACCGCGGCCGGGCGCGCGGTGCTCATGATCTCCAGCGACCTCCCGGAGGTGCTGGGCATGAGCGACCGGGTGCTCGTGATGGCCCGCGGCAGGCTCGCCGGCGAGCTCAGCGCCGCCGAAGCGACCCAGGACTCGGTGATAGCACTCGCCGTCGGCGAATTGGAGGAAACGGCATCATGACCACCGGAACGCTGCGGCTGCGCAAGGGCAACTCCGTGCTGAGCGAGAACGGCTCGCTCATCGGGCTCCTCGTCCTGGTCGTCGCCCTGACGCTGCTGTCCGGCGACTTCCTGACGGTGACGAACCTGCTGAACGTCGGCGTCCAGGCGGCGGTCACCGCGATCCTCGCCTTCGGCCAGACCTTCGTCATCATCACCGGCGGCATCGACCTGTCGGTCGGCGCGGTCGCGGCCCTGTCGGCGGTCGTCCTCGCCTGGACCGCCACCAGCCACGGCATGCCCTGGCCGCTGGCCCTCGGCTTCGCGCTGGTCGTCGGCATCGCGTGCGGGCTGGTGAACGGCGCGCTCATCACGTACGGGAAGCTGCCGCCGTTCATCGCGACGCTCGCCATGCAGGGCGTGGCGCGCGGCCTCGGCCTCGTCATCTCCCAGGGCAGCCCGATCGCCCTGCCGGACTCGGTGTCGCACCTCGGCGACACGATCGGCAGCTACCTGCCGGTGCCGGTGATCGTGATGCTCGTCATGGGCGTCATCACCGCCGTCGTGTTGAACCGGACGTACGCCGGCCGCGCGATGTACGCGATCGGCGGCAATGAGGAGGCCGCGCGCCTGTCCGGGATCAAGGTCACCCGCCAGAAGCTGATCACGTACGCCCTGGCGGGCGGCTTCGCCGCCGTCGCCGGGATCGTGCTCGCCAGCCGGCTCGCGTCCGCCCAGCCGCAGGCCGCCCTCGGCTACGAACTGGACGCGATCGCCGCCGTCGTCATCGGCGGGGCGAGCCTGTCCGGCGGCAAGGGCAAGGCCCTCGGCACCTTCGTCGGCGCCCTCATCCTCGCCGTGCTCCGCAACGGCCTGAACCTCCTGTCCGTCTCCGCCTTCTGGCAGCAGGTCGTGATCGGGGTGGTCATCGCGCTCGCGGTGCTCCTCGACACGCTGCGCCGCCGCCAGGCCCGCTGAAGAAACAGATTGAAAGGTCCCACCACCATGCAGTTCATCAAGCCGGTCGCGGTCGCGGCCGCCGGAGCGGTCCTCGCCCTCGGCCTCACGGCCTGCAACACGAGCGGCTCGTCCGCGAGCGGCGGCAGCGGCGGCGACATCAAGATCGGTCTGTCCGTCTCCACGCTGAACAACCCGTACTTCGTGCAGCTCCGTCAGGGCGCCGAGGCGGAGGCGAAGAAGGAGGGTGTCAAGATCACGACGACGGACGCCCAGAACGACGCCTCCCAGCAGGTCAACCAGGTGCAGAACTTCGCCAGCCAGAGCATGAAGGCGATCATCATCAACCCGGTCGACTCCTCGGCCGCCGCGCCCGCGGTCAAGGCCGCCGACCGCGCCAAGATCCCCGTCGTCGCCGCCGACCGCGGCGTCACCGGCGCGACGGTCACGCAGACCGTGGCGTCCGACAACGTCGCCGGCGGCAAGCTGGCCGCCCAGGAGCTCGGCAAGGCGCTCGGCGGCAAGGGCAAGGTCGCCGTCCTCCAGGGCACCGCCGGCACCTCGGCCGCCCGCGACCGGCAGCAGGGCTTCGCCGACGGCATCAAGGCGTTCCCCGGGATCCAGGTCGTCGCCCAGCAGCCCGCCGACTTCGACCGGACCAAGGGCCTCGACGTCATGACGAACATCATTCAGGCCCACTCCGACATCACCGGGGTGTTCGCGGCCAACGACGAGATGGCGCTGGGCGCGGTCAAGGCGCTGGGTGCGAAGGCCGGCAAGCAGGTCAAGGTCGTGGGCTTCGACGGCACCCCCGACGGGCTCAAGGCCATCCAGGCCGGCACGCTCACCGCCGACGTCGCCCAGCAGCCGGTGCTCCTCGGGCAGATGGCCGTCCAGTCCGCCGTGAAGGCCGCGAAGGGCGGCAAGATCGACGCTACCGTGGCGGTCCCCGTCAAGGTGGCCACGAAGGACAACGTGGCTCAGTTCACGAACGGATCCTGATGCAGGACAAGACCTACGACGTGCTGGTCGTCGGCTCGGTCAACGCGGACCTCGTGGTCCGCGTCGACCGGCGCCCGGCGGCCGGGGAGACGGTGCTGGGCTCGGACCTGGCCACCTACCCGGGCGGCAAGGGGGCCAACCAGGCCGTCGCCGCCGCCCGGCTGGGCGGCCGGGTGGCCTTCCTCGGCCGCGCCGGCACCGACGGGCAGGGCGACTTGCTCCGGGAGGCCATGCGCGGCGACGGGGTCGACATCGCCCACCTGATCACCACGCCGGGCCCGAGCGGGGTGGCGCTGATCACGGTGGGTCCCGAGGGCGACAACAGCATCATCGTCTCCCCCGGGGCGAACGGCCGGGTGACCGAGGAGGACGTCACGGCGGCCGGATCCCTGTTCGCCGCGACGTCGGTGGTCTCGCTGCAGATGGAGGTGCCGCTCGACGCCGTGCTGGCCGCGGCGCGCGCCGCCGAGGCCGCCGGCGCCCGGGTGGTGTTCAACCTGTCGCCGCCCGCCGCCGTGCCGGACGAGCTGCTGGCGCTGTGCGACCCGCTGGTCGTCAACGAGCATGAGGCCGCCTTCCTCGGCGCCGGTGACCCCGAGGGTCTGCTGGCGCGCGGCCCGCGCTCGGTGGTCATCACGAAGGGGGCGGACGGCGCGGTGGTCGCGGACGGCGACGGCGCCGTGGAGGTCCCGAGCCCGCGCGTCGAGGTCGTGGACACCACGGGGGCCGGAGACGCGTTCACCGGGGCCCTGTCCTGGCGGCTGGCGCGGGGCGACGATCTGGCGGCGGCCGCGCGCTTCGCCGCGCGCGTCGGCGCCGCCGCCGTACGCGTCGCGGGGGCGCAGAGCTCGTTCCCGCGGCCGGCTGATCTGGAGGAGATGTGAAACGCGGGGGAATCCTCAACGGCGCCCTGGCCGGCGCCCTGGCCCGGCTGGGCCACACCGACCAGGTGCTGATCTGCGACAGCGGCATGCCGATCCCGGCGGGCGCGGAGGTGGTGGACCTGGCCTTCATGCTCGGCATCCCCGGCTTCGCCGAGGTGCTCGACGGGATCCTGGCAGAGCTGGTCGTCGAGGGCGCGGTCGCGGCCGACGAGGTCGTGGGCGGCAATCCGAAGTGCAACGCCCTGCTGGACGACCGGCTGCCCGCCCTGGCGTACGTGCCGCACGAGGAGCTGAAGCTGCTCTCGCACGCGGTCAAGCTCGTCGTCCGCACGGGCGAGGCGACGCCGTACGCGAACGTCATCCTCCGGTGCGGCGTGGCCTTCTGAGCCCGGGCGCCACTTGCCCACTCCGACTGAAACGTGTTCTACTTTCTGGCGTGAGTCAGCGCTCCCGTGTCGTGATGACGGACGACGAGGTCGCCGCGCTCCTGAAGGAGCAGAAGAAGCTGCAACTGGCGACCATCAACCGCGACGGCAGCCCCCACCTTGTGACCATGTTCTACGGCCTGGTCGACGACAAGATCGCGTTCTGGACGTACGGGACCTCGCGCAAGGCGCACAACCTGCGCCGCGATCCCCGGGTGACCTGCCTCATCGAGGCGGGTGAGGACTACTTCGAGCTGCGTGGCGTGATGATGTACGGCACGGCGAAGGCCCTTACCGAACCGAACGACGTTCGGTATGTTGGCAGCGAAGTGGTCCGCCGGATGATGGACCTGAAGGACGAGGACGCCATCGCCTCACTCGTCGACCAGACCGCGGCCAAGCGCCACGCGTACATCGTCGAGCCGACCGGCGTCGCGTCCTGGGATCATCGCAAGCTCACCTGAGCGAGGAGCCATGGAAGTACGAGTCGACCCGCTGGTCTGCGAGGCCAACGGCGTGTGCGTGGGGCTGGTGCCCGAGGTGTTCGACCTCGACGACGACGACGTCCTGCACATCGTCGAGCCGCACCCGCCCGCCGAGCAGCTCGACCGCGTCCGGCACGCCGTACGCTCCTGCCCCAAGGCCGCGCTGACCCTCGAGGAGTAGCTCCGGCGCCCGCCCGGGCGCCCTATCGTCGGCCGGCGCTCCCGTCGGCCCTGCCATGGAGGTGTGCACGGTGCGAGCCGCGGTCCTACGCCAGGTCGGCGACGAGGAGCTCGATCTGCGCGACGACGCCACGACGACCGAGCCCGGCCCCGATCAGGTGAAGGTGAAGGTCCGGGCGACCGGCGTCTGCCACTCGGACCTGTCGGTCCTGTCGGGCGTGCTGCCGATGCCGATCCCCTGCGTCGTCGGGCACGAGGGCGCCGGCGAGGTCGTCGAGGTCGGCGAGCGCGTCACCAACGTCCGGCCCGGCGACCACGTCGTCATCAACTGGACCCCGGACTGCGGCACCTGCGCGGAGTGCGTCCGCGGCGAGCCGTACCTGTGCATGACGTTCATCGCGCAGACGTTCGGCGACCCGCGGTTCCGGCTGGGCGGCGACGCCCCGGCGTACGGCATGGCCGGGTGCGGCACCTGGGCCGAGGAGCTCGTGGTGCCGTGGCAGGGCGTCATCAAGGTCGCCGAGGACGTGGCGTTCGAGTACGCCGCGCTCCTCGGCTGCGGCATTCCGACTGGTGTCGGCGCGGTGTTCAATACCGCGAAGGTACGGCCCGGGTCGAAGGTCGCCGTCGTCGGGGCGGGCGGCGTCGGCCTGTCGGTCATTCAGGGTGCCCGGATCGCCGGCGCGGCGACCATCCTGGCGATCGACCCGAACGAGGCCAAGCACCCGATCGCCAAGCAGTTCGGGGCCACCCACACGGCCACGCTGGACGACCTCAAGGAGGTCAGCGGCCTGCTCACCGGAGGCCAGAACTTCGACTACGTCTTCGAGGTGGTCGGCAAGGCGGCGGCCATCGAGACGGCGTGGAAGGCGACGCGGCGCGGCGGCGACGTGATCGTCGTGGGCGCGGGAGCCGCGGACGACAATTTCCGGATGAGCGCCTTCTCGCTGCTGTTCGAGGGCAAGAACCTCAAGTCCTCGCTGTACGGCGGGAGCGACCTGCGGCGCGACATTCCGCTCTTCGTCGACCTGTGGCGCAGCGGAAAACTCGACATCGAGGGCCTCGTCACGCGGCGCATCCGGTTCGAGGACCTGAACGACGCCATCGCCACCCTCAAGCGCGGCGACGCCATTCGCCAGGTCGTCCTCTTCGACTGATTCCCGAGCCCGGAAAAGGGGCGGCCGACGGGCGCTGCCCAACCGCCGGCCGCCCCGCCGCGACCCGTGCTCCCCGTCCCGGTGGGGACGTGCGGATCGCGCCGTGAAGAGTGTTCCGGACCGGGACGCCAGTCACCCATCCGTGGTGACTTACCCGCTTCATCGCCGCGCGTAGCGAATTGGCTACACGGTTCGCGGAGGTCGCCAACTGCCGAAAGTTTTAATCCCCGCATATGGGGCATTTTGCGGGCATTCGGTCCGGAATCAGGAGGCTCCAATGCGGACAAGAGGCGGCATCAGCTTCGTCGGCCTGATTTACATATTGATCGGCATCTTCGTCGCATGGGACCGCGGCTACATCACGGTCAGCCTGCTCAAGCAGGTCGCCAGCGCCCTGCTGGCGGTCTTCCTATGGGTGCTCATTCTCCTCGGCGTCAACCTGCACGTCCATTGACGTCTGTTACCCGCCATTGCGGCCGCCCTTCGCCAGGGGCGGCCGCAATGAGGCTTTCGTCCGACCGAATCGGCGAATCGTCTTCTCGGACAGATCCGCGCCCGACTCAGGGAATCGGCGGCCGCCAGAGCGTCGGCACGTCCCCGGACGCGTCGCCGGTGAAGCCGACGCCGACCAGCGTCCCCCCCACGACGGTGAGCCCGGTGAGCCGCTGCGTCCCCAGCCCGTCCAGGCCCATGCCGTGCGGCCGCGACGACCGCCACGTGCGGCCGTCCGGCGAGGTCCACAGCACCACGTCGGAGCCCGTCGTACCGGCGAGCACGAAGCCGTGCGCCGTCGCCGTGGCCGCCGTCACCGCCGTGGCCTGCCCGGCCCCGGGCAGCGCGACCGGCTGCCACGTCCTGCCGCCATCCGCCGAGACCGCGGCGAACGCGGTCGAGCCCGGCGCGCCCGCGACCGGCGGGCCGGTGACGCCCGCCGCGCCGGTCACGCCCGTCGCGACCAGCACTCCGCCCCGCGCCACGACCGACGTCAGGGAGCCCGCGGCCGCCCCCTGCGGAAGGACGGGTGGGGCCGGTGACAGCGCCCACTTCCTCCCGTCCAGCGAGGTCCAGACCGCCGGCTGCGCCGTCTTGTTCTTCGTCTGACCGCCGACCGCGACCAACCCGGTCGGCACCGCCGCCACGTCCCCCATCCACTTCGGCGCGTCGGCCGTGCCGGCCAGGTCGCCCTTGCCCGCGTCGCCGGCCACGGACCACTTCTTGAGGTCGGTGGAGTACCAGGCCGCGGCGGTCGTGTCATTCTGCCGGCCGACGATGACGTAGGCGCCGGTGTTGGCGGTGGCGGCCACCGGCGTGAGGCCGGGCGCGCCGAACACCTTCCCGCCCGGAACCAGCTGCCAGGAACCGCCGTCCGCGGACATCAGGGCCAGCACGCGGCCGCCGGCCCGCCCGACCGCCAGCCAGCCCGCGGACCCGTGCACCGCGTCGACGAGCCGCCGGGGAGGTGTTCCCGAGGGGAGGTTGGCGCGGGTCCACGCCGAGCCGTCCGGCGAGGCCCACAGCGCGGCGTCACCGCTGGAGCTGCCGACCGCGATGACGCGGCCCGCGTCGGAGACCACGCCGGTCAGCGTGAGCTCCGGGTGGACGGCGCCCGGGATCGCGGTGAGGTTCACGTCCCCCACTCCGGCCACCGTCAGGTAGGCGGCGCCCGCGCCGAGCCGTCCGGTGACCATCGCGCCGGCGGCGGCCGGCGCCACGTCGGTGGGGTTCCGGCCCGGCGGGACCTCGCCCGCGTGCTGCCAGGTCCTGCCGTCGGCGCTCGTGAGCACGGCCGTCTTGCCGGCAGCCACCGGTACGAGCGCGGCCAGCCCCGAGTCGGCACCGCGGAACGCGCCGAGGCTGGAGTAGCCGTCCGTGCCGAGCCGGCCGACCGGCGCCCAGGTCTGCCCGTCGGCGGAGCCGAAGATCACGGCGTATTTGGTCGTCTTGCGGTGCTTCTTCGACCCGGTCGTCTGCGACGCCTCGCGGGCGGCGAACAGACCCGAGCGGGCGGCCGCCAGGGCGACGACGTCCCCGGAGGACCCCTGGGCCTGCGGAATCGTCACCGGCGCCCAGCTGCGCCCGGAGTCGGGGGACCGCCAGAAGGCCTCCCGATCGACCGTCTGCGTGACCTTCTTGTTCTTCTTGACCTTCTTCGTGACCGTCACGGTGGTCCGGAGCGCCCCTTCGGCGACCACCGTGTCGCCGTACGCCGCGACCGAGGACACGCGCAGGGGCGTGCCGCCCTGCTGTGGCGTGAGCTGCTCCGGGCCCACGCGCGTCCACGAGCGGCCGTCACGGGAGGTCCAGAGGATCGCCTGCGTACCGTTCTTCACCGCGGCCGTCCCGGCCGCGACGAACCCCGAACGTGTGCGGGCCAGGCGGTTGATCTTGTCACCGGGGCTGAAGGCACCGACCACGGCCGTACGCGTCCAGGACCGCGCGTCGCGGCTCGTCCACGACACCACGCCCGAGGAGGTGACGCCGAGCGCTGCCCATCCGCCGGTGTTCCCGGCCACCAGCTGCGGGTACTCGCCCGGCGGCGGATCGCCGCCGTCGGCCGCGCGGACCCGCGCCGCCCGCCAGGTTCGGCCGCCGTCGGCGGAGGTCAGGAACTGCCCGCGTGAGTAGACGCCGCCCTGCTCCGAGCCGATGGCCACCACCGCGCCGCCGGAGGCGGCCACGGCCGTCAGCGCGTGCGAGCGGCCGCTCGTCTTGGCCGCCGTGTCCAGGGCGAAGAGGCGGTCCGCGGCCACCGGCACGGGCACCGCCGGCTTCTTCGGCTTGTCGCCACCTGTGCCGAACAGGGCATACGCGCCCCCGCCGAGGACGAGCACCACGGCGGCGGCGAGCGCGACCGGCCGCAGCGGCACCTCAGGCAGGCGGCGCGCTCGCGTCGGCGGCGGCCACGGCTCGGCGTCCACGGCCGACTCGCTGACCGCGGCAGGAGGAGCCGGGGCGGCCGCGGGGGCGACCGCCGCCGTGGGCCGCTGCCCGGTGCTCGCCGCGTTCGGATGCGCGGCGGCGACGGGAACACTCGCGGGGGTCGACGGGCGGGACTCCGGCTCCGCCCGGCTCCAGTCGAGGCCGGCGCGGTGCCACACGGCATTGGACCGCTGCCAGGGCGAGGAGTTCGGCACACCGCGGACACGGCGTCCGTCCGGCGCGGCGTCCGCCGCCTCCGCGAGCCGCTCGCTGAGCCGGCGGCGCTGGTCGCGCCCCCGGGGAACGCCCGGCCGGGAATGGTTCTGCGTCGGGCGGACGGCACTGCCGCCGAAAGGCTCCCCGTAGGGCGCTCCGCTTCCGGTCGTGGTCACGCTCACCTCTTGTCAAAAGACCGTTCGTGCAAGGACCTATCAAACCGCTATTCCGCCCGCAACGGGTGCCCAGGCCGGACGATCAGGATGAATTCTTCCAGCCTGAACGGCCTGTCACCGGCCCATTCCCATCCGTATGCCGGACGGCCCGGAGGCTGTCGTCACCGTCGAGCCATAGACGTATCCCGCACGGCCTGCCTAGCGTCCCGTTCCGGAGGTGGTGACATGTCCCTGACCGTTCCCCCCGAGCTGGTCGAGCGCGCCCGCCGGGACGACCTCGACGACGCGGCATTCGTCGCGTGCATCCGCACGTCCCTGCCGTACGCCTGGCAGGTCGTCGAGGGGCTGATCGGCGAACTGCGGACCGACGGCACCGAATTCGCGGCCAACGAGGTGCCGCCCCCCGACGAGGCGGCCCGCGGTCAGCTGCTGCGCATGCTGGCCAGTGACGCGATGCGCGGAGCGTTGGAACGCCACTACGGCGTCCGCCTGGCGTTCCAGAACTGCCACAAGGTCGCGGTTTTCCACCCGAGCGCCGATGAGGCGTACCGCGAGTTCGTCACGCCGCGCGCACAGATCCTGAATCAGCGGCCCGAACTCGTCGACTGCTGAAACGCGAACGGAGCCGTACGCATCCGCGTACGGCTCCGTGGCACGGGGATCAGGCGGGCGCCTTGCCCCGGAGGTAGACCTTGGTGCCGATCGGCAGCAGGTTGGCGACGATGTCCGCGGTGTGCATCGGCGTGCGCACGCAGCCGTGTGAGGCCGGGTACAGCGGCACGTCCGGCTCACCGTGAATGGCGTAGCCGCGGTAGAAGTAGTTGCCCTTGTAGAGCTTGCCGAGCGGGCCGGTCTCCCAGCCCTTGGCCTTGCGGTAGACGGAGTAGTTGCCGGTCGGCGTACGCCCGTTCACCTTGTGGCCGTTCTGGTAGTAGTACGCCCGGCCGGTCGAGATGTGGCTGATGAGGACCAGTTTGCCGCTCTTGTAGATGAACAGCAGCTGGTGCGCGATGTCCACCTCGGCGCGGTTCTTGGCGCCGCCATTGACGAGGGTCTTGGGCACCCGCGGGTGGTCCAGCGCCGCCCAGGTCTTCGAGCCCACCGGCGCGGCCTGCGTCGGGTGCATTTCCTGGGCCTTCTGGAACGCCCAGACCGCGAAACGGGTCTGGCTGCCGTACTGCCCGTCGACCGTCCCCGGGTCGTAGTGCAGGGCGATGAGGCGCTGCTGCAGACGCGTCACCGCCGGGCCCTTGTCGCCGAAATGAAGCGTCGGGTTGGCCTGCGCCTGCACGGGGGATGCGACGGCGTACGCCGTCGCGGGGGCGGCCACAGCCGGGACGAGGGCCATTGCCGACAACGTCCCGATGGCGGCGGCCTTCCCCAGGCGTATTCGCATACAGCTCTCCAAACGTTGACAGATTGCACGAGCCAACCTGTTTTACCTCATGCGAACGACCATTACGATGCATTTGCCGCTGTAAAGGTTCGTTCGGGTGCTGTGAGAGATCTCACCGCCGCCGGGCGGAGAGGTCAGTGTTTGGGCGTGGTCCGGGTCTCGACCCGGCCTTTGTCGGCGAAGGCCGTGATATGCACCACCGGGGCATCGGCGGCCAGGTCACCGTCCCAGCCCTCGTCGTGGGTGACGCCGAAGCCGCCGGCCTCGACCCGGATACCGGGCGGCACGAGGACCTGGATGTGAGACCTATGTCCCGAACACGACCGGGACGCGGTCCGCCGGATCCCCCGGTGTGGTCACTCGCCGGACTACCGTGGAACGGTGCTTCTACTCACGACGCTCGACGCCTGGCGCGCCCACCCGGACGAGCCGTTCCGCAGCGAGACGGCCGCATACGCGCCGGAGGAGGACGCCGCCGCCCTGGCGACCGACCACTTCGGCGACGAGCAGGTCATCGCCCTGGTCTTCGATCACCCGCGGCTGATGCTGCCCGGCGCCGTCAATCGTTCGACCGTCAAGGAGATCCGGTACGGCCGCCGCGACCCGGGCGGGAGGGTCACCGGGTTCGACGCCAGGCCGCCTCTGGCGGAGGCGCTCGACCTGCTGCCGCACCCCGAAGGCGGCTGGTTCCGGGAGACCTGGCGGACGTCCGTGACGGTCGCGGTGCACGGCGGCGAGCGACCGACCGCGACCGGCATCTATTTCCTGCTCGGCCCGGGCGAGGAGTCGATGTGGCACTCCGTACGCTCGGACGAACTGTGGCTCTGGCATCGCGGGGGCTCACTGGAGCTGACGCTCGGCGGTGAGGCGGACACCCCGGGCCGGCAGACCGAGACGATCGTCGTCGGGCCGGACGTCGAGGGCGGCCAGCGGCCGCAGGCACTGGTGCCGGCGGGCATCTGGCAGGCCGCCCGGCCGGCCTCCGACCAGGAGGTCCTGGTGAGCTGCGTCGTCTCCCCCGGCTTCCACTACGCCGACTTCCGGGCTTGACGCGCTCCCCGGCCTGAGCGGCCTTTCCTGCCCGGCTTCGCGGGACGGTCCGCTTCACCTCCAGACTGAAGGCTGGAACATCGCGGACGAACCCGGTAGCCCGGTCGGTGCGGCGACCGACGGCCGCCGCACCCGAACCC
>JBJMIW010000313.1:0-25010 GCA_045806665.1 Actinoallomurus sp.
AGCCCCCCACATCGGGGGGCTCGGGGGGTCGCCCCCCCGAAAAAACGACGAGGGGTCAGCGGGAAGGAAGCCCCCCGCTTCCGACCACACTGACCCCAACACCGAGTGGGCGAGGAGGGATTTGAACCCTCACGTCCTTTCGGACACACGGACCTGAACCGTGCGCGTCTGCCGTTCCGCCACCCGCCCCGGGCGCGTCCAAAGATTAGCACCATCCAGGCCGTGGTCCGAATCGGTTGCTCGGGACGAACCCACTCACAGATACGATCGTCTAGCAGTGGAGAGGGGAGGTGCACGTGGGTGTCCTACAGCGCTTCGAGCGTCGGCTCGAGGGCATGGTCGAGGGTGCCTTCGCTCGGGCTTTCAAGTCGGAGCTCCAGCCCGTCGAGGTGGCCAGCGCCATTCAGCGCGAGATGGACGAACGCGCCGCGATCGTGGCGCAGGGTCGCACGTTGGTGCCGAACGACTTCGTCGTCGAGATCTCACATCCGGACGGCGAGCGGCTCGAGGTGTACGCCGACAGCCTGAGCCAGGAGCTGGCCAATCTCGCCCGTGAGCACGCGAAGGAGCAGGGATACTCCTTCGTCGGGCCGGTGCGGGTACGGTTCGAGAACGCCGACGACCTGCGCACGGGGATGTTCCGGATCCGTTCCGGCGTCATCCGTGGTTCCACGGTCGAGGGCGGCGAGATCCGCCAGCCGATGAGCGACATGCCGCCTCCGCCGCGCGGGTTGGCCGGTGGCCGGCCGCGGTTGCTGGTCAGCACGGAGGGTCAGCCGAGTCACACCTACGACCTGACCACTCCTGTGACGTTGCTCGGCCGGGGCACCGATTGTGATCTTCGGCTTGTCGATCCGGGCGTTTCCCGGCACCATGCCGAGATCAGAGTCGAGGGCCCGGAGGTGGTTGCGGTTGATCTAGGGTCGACCAACGGCACTTTCGTGAATGGCCAGCCGATACGTCGTGTGACCTTGAACGATGGCGCACGCGTGACGCTCGGTCGAACAACCCTGGTGTTCCGCCGCGATAGGGAGTAGCTCCGACTCCGATGAATCAGATCACCCTGACGCTCATGAAGGTGGCGTTCCTGGCCGTCCTCTGGCTGTTCGTCATCGCCGCCGCGGGCGTCATCCGTGCCGACCTGTGGGGGTCGAAGGCCGCCGCCAAGGCCGCGCGGCCTCGGAAGGCCGCCCAACCCGCCCGGTCGCCCCGATCCACGGCCTCGCCGCGCGTCAGGCGTACGGAACCGACCAAGCTCGTGATCACCGAAGGAGCCCGGGCGGGAATGACGCTCGATCTGGCCGGCACGGAGATCACGATGGGTCGCTCCAATGACGTCACGCTCCCCCTCGGAGACGACTACTGTTCGGGACGGCATGCCCGGCTCTTCTCGCAGAACGGTCAGTGGTTCGTGGAGGATCTCGGTTCGACGAACGGCACCTATCTGGGGCGCGCCAAGGTGAGCAGGCCGGAACCCGTCCCCGTCGGCGTACCGATCCGCATCGGGAAGACCGTCATAGAGCTGCGCAAATGACCATCGGAATTCGCTTCGCCGCCCGGTCGGACGTCGGCATGCTCCGCGAGGGCAACGAGGACTCGGCGTACGCGGGCACCCGGTTGCTCGCGGTGGCCGACGGCATGGGCGGCCATGTAGGCGGCGAGATCGCCAGCGCCGCGGCCATCGATACCCTGAAGCCGCTGGACGTCGACGTCCCGGCGCACGAACTCGTCGGTGTGCTGGAGCAGGCGGTGCACCGGGCCAACGAGACGCTGCACAGCATCGTCGAGGGCGACCCATCGCTGCAGGGCATGGGGTGCACGCTCACCGCGATGCTGTGGAACGGCCCGCAGGTCGCCCTGGTCCATATCGGCGACTCCCGCGCGTACCTCCTCCGGAACGGCGAGCTGTTCCAGATCACTCATGATCACACGCTGGTGCAGTCGCTCGTCGACGAGGGTCGGATCAGCCTGGACGAGGCCGCTTCTCACCCGCAGCGTTCGCTCCTGCTGCGGGCGCTCGACGGCCGAGGCGAGGTCGATCCGGACATCTCACTGCGCGAGGCGCAGCTCGGCGACCGCTACCTGCTCTGCTCCGACGGGCTGAGCACGGTGGTGAGCGCGGAGACGATCCACCACGCGCTGAGCACGGTGGCAGAGCCGGACCAGGCCGTACGCCAGCTCATCGACCTGGCGAACCGCGGCGGCGGCCCGGACAACATCACGTGCGTGGTGGCCGACGTGGTGGAGCTGGAGCAGCAGCAGGACCCGCGATCCACCCCGATCACCGCGGGCGCCGCGCAGAATCCCGGCCCTGATCGCGGTGAGGCGGACATGCCGCCGCCCGGTGCGATGGCCGGGGAGACGCCGGCGCAGCGGGCGGCCGCCCTGCGCGAGCCGCAGCAGCAGCCGGCGCCCGTCACGGTGGCGGACATCCCCGCGATGGGCCGGCAGCCCGACGACACGCTGCCGCAGATGGCCGTGGGGCGGCGACGGCGTCGCTGGCCCTGGCTGGTCGCGGTGGCCGGCGCGGTCGTCCTGCTGGCCGCCGGCGGATCGTACGTCGCCTGGAGCACCGTTCAGGGGCAGTACTACGTCGCTGCGGACGGCAGCGAGGTCGCCATCTACCAGGGGATGGACCAGGACCTTCTGGGTCTTCCGCTGCACCACCTCAAGGAGCGGCCGAAGCCGGCGCTCAAGGTCGCGGACCTCACGCCTTCGGCACGGGACTCGGTGAACCGGACGATCGACGGCCTGGGCAGCCTCGCGAAGGCCCGCAGCACCGTCAACAACCTGCGGAAGAACGTCTGCCACGTCGTCGTGGCAGACAATCCCCAGGGCGTCGTGACGATCTGGAAGGGCAAGGGGCAGAAGCAGCAGGGCTGCGACGAGACCGTCATCGAGGCGTCGAATCCGCCGGTGTTGACCAGCCTGCTCCCCAGGACGACCAAGGACACCGTGCACAAGGGCATCTCTGTGCCGGACCTGACGCAGGCCCGCGCCAAGGTGCTCGAACTGCGCGACCAGGCCGACACGTGCAAGAAGAACAAGGGCAAATCCGGCTGTCCCGGCAAGGCGAACAGTACTCACTGATGACTTCCGCAACCGCCGAACCCGAGGTTCAGATCGCGAAGCGCCCCCGGCGGGGCGCCCAGCTGACCATGCTGATCTTCGCGATGGTGATCACCATCGCGGGATTCGCCCAGGTGGGTCTCGCCCGGGACGGAAATCTGCCCACCGGGATGTACGGCTACGGAGCCGGCCTCGCGGTGCTGGTCGCGATCTCCTACGTCGTGATCATGCGCTTCGCCCCGTACGCCGATCCGCTGCTGCTGCCGCTGGCCGTGTTCCTCAACGGCATCGGGCTGGCCATGATCTACCGGCTCGACCTCGGGACGAGTCGCGACGTCATGCTGGCCCGGGCGCAGGGCAAGAACCCCTCGGGGATCTGGGCGTCCGCGCCCAACCAGCTGATGTGGACGTCCCTCAGCATCGCGGCCTTCGCGGCGACGATCGTGCTGCTGCGGGAGATCAAGGTCCTGCAGCGGTACATGTACACGATCGGCGCGGTCGGGCTGTTCTTCCTGGCACTGCCGGGTTTCCTGCCCTCGTCGATCAGCGGCAGTCTCGGCGCGAAGATCTGGATCCGGCTGGGCGGGTTCTCGATCCAGCCCAGTGAGTTCTCCAAGCTGGCGCTGGTCGCGTTCTTCGCGGGCTACCTCGTGAACAAGCGGCAGGCGATGTCGATCGTCGGCAAGAAGTTCGGCCCACTGAACTTCCCGCGCGCCCGTGACCTGGGCCCGATCCTGGTGATCTGGGTGCTGACCCTGGGCGTCCTCGCGCTGGAGAACGACTTCGGCACCGCGATCCTGTTCTTCGGCCTGTTCGTCAGCATGCTGTACATCGCGACCGAGCGGTTCATGTGGGTGGCGATCGGCGGGCTGCTGCTGGCGTTCGCCAGCGCGCTGACCCCATTCATCCCGCACGTGCAGCAGCGGATCAACATCTGGATGGACCCGAAGTCGTACTTCGACGGCGGCTGCCAGGTCGGCGGCAAGATCATCAACCAGATCGGCACGGTGGCGGCCTGTCACGCGAAGGGCGGCACGTACATCGCCGACAGCGGCCAACTGATGCGCGGCCTGTTCTCGCTCGGTCAGGGCGGGGTGCTCGGCACCGGCCTCGGTCAGGGCGAGCCGTGGCGCACCCCGTACTCCTTCAGCGACTTCATCTTCACCTCGTTCGGCGAGGAGCTGGGGCTGACCGGCGCGATGGTGATCCTCATCGTGTACGCGCTGATCGTGCAGCGGGGCATGAAGGCCGCGCTGGCCACGAAGGACAACTTCGCGAAGCTGTTCGCGGGCGGTGTGTCGTTCGTCTTCGCGCTGCAGGTCTTCGTGATCGTCGGCGGTGTGACGCGGCTCATCCCGCTGACCGGTCTGACCACGCCGTTCCTGGCCCAGGGCGGATCGTCGCTGCTCGCCAACTGGATTCTGATCGCCATTCTGATCCGCATCAGTGACACCGCGCGGCGACCCGCGCCGCAGCCGATCCAGGACGAGGGGATGACCCAGGTGGTGAGCACCCAGTGAACAAGCCGCTCCGCAAGGTCGCGGTGGCCGGCATGCTGCTGCTGGTCGTCCTGATCGTCAACGTCAACTACATCCAGGGGTCGGAGGCGGACAAGTTGAAGACCGATCCGCTGAACGCCCGGCAGTTCGGGCAGCAGTTCCAGCACAACCGCGGTCCGATCATGGCGGGCAAGGTCACGCTGGCCTACTCGGAGAAGACCGGCAAGGACGGCAAGACCTACCAGCGGCACTACAACCAGGGCACGTTGTACTCCCCGATCACCGGCTACGTCAGCGTGTTCAGCCGTACGGGCCTCGAGTCGGCGCAGAACGGCCTGCTCGACGGCACGGACAAGCGGCTGGCCCTGCACAACTGGTTCGACATGCTGGTCGGGAAGAAGGCCGCCGGCGCCACCGTGCAGACGACGATCGAGCCGGACGCGCAGCAGGCGGCGTACAGCGGCGTCAAGAACAAGACGATCCGGCGCGGCGCGGCGGTGGCCATCGACGTCAAGACGGGTGCCATCCTGGCGATGGCCTCCTACCCGTCGTATGACACGAACCAGGTCGCCGTCCAGCAAGGGGACAAGGCGAACAAGGTCTTCGAGTCGCTGTCGCACCAGAAGCCGGACCCGATGTTGAACTACGCGATGCGGGAGACGTTCGCGCCCGGCTCGTCATTCAAGATCATCGACTCGGCGGCGGCGATCGAGGACGGAGTCCTTACCAAGGACTCGTCGTTCGACGCCAGTGAGCTGAAGCTGCCGGAAACGGGCCGGACGCTGCCGAACTCCGACGGCGACGAGGCGAAGTGCAACGGCTCCCCGGCGCTGATCAACTCCTTCGCGGCGTCCTGCAACTCGACGTTCGGCCGGCTCGCGGGCCAGCTGGGGCAGCAGCGGCTCGGCGCGATGGCGGCCAAGTTCGGCTTCAACTCGCCGGTCGAGGTCGAGAAGGGGATGTCCAGCGCGACCAGCAAGTATCCGACCGAGCGGATCGGCGGGGACGCCCTTGCCCGTAGCGGCATCGGCCAGGAGGTCGTGACCGCGTCGCCGCTGCAGATGGCGATGGTGGCGCAGGCGATCGCGAACGACGACAAGATGATGAAGCCGTTCCTCGTCAAGCGGGTCGTCGCCCAGGACCAGTCGGAGCTGGTGACGGCCGAGCCGAAGGAGCTCGGCCAGCCCATCAGCGCCGACACGGCCGGACAGCTGCAGGAGATGATGCGCGCGGTCGTCGAGCGCGGTACGGCGCAGAGCACGGTCGGCGGGAACGACATCGCCGGCAAGACCGGGACGGCCGAGACCGGCATCAACGGGATCAACGAGGACTGGTTCGTCGGGTTCGCCCCGAAGAACAATCCCAAGGTCGCCTTCGCCGTCGTCACCGAGGGGCCCAGGGGTTCGAACGGCGCGAAGTTCTCGGCGCCGATCGCCCTGCGGATCGTCCAGGCGGTGCGCTGACCATGACCACTCCAGACGTCCTGAACGACCGCTACGTGCTGGATGAACGTCTGGCCGTCGGCGGGATGGGCGAGGTCTGGAAGGCCACCGACCGGCTGCTCGGCCGGCCGGTGGCGGTCAAGCTGCTCAAGCAGCAGTACCTCGACGACGAGACCTTCCGCGGCCGCTTCCGCGCCGAGGCGCGGTTCGCCGCGGGGCTGCAGCACAGCGGCATCGCGCAGGTCTACGACTACGGTGAGCAGGACGACGTCGCCTACCTCGTCATGGAACTGGTCCCCGGGGAGACGCTCTCGCGGATCCTCGCGCGGGACGGGCGGCTCTCGGTCGACGCGACCCTGGACCTCATCGGCCAGGCCGCGCGGGCACTCCACATCGCGCACTCGGCGGGGATCATCCACCGGGACATCAAGCCCGGCAACCTGATGGTCACCGCCGACGGCACCGTCAAGATCACCGACTTCGGCATCGCGCGCAGCGGCGACAGCTCCATGACCCAGACCGGAATGGTGATGGGCACCGCGCAGTACGTCGCACCCGAACAGGCGACGGGCAAGCGGGTCACTCCGGCCGCCGACCTCTACTCCCTGGGCGTGGTGGCGTACGAGAGCCTGGCCGGCGCGCCGCCGTTCACCGCCGACACCCCGGTCGCGCTCGCCCTCAAGCACGTACGCGAAGAAGCGCCGCCGCTGCCGACGTCGATTCCGCACGCCGTACGCGGCCTGGTCGGCGCGCTGCTGGCCAAGCACCCGGACGACCGTCCGCGCTCGGCGCAGGAGGTCACCGAGGGGGCGTACACCATCCGGCACGCGCTGGGCATCGGAGACGAGGCCGCCGCCGAGGAGACCGCCGCCGCGCACGGGTGGACGGTCGAGAGCCCCAACGCCGGTGCGTGGGTGGAGGATGCGCCGTCCCGGCCCTGGCCCGCGGAGGCCTCCTGGACCGGAGAGAGCCCAGCGGCCGCAGTCTGGGCCGCGGAGACGGCGGCCGGATCCGCCCCGCCCGGTTTCGCGACCGAACAGATCGACGCGGCCGGAGCACCGAGCAGGCCCGGCGCGCGCCGGAGGCGGCGGATCGGTCCCCTCGTCCTCGCCGGGGCCGCCGCCGTCATCCTGCTGGGCGCTGGCGTGTTCACCATCGGAGCGCTCTGGAAGGGCTCCGATCACACTAAGCTCGTCAACGGCAACCGGGTCCAACCGGCCAGCGGTAACGCTCCGACCACGCACACCCGGCGGCCCCGCCTTGGCGGGCCGACGTATCGGCCCGTACCCTCGAGATCGACCTTCGAACGGACGATGTCCAGCCCGACGCCGAGTTCGGAAACGAGCTCGGCGCCAATCCCGAAACCGACCAGAACGAGGAGAACCCCGCAACCGACGCCTACCACTCCGGCGGCGGAATCGCCGTCGACCTCTCCAGAGCAGCCGCCTGTGAGCAGCTCTCCAGGCGGATAGGTTCGGAGAGCATGGCGTAGACGACGAGGGAAAGTGCGAGAAATGACTCAGCCTCGGCTACTCGGTGGTCGCTATGAGCTCGATGGTGTCATCGGGCGTGGTGGCATGGCCGAGGTCTACCGAGCTCGAGATCTCCGTCTTGACCGTATCGTGGCGATCAAGACGCTACGGGCCGACCTGGCCCGGGATCCAACGTTTCAAGCGCGGTTTCGGCGGGAGGCGCAGTCCGCCGCATCGCTGAATCACCCATCCGTCATCGCGGTGTACGACACGGGGGAAGACGCGATGGACGGCAGCCCGGTGCCGTACATCGTCATGGAGTACGTCGAGGGCCGCACGCTCCGCGACGTTCTGCGCGACGAGCAGAAGCTGTCGTCCGAGCGGGCGATGGAGATGACAGACGGGATCCTGCGCGCGCTGGACTACAGCCATCGCGGCGGGATCGTGCACCGGGACATCAAACCGGCCAACGTGATGCTGACCGCCGGCGGCGAGGTCAAGGTCATGGACTTCGGCATCGCCCGTGCGCTCGCCGATTCGGCCGCCACGATGACCGCGACCGCACAGGTCATCGGCACGGCGCAGTATCTCTCGCCGGAGCAGGCCCGGGGCGAGCGGGTCGACGCACGCAGCGACCTGTACTCCACCGGCTGTGTGCTGTTCGAGTTGCTCACCGGGCGGCCGCCGTTCCAGGGCGACTCACCGGTGGCCATCGCCTACCAGCACGTACGGGAGGAGCCGCCGCCGCCGTCGCGCATCGACCCGTCGATTCCGCACTGGTGCGACGCGATCGTCATGAAGGCGCTCACGAAGGACCCGAACTACCGGTACCAGAGCGCGGCCGAGATGCGCGCCGACATCCAGCGCGCACTGCAGGGCATGCCGGTGTCCGCTCCGACCATGGCCATGAACGGCGGCACTCAGGTCCTGCGCGGCGGGCCGCCGACCCACGGGACCCGTCCCGCGACCATGGGCTACGACCTGCCCCCGGTCAACTACGCGGAGCCGAACAAAGCGGAGGGGCGCGGCAAGAAGGTCGCGCTGTGGCTGGTCGTCGGGCTGCTCGCCGTCGGTGCGGTAACGGCGCTGTTCTTCATGTTCAACGGCGGCGGTGGCGGTCAGCAGAACAGCGACACCGTCGCCATCCCGGCCGGCCTCGTCGGCAACGACCAGGATGCCGCCACGCAGCAACTGGTGGGCACGGGCTTCTCGCCCGACCACATCAAGACCAAGAAGAAGTCGAGTGACTCGGTCGACAGCGGCAAGGTGATCAGCGTCACGCCGGCCGAGAACACGAAGATCGATAGGGCGAAGCTGGCCAGCACCGACGTCACCCTGGTCGTCTCGACCGGCAAGCCGAAGGTGGATGTCCCGTCGCTCCGTGGCAAGAGCGAGGACGAGGCCAAGACCGCGCTCGAGAACGCCGGCCTGAAGGTCGGGTCCACCGACAAGCAGAGCAACTCGAGCGTGCCCAAGGGCAACGTGATCAGCTCGGATCCGCCCGCCGGCTCGAAGGTGGCGAAGGACACCGAGGTCAACCTCACGATCTCCGATGGCCCCGGCAAGACGACAGTGCCCTCCGAGATCGGCAAGCAACTCGCCGACGCCAGGGCGGACCTGAAGGCCAACGGCTTCAAGGTCCGGGTGACCATGGTCCCCGCGCAGGACGGGCAGACCCCGGACACCGTCGTCGACCAGAACCCGAACGACGGCGACACGGCCAACAAGGGCAGCACGGTCACCCTGGTCGTCGCCAAGCAGCAGACGCAGCAACCGCCCCCGAGCCCGAACCCGACGGACAGCGGGGGCACCGGATTGCCGGGCTTCTGAAGCACTGCTCGAACGGACGCGGCGTCCCCGCCCCTCAGGGGTGGGGACGCCGCGTCCGTTCGTCTGCGGGCCATCAAGCGGTTGCGTCGCGGCGCCGGGCTCTCGCGGTCGGGGACACGCCCGAACCGGGGCGCCGGGGCCTGCGCATGAGGGAGGGCTTCCGCCGCTCGGGGGCAACGGCGGAAGCCCTCACTCGTTGATCCGCTCTGACCCCCTATGGCGTTACAGGGTCTGGAGATAATTCTTTTACCGGTGTTTTGCACCCGGGCTCGGGGGTGCCGTAGCCGACGTGCCGCCGTCATCGACCGTCCCGTGATCGAACTGAATCTTCGGCTCGAACCACGGGAACACGACGTACCAGAGCAGTACGCCGACGACGAGCAGGGTCACGACGGCGGTGTAGATCCGCGTCACCGCGCTGCCCGGCAGGTGCCGCCACAGCCATGCGTACATCAGGAAGGCGCTCCGTTCACCCGGGGGATCGAGCCGACCATCCGCCCGAAGACGATCAGCCGCTGGGCGGCGGAGTACTTCGGATTGCAGGTCGTGAGAGTGATGAGCCGGTCGGTCGGGTCCTTGTCCGGCTGGTCCGGGACGGGCGCCACGACGTTGACGTCGGAGGGCGACACGACCTTCTTGCCCGTGACCTTGTAGGTGTACTGCCGGGTCCTGGTGTCGATGAGGATCGTGTCGCCGGGGCGCAGCTCGTCGACGCGGTTGAACGGCGCCAGGTAGGTGGTCCGGTGCCCGGAGACGACGAAGTTGCCGATCTCGCCGGGCATCGCGGTGCCGGGGTAGTGACCGGGGCCCTTGCGCAGGTCGGCGACGGAGACACCCTCGATGATCACGTAGTGGAAGCCCTTCCCCAGCCGGGGGATCCGGATGAGGGCGAGGCCGTGGCCGAGCTGGACGCGCTCGGCCGTCACGCGACCGGGGGCCTTACGTGGCGGCGGCGCGGCCCAGGTGCGGGTCAGCTCACCGTCCAGTTTGCGCTGCGCGGCCTGCGTGTAGGCGCCGGTTCCCCAGAGCTCGTACGCGACGAACAGCAGCAGCACGGCTCCGGCCGTGATGCACAGCTCGCCGAGGCTACGGATGAGTGTTCGCACCGTCGGGCTCCAGCGCGGTGGCGTACTTGGGCTGCGCGTTGCCCGTGTAGGCGGGCAAGGTCGTCTTCTTGAGGGTTGTCACGGTGTACCCGAGTCCATATTCGGCGACGTACTGCCGGTAGACCTGAATGGCCGGCGAGGCGTCCAGCGCCGCTCGCATCCGGCTCGGATCGCCGACGGCGCTGATCCGGAACGGCGGCGAGTAGACGACGCCCTGGAGGATGAGCGTATTGCCAACGCAACGGACGGCGCTGGTGGAGATCAGGCGTTGGTCCATGATTTGCACGCCCGTTGCACCGCCCGTCCACAGCGCGTTGACGACGGCCTGGACATCCTGCTGGTGGACGACGAGGTCGTCCGGTCCGGAGCCCCCGGCGATCCGCCGCCCGGTCGGCGCGTCCTCGAGGCTGACGCGCAGGCCGCGGCCGGTGAGCGGGGCGAACCCCGTGCCGGCCGCGAGGCGGTCGGCGTCCTCCTGCGCGGCCTTCACCCGGGCGTCGCGCTGCCCGGCCGCCCGTACGAGGCCCTCCACCTGCCGCCGCAGGCGGCGGTAGCGCGCCTGCGAGCCCTGGTACCGCCGCTGTTCCTGGGCGATGAGCTCAGTGATCTTCGTGCGGCCGCCGCCGCGCAGGTCCGTTCCGTGCGCGGTGCTCCCACTGGCCGCGAACAGCATGCCGGCGAAGACCGTCAGGGCCGGGATCGCGTAACGCCACGCTCGTCCGGCGCCGGTCATCCCGCCATTGCCGGGTTTTCGCCGCATCGGGACACCCCACCGCCCGCAATAAGGTCGTACGCTGCTCACCAGCGACTACGCTAACTGACAAATTGACCCATGCGCGGACCCGGCGTGCGGCCGCGTTCCGCCCCGAGGAGAGATCCACCGTGCCCAAGTCGAAGGTACGCAAGAAGGCCGTCTACACCCCGCCGCAGCGCTCGCAGAAGGTCTCGGTCAGCCCCCGGTGGCTCGTGCCGACGATGGTGGGCTGCTGGCTGCTCGGCCTCGCCTGGATCGCCGTCTACTACATCACGGCGAGCGTCGGCGCGACGATGCCGTTGATCACGTCGCTGAGCAACTGGAACCTGCTGATCGGGTTCGGGGTGATCGTGATCGGTGTGGTCCTGTCAACGCGCTGGCGTTGACTTCCCCACACGGTTATCCACAGCTTGTGGATCGCCCTGTGGGTTATCCACAAGAGCCGTCCCCAGCCTTGTCTCGTGCCGTACGCGACGGGCGGGCGCCGCCCTGGCCGCCCGCCCGCGCGAGGACGCCGCCGCCCTCAGCTCCCGTACGCGATGCGTCAGGAGGCGAGCGCGGTGGCCACCGCGGTGAGGATGACGAGCATCACGGCGACGAACGTCGCCACGGCGGCCTGCACGGCCTTCTGCCGCCGACGCGGGGCGTAGGCGAACGCGACTGCGAGCACCGTGCCGGTGACCAGCCCGCCGACGTGCCCTTCCCAGGAGATCCCGGAGAAGGTGAACGTGAAGAGTAGGTTGATCACGATGAGGAACATGATGCCGCGCGTGTCGACCCCGAGCCGGCGGCCGACGACGAAGAACGCCGCGAACAGCCCGAAGATCGCCCCGGAGGCGCCGACGGCGGGCTGCAGCGGGTCCACCAGGTAGAGAAGGACGTTCCCGCCGATCGCCGACAGGATGTAGAGCACGAGGAACCGCGACCGGCCCAGCACGTGCTCCAACTGCGGCCCGAGCGCCCACAGCGCCCACATGTTGAACAGGATGTGGGTGATCCCGAACCCGCCCGCGTTTATCGGCATGTGCAGGAACGCGGCCGTGATCAAGCGGTACCACTCGCCGTCGGCGACGCCGATCCCGGGGAGCCGGCCGTGCGCGGGCACGCCGCCGATCATCTCGAACCGGCGAACGAACGTCGGCGAGGCCAGCTCACCCAGGTAGGCGAGGACGTTCAGGCCGATGAGCGCCAGCGTCACCGTCGCGCGGCCCCGCACCCGGCCGCCGAACACCGTACGCGCCTCACGAACCGTACGGTGGCCGTCACGGACGCATTCGGGGCACTGGTGCCCGACCGACGCCGCACGCATGCAGTCCGGGCAGATCGGCCGGTCGCACCGCGTGCAGCGGACGTAGGTCTCCCGGCTCGGATGCCGGTAGCACATCGAGGCATCGGGAGCCGGGGCCGTCGGCTGATCGGTGCTCATCGTCGCCTTCTCATCATGGACCGGTACCTGTCTAACGACGCTCGATCGTCACCGATTCCAGCACGATGTCCTTGACCGGGCGGTCGTTACGGCCGGTTTCCGCCTTGGCGATGGCGTCGACGACCTCGCTGCCCTGCACGACCTCGCCGAAGATGGTGTGCCGGCCGTTCAGGTGCGGCGTGGGGACGACCGTCACGAAGAACTGCGAGCCGTTCGTGCCGGGCCCGGCGTTGGCCATCGCGAGGAGGTACGGCCGGTCGAAGCGGAGCTGCGGGTGGATCTCGTCCTCGAACTGGTAACCCGGGCCGCCGAAGCCCTGGCCGAGCGGGTCGCCGCCCTGGATCATGAAGTCGTCGATGACCCGGTGGAAGATGGTGCCGTTGTACAGCGGGGTCCTCGACCGCTGGCCGGTCTCGGGATGCGTCCACTCGATCGTCCCCTCGGCGAGACCGACGAAGTTGTCGACGGTCTTGGGCGCCTGGTCGGGGAACAGGCGGACGACGATGGGACCCACGGTGGTGGTCAGGGTCGCGATGAGTTCTTCGGCCATGGGGGCCGCCTCCTTGATCTCGGATGTGCCCTCGGCGGGCGTCTTCGGATCCGTCACTGAGATAGGCCCACGCTACTGGTCGTCGGCAGTACTCCGCCGTTCACGGCGGAGGTGAGGCGGCCGGGGAGCGGAAGTCAATGGCCTTGACCGGTGCCCCGGACGACCTGCCGCACTCCGGCGGCGAGGGCGGAACCGCGCCCGCACCGATCCGGTGATTGACATCGTCTGCCGGGGGAAGAGGTTCGTCGAGACCGCACATAACGGAGGGGTATCCATGTCCCTACGATCGACGACCGGTAAGAAGCCGCAGGTCAAGCTCAGCGGCTCACAGCTGACCCGGGCGCAGAAGCGCGCGACGCGCAGCGCACGGCAGCTGCGCCTCTCCGGGCTAAGCCGGGCGCAGAAGCGCACCCTTCGATCCGCGCAGAAGACCGCCCAGCGGACCGCCCAATCGGCGCAGACTGCCGCCAAGTCGGCACAGAGCTCCGCACAGCGGACCGCGCAGCGGCTCAGCCCGACCGCGGGTCAGGCCCGGCAGATGGCCTCCACGGGCGTGTACAACGCTCGCGTCTGGGGGGCGCCGCAGCTCGACCGGGCCGGCGCGTACGTCGAGAAGGAACTCGCTCCCCGGGTCGGCTCGATGCTGCGCCGGACCGCCGAGCGGATCGAGCCGACCCCGCCTCGGCGCGGCCGGCGCGGTATCGCCGCGACGCTGCTGCTGGCCGGTGGCGCCCTCGGTGCCGCCGGAGCGATCGCGACACGCCGTAACGTCGCGCGCAAGCAGGCACAGGGGCCCGAGTCGACGTCGACCGAGCGTCTCTCCTCGGTGTCGGACAGCGCCGGCACCGAGCGTGCCCGCACGTCCTGACGGTGTCGCGGTGAGCCCGGCCTCCGGCCGGGCTCACCGTCGTTTCATGGAGTCTCCCGGAGCGTCTCCGGTCAGGATGAGCTCCTGGCGCCGGACGCAGTCCTCGGGACGGGTCTCAGTGCCGCACCACACGGGATGTCAGTGCCGCATCAAGGGATCAATGAGATATCGCATGCCGTACCGTTTTCGGCATGTCGCTAAGGTCGTCGATCGGTTCCGCGACTCGCAGGGTCGTGGCGGTGGCTCTGCACCGGGGCTGGGAGTGGCTTCGCCGGCATGGCGAGATCACCCCGAGCACCCCCGCGGGGCGGCGGTTCGGCCATCTGGGAAAAGGCGTCTGCATCGGGTTCCCCACCGGTGCGCTGTTCGGCGAGCCCTGGATCCACATCGGCGACGACACCCTCGTCGGAGTGCACGTCACGATCTCGGCCGGTTTCGTCCCCAGCCTGGACCTGGGACCGGACCCGATCGTGAAGATCGGCAAAGCCTGCTCGATCGGACGGGGCAGCCACATCGTCGGCCATCAGTCGATCGAGATCGGCGATGACGTCTTCACGGGCCCGTACGTCTACATCACCGACCAGAACCACGGCTACGCCGATCCGGACGTCCCGGTCGGCCGGCAGTGGCCGATCAACGACTCGGTCGTCATCGGCGACGGCTGCTGGCTCGGCGCCGGCGCCATCATCCTGCCCGGTACCCGGCTGGGCCGGAACGTCGTCGTCGCCGGTGGCGCGGTCGTGCGCGGGGAGTTCCCCGACCACAGCGTCATCGCCGGCGTGCCCGCCAAGGCGGTGCGGCGCTACGACCCGGAGACCGGCTGGCGCCCGCCGTTCCCGGAGACCCCGCTGGACGAGGCCACATTGGCGGCGCTGGCCGAACTCCCGACGATCTCCAAGCCTGGAGAGCTGGCGAGCTGACCGACGTCCGATCCGGTCCACCCCCGTCGCGGACACCATGATGCCGCCCACCGGAATGGTCCTTCTTACCGCGTCAAAGCCACCAAAAAGGGAATGGAACTAGTTAGCGGACAAAAGAAAGTTCCGGAAGGTGGTGGCCACCATGGCGCTGCTCCTGGTGGTGCTCTTGCTCGCACTCCTCCTCGGCGGGTTGGGGTTCGCCGTCCACGTCCTCTGGTGGATCGCCCTCATCGTTCTTGTCGTCTGGCTCCTCGGCTTCCTTCTCCGCGCGGGAGAGGGCCGGCGCTGGTACCGCTGGTGACGGCACGGCCGTGCCCCCCACGTCCGGTGAGGCCGGCCATCCAAGCGGTGCGCCCGCCGACGTACGGCGTATGACGCCGTCATCTCCGTTCTCACAGGCGGCGAGAAGGCGGGGAGCTGAACGCGGCGACTGAACGGACTCGGGTAACGGCGCAGTCATCGCGTCGGGCGATCGCCGCCGGAGTCATCGACCGATGCCCGGCTGATCCCGCCTTTCACGGTGTGCTAATGCTATGGCGTGATTACGGCCCACCTACCCATCCTCTTCGGCGTCGGCGTCCTCGCCGGGGTGGTCAGCACCGTGGTGAGCCTCGCGTCAATCGTGTCGTACCCGGCACTGCTGGCGCTCGGGCTGCCCGCGCTCAGCGCCAATGTGACCAACACGGTCGCGCTGGTCTTCACCGCGGTGGGGGCGACGGCCGGTTCCCAGCGGGAGCTCGCCGGGCAGCGCGGCCGGGTCCTGCGGCTCGGCGTACTGACGGCGCTCGGCGGCGTCACCGGTGCGGCGCTGCTCATGGTGACGCCGTCGCGGACGTTCGAGCTGATCGCGCCATGGCTGATCGCGGGCGCGTCCCTCATCCTGCTGCTGCAGCCGAAGGTCGGACGGCTCGCGGAACGCTCCACGGGTGAGCACAGCCGGCTGCCCCGTCTGGCGCTGTTCACGGTCGCCATCTACACCGGATACTTCGGCGCCGCCGGCGGCATCCTCATGCTGGCCGTGCTGTCGGCGATGATCGACCTGCCGTTGGTGCGCGTCAACGCGGTGAAGAACGTCATCGCCGGCCTGGCCAACGGCGTCGCCGCGGCCGGGTTCGCGCTGTTCGGCCCCGTACGGTGGGACGCCGTGATCCCCTTGGCCGCGGGCTTTCTCGCAGGCGGCTGGGTCGGCCCCGCGCTCGTACGCCGGCTCCCGGGCCAGGCGCTCCGCGTCCTCGTCGCCGTCTGCGGCGTGGCCGTCGCCATCAAGCTCGGCGTTGACAGCTACGGCTGAGGACAAATGCACCGCGTCCGGGTGCAGGGTCGTGGTCGACTCGGCCGCACCCGCCAGGTGCGCCGGCACCGTGGGACGTGGCGCACGCTGCGCGCGCAACCACATGAACGCGACCGTGTTGTCGAGGAACGGACCGTACGCCGCGCCGTGGTCGTCGACCGTCAGGCGAGCCAACGCACCGTTGTCGTAGGCATTGCCCCACGGCGTGAGCATCAACCCGCCCGGCCGGGTCTGCGCCACCCACTGATAGGGACGACGTGCACCGACGCGGTGGCGATGTGTCAGTTGATGGCCTCTCGGCAGATCGCGGCTCAGTCGGTCAGGTCGGTCAGGTCCTCCTCGGTGAGGCGTACGCCCGCGGCCGCGACGTTGTCCTCCAGATGATCCAGCGATCCGGTGCCCGGGATGGCGAGCATGACGGGAGAGGACGCCAGCAGCCAGGCCAGGGCCACCTGCTCGGGCGTGGCCTGGTGGCGCGCTCCGACCTTCGCCAGACGATCCCGATCCAGCGGCCGGTTCCCGCCACCGAGCGGGAAGAACGGCACGAACGCGACGCCGAGTTCCGCGCATTGGGCGAGCAGCCCGGAGTCGCCGCCGTACTGCACGTGGAAGTGGTTCTGTACCGCGGCGACCGGGGCGATCGCGCGGGCCTCGGCGAGCTGGTCCGCGTCGACGTTGCTGACGCCGAGGTGGCGGATCAGCCCCTCCTCGCGCAGCCCCGCCAGGACCGCGAACCGCTCGGCGATCGACTCGCCGCCGGGCCGGCCCATGCCGCCGACCCGCAGGTAAACCAGGTCGAGGCGGTCGAGGTCGAGACGCCGCAGGTCCTCCTCGACCAGCCCGCGCAGTTGATCGGGCGTCGCCTCCCCGCTCGGGTAACCGTCCGGCCCCCGCAGCGGCCCGACCTTCGTGGCGATCACCAGGTCCGCGGGGTACGGGAAGAGCGCCTCGCGGATCAACTCGTGGGCGTGGACGTTCTCCCGCCCGTAGAAGCCGGCCGTGTCGATGTGGTCGACGCCGAGCTCCACGGCGCGGCGCAGCACCGCGATCCCGTTCTCCGGGGTGCGCGTGGGCCCGTCCCACGTGCCCACGGGGAGCCGCATCGCGCCGAAGCCGAGCCGGTTGACGCGCAGGTCGCCACCGATCAGGAAGTCGCCGCCATCGGCGGCCGTCATGTTCGTCGTCATGCCTCCGACTCTGGCCCAGCGCCGCCATGGCGAGCGAGCGGCTGGCAGCAAGCTGCCATTGCCCCTGGGCCGCCGACTGGACAGACTTGGCGGGGTGAGCGGCGATCAGCAGGTCACCACCGTCCGCGGCGAGCAGGAGCTCGCCGCACGAGCCGGGCACCTGTTCGGGGGAGCGAGATCGGAGTTCATCTGCGCGGCCACGGATATGAACACCTGGTCGCGTCGCGACACGCGAGAGGCCATCGCCGGCCGGATGCGCCGCCGGGCGGCCGGTGCGGACGGCCCGGTGGTCCGCAAGCTCTACACCCCCGCCGCGCTGACGGATGAGGAACAGCGGAGCCATCTGTTGAAGCTCGCGTCGCTGGACGCGCAGGTCCGCATCTGCGGCACCGGGCTGCTGCCGCACGAGACGATCATCATCGACCGGCGGGTCGTGATCCTGGCGGGAACCTCGACACGCGGCGACCGCGAGTTCACCGTCACGACATCGCAGACGCTGATCAGCGGCGTGTACGCGCTGTTCGAGGCGACCTGGGAGGCCGCCACCGAGCTGACCGACTACCTCAACCGCGAGCCTCCCGAGGTGGACGCCGAGGGGCGGCGGATCCTGCGGGCGCTCGGCGACGGGCTGACCGACGAGGTCGCCGCCCGGCGGCTGGGGCTCTCACTGCGGACCTACCGGCGGCGGGTGGCCGAGCTGATGCGGCTGCTGGGGTCGGAGTCGCGGTTCCAGGCCGGCGTGCACGCCGGGGAACTCGGCCTGATCCCCTGACCGGGTCCGCGACGGAAGTGCCGTGCCGGTCATGCGGCTTCTGGTGACGTTGTGCCGTGAACTTGCCAGACTCGGATTTGCTTCGACGATGAGTGACGCGCGGCCGGCACTGTCGGTGCGCGGGCGTCCGACGGATCCCCGCGTGTGGGTCTCGGTGAGCCCCTGCGGTGAATTCTTCGAGTGGTGTCCGGAGTCCGGAGATCGGCTTCCGGTGGCCAGTCCGCAAAGCGCCGCGGAGCGCATCGCGGTTCGCCTCCGGGGGCATTCGGCCGGTTGAGCCGCCAGGCCGGTGCCTGCATCCGGCGGTGGCGCGCCGGCCGGCGTCGATGCTCTGGCGGGCGTCACCACGGTAGTCGGCGTGCGGCGGCCGGCGTCGACGCTCCGGCGGGCTACGCGCCTCCGCGGACAACGCCTGGGGTGATCCGTACGGGCCGAGTGCCGCTCCCGGCGGCACTAGGGTCGTCCACCATGTCCTCCCTGGAAGTGACCCGGGCGGCGTACGACGCCGTCGCCGTCCGGTACGCCGAGCAGTTCCGCAGCGCCCTCGATGAGTTCCCGCTGGACCGGGCGATGATCGGTGCTTTCGCCGAGTTCGTACGCTCCGCCGGCACCGGGCCGGTCGCGGACCTCGGGTGCGGCCCCGGCCGGCTGACCGCTTACCTGGAGTCCCTCGGCGTCACGGCTTTCGGGGTCGACCTGTCGCCGACGATGATCGAGCTGGCGCGCCAGGACAATCCGGACCTGCGGTTCGAGGTCGGTTCGATGACGGCCCTGGACCTGGCGGACGGCTCGCTGGGCGGCGTGCTCGCCTGGTACTCCGTCATCCACGCGCCGCCGGAGGAACTGCCGGCGATATTCGCGGAGTTCGGCCGGGTGCTGGCCCCGGGCGGTCACCTGCTCCTCGGCTTCTTCGCGGCGGACGAGGACTCGCCGCACGCGGCCGAGCCCTTCGACCACAAGGTGTCCCTCGCCTATCGGCTGTCCATCGACCACCTCGCGGACCTGGCGCGGCAGGCCGGGCTGACGGAGCTGGCCCGGCTCCGCCGGGAGCCGGGGGAGAACGAGAGGTTCCAGCGCGGCCACATCCTCGCCCGCAAGACCTGTTAGGCGGCGGCGTGCCCGTACGCCGCGATGAAAGGCGCGAGGTCGGGCACCCCGAAGCCGTCGCACATCGCCGTGAACCGCGCGACCTTGTCCGCACCGAACCGGCGTACCCGAGCGGCATAGGAGGCGGCGGTGACGAAGGTCGGCGGGTCGGTCTTGCTGTGGAACTTGTCGGCGTACATCACGAGCTCCTCCTCGCGTGACTCCGCCAGGTAATCGGCGACGGGCAGCGGGAGCCCCTGGCTCCGTACGTCGTCCCGGGTGATGCCCACCCCGGTGTGGCAGGAGCAGAACCGGCGCACGGCGTCGGGGAGCCCCTCCTCTTCGAGCAGCTCGTAGCCGAGTATCCCGTGACGTATGTAGCCCGCCCCGTCGATCTGCCCGTCGGCGTCGTACAGGTGATAGACGCCGATGTCGTGCAGCAGGCTTCCGGCTCGTACGAGCTCGACGTTCAGGCCCGGGTCGCCCTCGGCCAGGAGTTGTTCCGCGATCCCGCACACGATCTCGCAGTGCGTGTAGACGAGCTCGAAGGCCGCCTGCGTGGGGGCGTACTTCGCGTGCAACGCGCGGATCTCTTCGTCCGCCGGGATCAGCATGCCGGGAGTCTAACGAGGCCTGTACGACGCGGGGTCGCTGGTCGACGTCGTCGTGGAGACGGCGGTCGCGCCGGAGATCCTGCGGGGCACCCGGCGCAGGGCCGGCTCACCACCGTCAGCGTCGGCCATCGCGGTACCCCGTGCGGACGCCTGCGGGTCTGGAGCAGCCGCTGATCGTGGTGATCAGCCCCGCCGAGATACGCGGCGGCGATAACGTCCCTTCCGGCCGATGAGGCCGGAGCCCCTCACGAGACAGAAGGCGCTACCCCCTTGAAGATGATCCTGCCCGGCGATGGACGAAACGTCACCATCGTCTCGGCGAGCGTCGGCGCCGGTCACGACGGCGCGGCGAACGAGTTGGCGCGGCGGCTCCGCGAGGCCGGGTTCTCCGTCGACCTCCACGACTTCCTGGACCTGCTCCCCGCCTCGCTCGGACGCATGCTGCGTCAGACCTACGCGTTGCAGCTGCGGGCCGCCCCGGAGAGCTGGGAGCGGTTGTTCACCGCGCTCGAGCGGCGCCAGAACCTCATGGCGGCGGTGCGCGTCCTGAGCGGGCTGGCCGCACGTCGCATCGCCCGTACGATCCCGCCGGGTTCCGCGGTCGTCTCGACCTACCCGCTCGCCAGCCAGGCGCTGGGCCGGTTGCGGCAATCCGGGACGCTGGAGGCCCCGGTCGTCACGTACCTCACCGACCTGTCCGTGCACCCACTGTGGGTCGCCGAATGGGTCGACGCCCATCTGGCGCTCCACCCGACCACGGCGGCTCAGGCCAGGAGACTGGGCGCCGCGGACGTACGGGTCTGCACGCCGGCGGTACGGCCGGAGTTCCGGCCTCGGTCCTCCGTCCTCGAACGGCAGACGGCGCGGCTGCGGTTCGGCCTGCCGGACGATCACCGCCTGGCCCTTGTCACCGCGGGATCCTGGGGCAGCGGGGATGTGGCGTCGACGGTGCGCGACGTGGCCGCGTCCGGACTGGCGACCCCGGTCGTCGTCTGCGGACGGAACACGGCCCTGCGCGAGACACTCGCCCGCGCCGGTGCGGGCATCGCTCTCGGCTGGGTCGAGGACATGCCCGCGTTGATGAGCGCCTGCGACGTCGTCGTACAGAATGCCGGCGGCCTCAGCTCCCTGGAGGCATTGGCATCCGGGCTACCCGTCATCAGTTACCGCTGCCTCCCCGGACATGGGCGAACGAACGCCGCCGCCCTGCAGGAGGCCGGCTGGGCGCCGTGGGTACGCCGCCCGGACGAGCTCCCCGAGGCGCTGTTCGCGGCACTGGCCGGCCCCCGGAAGGAGGCTTTCAACGTGACCGCCGACCCTGCGGCGATGATCGCCGCCCTCGCGATCGAGCGGGACGTGACGGCGTCCACCGAGCGACAGATGGCGTGTGTGCCGGGGCAACTGGCCCCGGTGGCGGAGGCGTCCCGATGAGCGCCGGCTCCCGAGCTGTCATGGCCGCGGCGGGCGTCCTGGCCGCCGCGCCTCTCCCGCCCGCTTCACCCGGAGCAGAAACCGGTTACGGTGCTTTGCCGTGGTCGACCCTTCGTTCCTCCGGACGACTCAAGTCGCCTACGACACGGTCGCCGATACGTACGCCGACGCCTCCCGGGACGGGCTGGACGGCAGGCCGCTGGACCGAGGGTTTCTTGCCGCCTTCGCCGAACTCGTACGGGCCGACGGTGCAGGTCCCGTCGCCGACCTCGGCTGTGGCCCTGGCCACCTGGCGGCATACCTCCACCGTCTCGGGCTGAGTGTCCTGGGGGTCGACCTGTCGCCGGCGATGGTCTCCCTGGCTCGTCAGGCCTACCCGGATCTGCGGTTCGAGCATGGATCGATGACCGCGCTCGACGTGGCGGACGGCGAGCTCGGCGGCATTGTGGCCTGGTACTCCATCATCCACATCCCGACGGAACACCTGCCGGAGTTGTTCGCCGAGTTCCACCGCGTACTGCGACCCGGTGGGCACCTGCTGCTCGTCTTCCAGATCGGCGAGGAACCGCTCCGGCTGTCGCACGCGTTCGGTCACGATGTTTCGCTGGTCGCATACCGATGGCCGCCGAGTCGTATCGCGGATCTGTTGCGTCAGGCCGGCTTCGCCGAGGTCGCTCGGCTGATCCGCCGGCCTGACGGCGACGTTGAAAAGATGGAGCGCGGCTACATCCTTGCCCGCAGGTCGGGAGACGTCGGCCATCCGGCTCCACGGTGAGACTCGCTGCGCGTGTCCGACAGCTCACGGAGCCGTACAGAAGGCTCGGCAATGGACCGCGCGGCCGGGCGGTTCGCCCCGATAAGAGACACACTCTGGTCGGCTTCACCGAGCATTCCGCTCACCGTCCAGCGCACCGGTCCGACTACGGGCGCCGGCGACCCTCACCACGGCACGGCCGGGCCGTGCGGTTGTCGGGTTCGGGTTGCGAATCCTGGTTTATGGCGGTTGCACGGTCGCCGTTGCATACCGACGACATCGGTAGCGACGCCTCTGGTCGACGTCACCGGATCGGCCTGACTCTTCCAGCGGGCCGCATTCGGCCACGTGAATGAGGGGGAGCCGTGCTGGCGGACGCGCAGGACACCGGAACCGCCATCGATGCCGGCGGCCCGGCGCGTACCCGCTCGGCGATCGGTCCGGTCTCCCTCGCCGCCGTGTTCGTGAGCGTCGTGCTCATCGTCGTCGGCGTACAGGGGCGGTCGGCCACGGTTCCACGGCTGGACCGTCCCGGATGGCCTCCGGTTTTCCGGCCTTCGCACGTGTCGGACGTCTTCGTTACCGTGACGCTGTGGGCGGCGATCGTCATCGGGGTCGCCGGCGTCGCCGGTGGGCTGCTGGCGGTGCGCCGGGGCTGGCGGCCCTCGCCGCGGCGGCTGGCGGCCGCGATCGTGCTCTGCGTCGCCGCGCTGGTCGCGTTGCCGCCCATGGGCTCCACTGACATGACCGACTACGCGACGTACGGCCGGATCGCCGCGCTCGGTCACAACCCCCACCGGATGACCCCGCAGGAGCTGCGTGCTACTGGCGATCCCGTGGCACGACTGTCCTCCCGCACATGGCTCGACTCGCCGACCGTCTATGGACCGGTGGCGACGGCCACCGAATGGGCGGCCTCGGAGCTCGGCGGCGCCTCGACCGCTCGCACGACCTTCTGGCTGAAGGTGTGGAACGGCCTCGCCTTCCTGGCGACGGCGCTCGCTCTCGACCGGCTGGTGGGACGCGATCGTGGCCGCCGAGCGCGGGCCCACCTGTTGTGGTCGCTCAACCCGCTGATGCTCTGGGCCGGGCTCGCGGGCGGGCACGCCGACATCCTCGGGTGGCGCTCATGGTGGTCTCGCTGGCGGCGCTGCGTCGCTCGCCCCTCGCGGCGGGACTTCTGCTGGGCGGCGCGGCCGCGGTCAAAGTGACATTCGCCTTCGCCGGTGCCGGTGTGGCGTGGTCGCTGCGCCGGTCACCGCTCCGGCTCGTGACCGTCGCGCTCGGTGCGCTCGCGGTACTGGTCTGCGGCTACCTCATGGTGGGCGCCGGAACGCTGAGCAGCCTCCTCAGCCGGACCCAGCTCACCTCACCCACCAATCCATGGCGCCTCATCACCAACGCGGCGGGCCGGCCGCCGGCTTGGGTGTTGTCGTGGGGAGTGCTCGCCCTCGCGCTCCTGCTCGCGGCCCTGCTCGCCTGGCGGCTGCCACCGGGCCCCCGCGAGGCGCCCGCCGTATGGGTCACACTGGCCTTCTCCCTCGCCTGGCTCGTGACCACGCCCATCTACCACTCGTGGTACGACGCGCTCATCTTCCCGCTGATCGCGCTCATGCCCTCTTCGCGCCTCGACTGGTACGTGCTCATCCGCGGCGCCATCGCGGTCTTCGGCCAGATCCCGGGGGCCGCCCTGGCCGACCACCCACCGTGGCTGATGCGTGTCGTCGCCGGAGAGTGGATCACTCACGAGTACGTCCCCGGAGCGCTCTTCGCGTCGATCGTGCTCCTGGTCCTGCTCTGCGTCGTCGGCCGCTGGAACGAGACCCTGGCGGCGGAGCCGGCACACGAGCGGTGATGCTCCCTGCCTCCGGCGAGGAGTCGACGTGCGGGAGCCTGTGAGGCGACCCAAAAGTCGGGAGAGCCCGCCTGGTGGCGCCCTGATCTGGTCTCCGACCGATCGGCGAGATCGGTGCGGAGCCCCAGGAGCCTCGATGCAGTGTCATAGATCACCCCTACGCTCATCGTCGTGACCTTCACGCAGCAGCGGCAGGACTACTTCGATGCTCTCGCCTGGGTAGGCGAGCTGATGGCAGCGACCCGGCCCGGACAACTTGACGCCCAGAGTCCCTGTGCGGACTTCAAGGTCCGCCACCTCATGGGACACCTCATAGGCACCGCACACCGCGGGCTGGGCACGGCACAGAACGTCTCGACACGGGACATTCCCCATGTGGTCACCGATGTGCCGGATGACGAGCTGGCCGCGAGATACGCGACCTTGGCAACCTCGATCCGTCATCCCTGGTCGCAGCTGGCCGCCGCTGACCAGGTCACGGCGCCATGGGGACCGTGCACGGCGTTGGAGGCAGCACGCGGCTTCACCGTCGAGACTGTCACGCACGGATGGGATCTGGCCGTGGCGACCGGGCAACCATCCGACGCGCCCGCGGGCATCTCCGACCGCTGCCTCACGTACGCCGCCTCGGTGATCCCCGTCCGGCTACGCGGCGTCATGTACGACGCCCCGACCGTCGGGAAGAAAAGCTCATCTGCGACCGAACGACTCGCACATCTCCTCGGACACAAGCGTGGCGGGCACGGATGACTTGCCCACGCCGTTGCCCGGTTGCACCCGGTGACCGAGCGGGCTTGGCGCCACAGGGTGGAGCCGGACGTGCCGGACGATCGCCCGCCGCCGTCCTGATCCGGGTGGCCTAATGGCCCGCTGATGGCACAACGCCCCCGCCGCATGGTCGAGACGGGGGCGTTTTGGCTGGTGGAGCCTAGGAGATTCGAACTCCTGACTTCCTGCTTGCGAATCATGCTGGTCACAACGGAACCGGCGCTGACCTGCACGGGGATGTGTCCGCGAGTGACCGCTGTTGACCCCTGATCACCCTGGCTAATTGCACGCTAATTGCACGGACAGCTGTGGCCTG
>JBJMIW010000314.1:0-11493 GCA_045806665.1 Actinoallomurus sp.
GGTTGAGATGACCCCGCCGGCGACGGCGTTGGCGGTGATCTCGGTGATCGACGCGCCGAGTTCCCCGAAGCCCGCCATCTCGGCGATCACGCTGGTCAGCTTACTCAATCCGATGTCGATGAGGCGGAACAAACCCCCGAGGGGTAGAAAGGCGGCACCAAGTGAGAGGATCTCGACGATGATCTGTACGATGATATTTTTTTTAATCGTCTTCTCAGCCTCCAGCACCTTGTCCGCGTACTGGTGGATCGAGTCGGCGATGGAGTTCGCGTTGTTCCGCGCGTCGACGAAGAAATCGGTTACGCCCTTACCGCCGGTGTTCGCGGACTCCAGACCGAGGCTGCTCTCGCCGGTCGCGCCGTCGCCCCACGCGTTTCTCACCGCGAAGGCGGCGTCACCGTTCCAGCGCATCCCCTGCATATGGCTCTTCATCGACGCCAGCGAGGTGTCGATCGCCGACGCCATGCTCCGCCACGCGCTACTCAGGTCATACATCGCCTGAACGTCGACACCCAAGATGTAGTCCGGATCTGCATACGGATCTGCCATCGCACCTCACCCCACCGTCGAACAAGCCTGTCGGTCTCTCAGTCGCACGGCGGGCGCCCCGTTGGTCGACCGTCCATGGACGATATGTTCAGGCGCTCCCAGAATCATCCGCATCGTCTTCGTCCAACACGGTCTGCACCACCTCCGCCGGCCTCCCGCGGCGTACGAGGACCCCGCGCCCAGGCGGACGCTGCACGGCTCGCTGGTCGCCCAGCAGGAAACCCTCGCGAGGATCACCGGACAGGATCAGTCCGGGCGAGCCGAGCTCGCGCATCCTGCTGACGAGCGGATCGCTCATCAGCGCGCGGGAGATGCCGCCGACGCGACGCGCCAGCACGACGTGGAACCCGAGCTCGCGTGACTGCGTGAGGTAATCCACGAGGGGCGCCAGCGGACCGCGCGGACCCGCCCCGGCGACCAGATCGTAGTCGTCGACGACGAGGTAGAGCTCCGGGCCCGTCCACCAGTTGCGCAGGCGAAGGTTCTGAGACGAGATGTCCGGCGGTGGGAGCCGCTCTTTCAGCTTGTCCACCAGCTGGGCGACGTACGCGGAGGCGAGTTCGGCGTCGCCCGCCTGCGCACCGATGTAGGGGTCGGGGACGACGCCCAGCAGGCTCCGGCGGTAGTCCATCACCACGAACCGCGCGTCCGCGGCCGACTGGCGCAGCGCCAGCCCTCGCATCCACGCGCGCAGGAAGGACGTCTTTCCTGAACCCGAGTCGCCGAAGACCATGAAGTGCGGGTCGTCGGCGCACAGGTCCAGTCCGACCGGTGCCAGGTCCACCTCGCGCAGACCGATGGGCACCTCGGTGGTCCGGGGCGGACTCGCCGCCCCCGCCGCGGCGCGTACGGCGGCGTCCAAGTCCGGTGCGGAAACGACCTTCGGCAGGACCCGCAGCGGCCGCGCACTCTCGGCGTGCCACGAGTTCGCGATGTCGGCGACCACCGCGTCCTGGGCCTTGGCGAGGTTCTCTGTGGTCTGGGCCCCGTCTATCCGGGGGAGCGCCGCGTGGAAGACGAGTCCTGGCGAGGTCACGCCGCGTCCGGGTGTGACGGTGCGCAGCAGGCGGGAGGCGTGTCGGCTCACCTCGGACTCGGCGGGCTCGTTCAGGCGCAGCTCGATCCGGCCGCGGATGTTGTCCCGTAGATTGGTCCGGATCTCGGCCCAGCGGTTCGCCGTGATCATGAGGTGAACGCCGACACCGAGACCGCGAGAGGAGATCTCCAGCACGTAGGCGTCGGCGGCCTCGTCCGCGGCGCGTACGGCACCCCAGTTGTCGATCACCAGCACGACGTCGGCCACGTTGGTGTTCGGCGGAACCCGGCCGGCCGCGTACAGCCGCCGGAACTCGGCCATGGTGGAGATGCCGAGTTGCTCGAACAGACGCTCCCGGGAGCCGATGATCTGGTGCACTTCGGCGAGCGCGCGGCGGGTGCGTTCCTCGTCGTGGCGCCCGGCGACGCCGGCGATGTGCGGTGCGTCTTGCAGTCCCTGGAGCGAGCCCCCACCGTGGTCGATGCAGTAGAACTGCAGTTCCCGTGGTGTGTGGGCGAGCATGGCGGAGACGAGGGCGGTCCGCAGGGTGGTGCTCTTGCCGCTCTGCGGAGCGCCCACGAGGGCCACATGACCATGGGCTCCCGACAGGTCGAGCATCAGCGGACGCTGCGCCTGCTCCGCCGGTACGTCGACGACGCCGATCGGGAAGCTCAGCTGACCCTGGGGCCACATCGTCGCCTGGAGGCCCCGCGCGGGGTCCTCGACGGAGAGCGGGCCCAGCACGGCGTCGAGGGTGATGTACTCCGGCAGTACCGGCAGCCAGATCTGGTGCGCCGGTGAGCCGTACATCCGCAGTTGCTCCACCGCGACCTGCATCTCGGTGCGTTCGCCCGGCTTGGGTCGCGCGGACACGACCGACTCCTGCGCGTCGCCGGCGGCCTTGGCCAGCGCGTCCTGCGGTGTCCGCAGGCCGAACTCGACCGGGTCCAGCCGCTCCACCTCCAGCGTTTGGCTCTCCGTCGGCGGGTGGTACGGCCGGGAGACGTGGGCCACCCGGAACCGTTCGTAGACGGACTCGTCGACCTTCAGGTACGCCGAACCCGGGATGGACGGCAGCCGGTAGGCGTCCGGGGTGCCGAGGACGGCGCGGCTCTCGGCGGCGCTGAACGTGCGCAGGGCGATCCGGTAGGACAGGTGCGACTCCAGGCCTCGTAGCCGTCCCTCCTCCAGCCGCTGCGTGGCGAGCAGCAGGTGCATGCCCAGGCTTCGCCCGACCCGCCCGATCTGCACGAACAGGTCGATGAAGTCCGGCCGTTGCGAGAGCAGCTCACCGAACTCGTCCACCACGATCAGCAGGTATGGCAGTGGTTCCAGCGGGCGGCCGTGGACGTCGGTACCGCCGGCGGCCTGGCGTAGCTGGTAGTCGCGCAGCGAGTCGACGTTGCCCGCGTCGCGCAGGAGGTTCTGGCGCCGCTGCTGCTCGCCGTGCAGGGCGGCGCGCATGCGGTCCACGAGGGCGAGATCGTCGGCCAGGTTGGTGATCAGGCCGGCGACGTGCGGGAGCTCGGTGACGCCGGCGAACGTGGCGCCGCCCTTGAAGTCGACGAGGACGAAGCTGAGCACCTCCGGCGAGTGCTGCATCGTCAGCCCGGTGACGAGGGTGCGCAGGAACTCGCTCTTGCCGGAGCCGGTCGCGCCGACCACCAGCCCGTGCGGACCGATGCCGCCCTGCGCGGACTCCTTCAGGTCCAGGGTGAGTTCCTCGCCGTCACCGGTCAGGCCGATGGGCACCCGCAGCAGCGTCTCGGCGTCCGGGGCCTTCCATCGTGTGCGAGGGTCGAAGGTGGCAATGTCCGTGAAGCCAAGCATGTCGGGCAGGGAGACGGTGCGGGACAGCACCTGTTCCCGCTCACCGGACAACCGCAGCGGAGCGAGACTGCGGGCGATCTGCTCGCACAGCGCGAGGTCGGCCCGGTCCGCGATGGCGTTCTCGACGGCGCTGTGCAACGCGGGCGTAGGGCTCGTGAGTGTGAGCTGCTTGCGTTCGTCGACCCGGGCCCGTACGTCGACGCGTTCGGGCTCCTCGTTCTCCCGCTCCACCAGACAGACGACGCAGATGCCGGAGTTCGGCCCGGCCTCGGCCACAAGCCGGGAGATCAGGGGGCTGCGCGCCCAGTCGGCGGACGGCCTGTATCCGTCCAGGATCACCACGAGACGGTGTTCCGGGCTGGTGTTGCGGTAGGCGCCCAAGCGGCCGGCCCGCTCGGCTCGCTGCGCCTGGGCCTTGGCCAGGTACTCCTCGAGGTAGTCTGCGAGCCCGTCGAGCTCTTCGGCGACGAGCGGTACGACGCCGGCGCCGCTACGCGGGGCGTCCTCGTCGTGGGTGTGCGGCAGCCACTTGGCCCATGCCCAACCGGGGTTGCCGTTGGCGCAGACGGCAACGGTCACGTCGTCGGGCGCGTGCAGCACCGCGAGCTGGGTGAGAAGCGCGTAGGCCACGCCGCGCGTACGTTCCCGCGGTCCGAGCAGGCTCACCACACCGGAATGCGCCAGGTCCAGCCACGCCGGCTGCCGGCCCGTCTTGGCATACCGCTTGGTCAGGTCGTCGGCGAGGCGTTGGGACAGCGGGTCATATTCCGCCATCGGGTCTGTGCGGCCTCGGCTCACCTGGATCGCCGGGGTGCCCTCACCGACGCCGATGCGCAGTGTGAGGAAGTCATCGTCGGCGGGCCGGCGTTCCCACACGCGTCGGCGCCCGTCCGCGATGGCCCACAGCCGTTCCGGGCTGGGCTGGGAGAAGGCGCTGGCGAGCCGCTGCTGGGCGATGGCGGTGCGGATCTGCTTCCGGATTTCGGCGAGGTACTCCTCGTATCGCTCTCGCTGGCGGTCGCGCGTGCGGCGGTTGGTGCTCCGCATCTGCCAGCGCACGGCGAACGTCACACCGACCGACACCACCACGAACACGATGCCGAGCACCACGAGCCATGGCTTGCCGTAGGTGACCATGTAGGCGGCCATGCTGACGCTGCTCAGCAGGGGCAGCAGGATATAGAGCCAGGTGGCCGCGCCGCCGCCGGCGGGTTTCTGCGGCGGCGCCGTCAACGTGATCTTCTGTTCCTGCACCGCCGGGGCGATGATCCGGGCGGGGCGGTGAAAAGCGATCCTGCTCATCTGCGTGAAGTCGGCATTCGTTCGGCTCCCAAGGGGAGCGGTGGACACTGGTGTCGCGTTCCGGTGATCTGGCCGGTCCTAACCGGCGAGCCGCCCGGTGGCGCCGGCGGAGCTCCCCGGTACCGCGTTGGGGCCACGCGGCGATGATCTGTGCCGCACGCCGTCACCCCCACTGTTCGGTGACGGCGGAATTCGTGACGTCGGTGACGCTCGTCGGCGGGGTGTCGCTTGGAGCGCTGCCGTCGCCCTGGAGGCTGTGCTGGAACTGGCGGAAGGCGTCCCACAGCGTGTGCTCGGTGTATGCCATGTTGGCGGCCACCGTCGCGACACCCACCGTGATGGCGTTGAGCACCCCCTGCTCCGGATGTTTCTCCGAGCCGAACAGCTCCTGCATCACCGCGTTCCAACGGCGGACGAAGTCATGGGCCTCGTCCGCCGTCTTCCCCATCCAGCCCAGCTTGAGACCGTTCCAGATGTCGTTGATCTGCTTGAGTGAGTCGGAGATCGCCTGGCCGTAGTTCTTGAGGTTGACGGCATGCTGTTGGAGCGCATTCGGGTCTACGGTGAACGTCGAGGTGACGTCGTAGTCAGCGTTGATCGCCATGAGGTCGGCCTCTCATAGTCAAGGTGACGAACGGAAGCGTCTCCCTAGTGCGCATTGTTCGGAGTATTGTTGTGGACGTTCTCTTCTTCGGTCTTGTGGTAGTTGTCGTACGCAAGTTGCATGCGGCTGATGGCGTCCCGAAGAATATTCTCCAGGTCGCCCGAGACGCTGGTCAGCCATTTTTGTACGGTGTCGAAGGACCCTTCGGAAGGCGTCTGCCACGCGTCTTTGACTTGGTTGAACTCACTCGCGATCGACGCCATCGTATCGCTGATGGTGCCGTGCTCACGCGTGACGCTTCCGATGGCTTCGTGGAGCTGTCCCAGGTCGACTCGGAACTCGTCAAAGCTCATCTGTGCTGCCATCGACTCCGCCTTCCACTATTCATTGTCTATTCATTGTCGCTCTGTCATGGCAATGCAGCGATTAGCGTTGATTGGATCCTTCGTGGCATCCTTACCTGAGGCAGGACCACGGGAGTTGTAAGAAAGCGCACCGGAAGGAGCGATGATGGCCGACGATGGGACAGCAACAGGGGCTCAGGCAGAAAGACACCATGCTAGTCTTGAAACCGCGCCGCCGCGTCCTCATCCGGACACACACGAAGGAGCGACGACGGCCGACGATCCGGCAACAACACCGGCTCCGGATCCGGACTACGGCAAGGACCTGTCGGGCCTCGTGCCCCATGTCGCGGTCGGGGGGATCTGGGGTACGTACGGCCCCCCGTCCTTCAATATGGATCCGTGGGGTCAGACCCAGGGTTCGGGCGACTCGAATCCGGACGTGCCGCCGGTCAGTCCGATCTCGGCGGACCTCAGCTCCATCCGCAACGCCGAGAAGGGCCTGATCGCCGAAACGAAGAACCTGACCTTCGACTACGAGTGGCTGCGCGACAAGGTGTTCGCCGCCAAGGACACCGTCTTCGGTCAACATGCGACCGTCGTGGAGGCGACCGACGGAGCCGGGAGGCCACTCGATAAGGGGATCGGGATGGATAAAACCAGCCAGCAGCACTCCACGAAGAACGGCCTGCCGACCGGCACGGGGCCGAGCGCCATCCAGCCCTCGGCCCAGAACTTTGCGAATCAGATCAACCCCGCGATGGAGAGGGTGCTCGAACAGATCGCGAACGCCATCGAGATCTTGGGGGAGTTCACGGCCGGCGTGAACAAGGCCGGTCAGTCGTACGGCTACGCCGACCGGCACTCGCAGTTCCCGGATCCGCCGCCCAGCCCGGTGCACTGACGTCGGACACAGACCGACGAGAACGGTGCTCACGGCGCCCCCTGCGGAAGATCCTCAGGACCCACAATGGTCAGGTCTTCCGTCTGGGGCGCCGCCAGCCCGGCCACACGTTGCGCCTGCTGCTCGGTCATCCGCTGGAACACCTGCCGCGCGGTGCGCCCGTTGCCGAACCGCTCCCCGCGGGGGAATGCCTCGAAGTAGTCGAACAGCCGGTCCCTCGTCTCGTCGGCCAGCCGGTAGTCGTACTGACGCGCCAGATGCTCCACGATGCTGACCAGTTCGGCGGAGGAGTAGTCATCGAAGGTGAGCGTCCGGGTGAAGCGTGAGGCGAGTCCCGGGTTGGAATCGATGAACCGATCCATGTCCCCTGGATAGCCGGCCGCGATCACAACCACCTCGTCCCGGTGGTCCTCCATCAGCTTGACCAACGTCGAGATGGCCTCCTGCCCGAAGTCGCTGCCCTGCCCGTGCGGCACCAGCGAGTACGCCTCGTCGATGAACAGCACGCCGCCGAGGGCCCTGCGGAAGATGGCCTGGGTCTTCGGGGCAGTGTGGCCGACGTACTCGCCGACCAGGTCGCCGCGGTCCGCCTCGACGAGGTGGCCCCGCGAGAGCAGGCCCAACGCGGCCAGGATCCGTCCGTACAGCCGGGCCACGGTGGTCTTGCCCGTGCCGGGGTTGCCGGCGAACACCAGGTGCCGGGACAGCGGCGGGGGTGCCAGGCCGATCTCCTCGCGCCGCTTGACCATCTGCATGAGGTTGGCGAGCGCGCTGACCTCCTGCTTGACCCGCTCGAGCCCGATGAGCCGCGTCAGTTCGGCGAGCAATTCCTCCAGGCTCTCCTTGGGCTCGCCCTCCTCTGTCTCCGGCCCGATGCTCGGATCGGCCGCGGGTCGCCAACGACCCACCCCTGCCGGCACCGTCACCGCGCTGCCCGTCGCCGGCATGGTGCTGTCGCTCACCGCGTCGGCCCGGCAGTCCTCGAACACCGGATCGGCGTTCTCGACGAGGGTGAGGTCCTCCTTGGTGTCGTGCACCACGCAGCGCCGGAAGACGGGCGTCGCCTCGGCGCCCACGTATATGGCCGGGAAGGCGGTCTCGGATATGTCGCAGTCCTCGATCAAACCGGAGGCGTCCTCGGCGACGTACACGCCGTTCTTACCGGTCCGTGCGATCGTGACCGACCGGATGCTGGGGCGTGCGCCGGACCAGATGACCACGGCGCTTCCCTCGGTGTCGGTGATCTCCAGGGTCTCGACCCACGCCTCACTGCGCTCGTCGAGGAAGATCCCGGCCGATCCGGTCCCCGTGACGCGACCTCCGCGCATCAGCACACCGGTCTCCGGGCCGACCTCGATGCCGGTACGGGAGATGGCGGAGAAGTCGCAACCGTCGAGCAGCGGCCGGTGCCGGGTGGTGACCCTGGCGCCGGTCACCGCATCGCTGATCCGGCACTCGCGCAGTGCGGCGTCCGCGTCCTCGACGGACACGCCCGCGATCCGCACCTGTTCGACCCGCACGCGTTCGGCGAGCAGATTCGCCTGTTCGACGACGCGGAGACCGTGTTCGGGAGTCTCCCGGACGAGACAGTCGCGCAGGGTGGCCTGCGCCCCACCACCGATGTGGACGGCGGTGAACGCCGTACGGGAAACCTCGCACTCGCTGAGCGCGAGCACGCTGTCGCCGGCGGAGTGCACCCCGTTCGCCTCCGAGCGGGTCAGCACCGTGCCGTGGGCCCGTACGTGAGCCGTGTCCATGAGGACCAGCGCGGTGCCGGCCGTGTCCGTGACGCGGACCGCGTCCAGAGTCAGCCGGCCGTTGTCGGCGGCCAAGATTCCGCTGCCGCCCGTCTCGCGGAACTGGCAGTTCCTCAGCCGTACCCGCGCGTCACCGCGTGCCAGCACCCCTTCCGCCGCCGTGCGTACGATCTCACAGCCCTCGAGCCGGACCTGATCCTCATCCTGCCCGGCCGCGGCGCCGTCGCCGGCGTCACGGGGGGCCGGGACCGCGGGTTCCGCGCCGTCCGCCCAGCCTGCGGATCCTTCGACGCGCACGCCTTGGGTCCCGGTGTCGTGGAGCCGGCAGTCGCGCAGGAGAGGATGTGCGGGCGTCTGGACCAGCATGGCCGCGTCGGATGAGCGGCTGACCTCGCAGTCGGTGAAGACCCCGTCGGCGTCGCCACCGAGATACAGCCCGTTGCCCGTCACCAGCGTCACCGTCGTACGGACGCAGTCGATCCGCGCCGCGTCGTCCAACCGGATGCCGTCGCCCTGCACCGAACGTACGGTGCACTCCTCGAGCAGCGCCCGGCTCGTGCCGGTCAGGTACACGCCCGCGCGGGCGACGTCGTGCACCTCGCATCCGCGAAGAGAGCAGTCCGCGTCCGAGGCGATCTCGACGCGCCCGCGGGTGATCCGGCAGCTCTGGATCACCGGAGCGCCGCCGCGGACCAGCACCGCCACGTCATTGGCCGCAGGGCCCTCAACCTCGATGTCGCGAATGGTCGCCGCGCAGCCGGCCAGCGTGAACGCGGGCCGATGGCTGGAGACGACCTTGACGGTGCCGGATCCCTTCTCGGCGACGATGGTGACGTCCCGCTCCACCACGACGGCTTCCTGGTAGACGCCAGGCTGGACGGACACCACCGCTCCGTCGGCCGCCGCGAGCACGGCGGCGCCGATGGAGCGATGCGCACCCCAGCCACCGGTGGGCGTGACCCGCTGCCAGCCGGTCTTCACCCGTCCCCCCGATCAGTCCATGCCACCGGTCAGAGCCGTCCGCCCAGCCCTGCCAGGTACTCAAAGACGCCGAAGACGCCGACGGCCAGCGGCACCGTGAACACCGACAGCACGACGGCGACGGTGTTGAGCCAGGCCGGACGGGCCTCCACGTCGCTGCTGGGCAGCATGACCATCGCGAGGCCGACGCACAGCAGGATCGCGCAGAGGCCGCAGGCCATCACCGGGCCGAGAACCGGCGACGTCGCGTGGAGCAACGTCACCGGGGCCCGGACCACTAGCGTGACCAGGCCGGTCACGCCCGCTCCCATCATCAGCATGACGGCGAGCGGCACGTTGCTGTGCCCGGCCTGGGCCAGCAGCGCCAGGCTCACGCACAACGCCAGAGCCCCGGCGTACACGTCGTTCGAGCCGCCGAGCAGGACCAGGCAGCCGGCGACGATGAGTGTGACGGCCAGTGTGAGGACGACCAGCACCCGCCTGCTGCGGGCCAATATCGTCGCGACCTCGTCGGCCGCGTCCACCGGCCCGGCGACGGCACGTGCCGGAGGCAGCGCGGTGAGGCGGCCGGCCGCGCTGGGCGCGGCGCTCAACATGATGAGACCGACCACGCCGACCACCGCAGCGCATTCGAGCCGGGTCGCGTGCAGCAGGGCGAGCAGGATGGTGACCGGCAAGGCGACCAGCGCGAGCAGTTCCGCCGTCAGCGTCCAGACGTTCAGCATGGCGATCAGGGCCCCGAGCGTCCCGACGTTGGCTCCGACCACGACCGCGATCGCCGCCGCGGTCTCACTCGAGCGGGAGACCGGCAGGGCGTAGCCGGCCAGTGCCAGCACCGGGACCGCCGCGAGTGCCACGGCGAGGCACAGGCGTGCCGGCATCGGCCAGCCGCGCCGGGTCGCGACGCCGGCGACGAGAGCGAGGGCGAAGCCGGCGACGATGGCGATGAGTCCGCCCACCGCCGGGTCCGGCACGCCGAGGACCAGCGCAGCCAGGGCCGCGACGAAGCCGGCGGCGCCGAGGCCGATGACCGTCAGGGCGCGGTGCCGGCCGTTCCACCGGTCCCACTGGTCCTGCACCTCGCCGACGAGATCCTCCAGCTCGGTGATGACCGGGCCGTCGGTCTCGCCCTCCACCAGGTCTTTGAGGTACAGCGTGGCGCCGTCCACGACCTGGGCCTCAAGCAACGAGATGCTCGGATGGAACGGGCGGTCCCCGGCAGGTGCGAGTGACCAGGCGGCCGGCAGGGTCTCGTCGCTCTCCTGGCCGCACAGCCGGGTCAGTGCCGGGATGTACTCCGCGATCGGCGCCCGCGCGGGCAACGCGAGGTCCACGCGTCGCCGTTTCCCCACCACCGTGATCCGGCAGCGCTCATCGTCCACTGTTACTTCTACTTCCTCACGTCGCCATGGTTCCGGGTTACCGCCACTCCACTCAGTGCTGCCAGGTCTTGATGTTCGCCCATTCGGTGTCGGAGTAGTTGCCCCAGTTGATATGCAGCGCGTGGGCGATCTGGCCGAGCACACCGTGGGGTCCGAACAGACCGTCGGCCGCGATGTTCCACTCCTGCTGCAGGCCCTGGTAATAATCGGCGGCCTGGCTCTGGCTCCATGCGTCCGCGAGCGGGGCGAGCTCCGCTTTGAGATGCTCGAGCATCTCGGCGCAGTGGTTGGCCTTGACGGTCAGCGTGGGGCCCGCGGATTCCAGTTCAGAGCCGACGAAGATCGAGGCGCCATCGATGTCCATGGGAACAGCTCCTTTCGAGCATGAGGAAAGAAGGTTGTGCCGCGGGTGCTGCGGCCTTGCTCAGGAGAGGTTTGCGTCACTCGGAATGGTGTGATTTTTGGCGGGCAGCGATGAGTCAATCTTCTTGAGGTTAGTGATATTGCTCTGCTCGGATTCCGTGTAGTTGATGTAGTTTCCCTTCAGGCCTTCGGAGATGTCGACGAGGCTGTCATAAAGCATCCTGGCGTAGATGTCGTACTCTTGCATTAGCGAATTGAATGTCGCTTGCGCCGGGCCCGTCCAGAATCCCTGCGTGCTCTCGACATAGTTCCTGAGGTCCGCCAACGCCTGCCAGATGTCCTGGGAGGTCTGCCAGGTATCCGCCTGGGCCTTCTGCAGGTACGCGGGGGTGACGTGGTAGGTCACGCCTCCTACGGTCGCTGTGTCTGCGGCCATGTTGA
>JBJMIW010000315.1:0-17578 GCA_045806665.1 Actinoallomurus sp.
AAACTCTAACACTACACCACGCACTACATATATTTCGAACATGACAGTGCCAGCTTCGGCAACAAGATGATGTGGCTGCCGGTGGCGCTGGGCCCGGTGGGCGCCGTCGCCGGTATGGCGGGATTCTTCAGCCGGCGGATGGCCAACATCCCGAACCACGTGAAGACCACCGCCGCGGCGAGGCCGCCCATGTCAGGACGTCTCAGATTCGGGCTGGGTGCGGGTGAGGGGTTCGTCGTTGAAGGTGATGACGCACATACCCGGCCGGGCGAATGGCTCCAGGGTGGGGCGGGACGGGCGGGGTCGAGGCGAGCCAGCAGTTCGGTGAGCAGGCCCTGATGAGCGGCGCACACCACTTCTGGGTGGGCGCGGGCGGTATCGCGGAACGGGCAGTCATGCAACAGCACGCGGCCGCCTGGGGCTGGTTCGGGGTCAAAGCCCATCTCGGCGAACATGCCGGTGACCCTGCGCCGCGCCTCGGCAGACGAGGCGGCAGGCGAGGGGGCGGGCTGTCGCGTGAGGCCGAGTCGTTGGGCCGCCCAGTCGGCTCCGGCCCGCTCCGCGCGCTGCCTGCGCCGCCCAGGAGTGGTGTCGAAGTTCGCGGCCAGCACACCGGCCAGTTCCCGGTAGTCCCCGCCCGGCCCATGATCGGGTAGTAATCGTCAACGGACCTGGCAAAAGGCCATGCGGCGCGGCCGTACGGCGGCGTGGACGTGATGACGTCGATCTCTGAGACAGACCCACAAGGAGCTCAGATGATCCAATCGTTCGGCAGACGCGCCGCGGCCGTCGCGACGGCGATTCTCGCGGCCGGTGGCCTCGGCGTCGCGGGGCAGGCGACCGCGCGGGCCGCCGCGTTCTCCGCCGCCTTCACGTGCAACATCGGCGACCTCGGGCAGGCGGCCGCCGTCCTCAACGGCTGGCTGACCCCGCCCGGGGACACCTTTAACGGGCCGGCGCGCTTCTGGCTGCACATCTCTAGCCTGAACCTGCAGGCACCGCTCCCGATCGACTCGTGGAACGGCGCCGCCTGGATCAACGTCAGCGGCGCCGAGAACACGACCTTCCAGGTGACCGGCTTTGGGGGGACCGTACCGGCGCAGGGTGCCCTGACCGGCGACCTGGCCGGCGACTGGGCGCCGGCCGTGGCCGGGACCCACCTGCTGAGCGTCGGCGGCATCGAGATCACCGCCAACAACGCGCAGGCCGGCACCATCGTCGTGCAGTGCGTGCCGAACGGCACCCCGGTGGCCGACGTTCTCCAGGTCGCCTCCCCGTACCGCGAGCGATGGATCCACCCGCCGGTTCCGATCTTCCGCGTCGGACCGTGGTACCGCCCGGGCATCGTCCTTCAGCGCCCCGTGTGGGTCCGGCCGGGCTGGAACCGTCCCGGCTGGAACGATCCGGGCTGGCACAACCGGCCGGGGTCGAACCGGCCGGTCGGCCCGGGAGGCGGGCACAACCCCGGCACTCCGGTCCACCACGGCGAGTGGTCGCGCCACCGCTAGTGTCATGCGCCCTGAAATTCGCCAGTTAAAGTTTCGGATCATAAGGACTCATTCGTCCAATGTCTCACCGCAGTCTGGCAGAGAGGGGCCCCCTCTCTGCCAGACTGCGGTGAGACAAGCGGCTACGTGCTGGCGCTGATCAAGAACGCTTATGAGGAAACGGCCGGGCGCAACACCGCATCCGGGAGCTGACACGCCTACTGGATCGCTTCGGCGACTCGGTCTGTTTCCACGAGCCGAGAGATCGTCGGCGTCTAGCGGACCTCGCCAGGTACGTGATAACCCCAAAGGTTCCCGGCCCTGACTCGGGGAATCGCGTTGACGTTCGCGTGCCAGGGGTATCAGGACCTGATGGCCGGGCCGGGGCTACCTGACGACCGTAACTCGAACGGGCTGCGGAGGTCCTTGCGGGCCCTGGACTCGCTGAGCTTCTTCCTCGCCGACGTCCAGTCGGGGCTGGGTCCCTTCGTGGCCGTGTACCTGATCATCGCTCCCGGCTGGAACGCCCAGAGCATCGGGCTGGTCATGTCGGTGACTGCGGCAGCCACGCTCATCGCCCAGACGCCGGCGGGCGCCGCGATCGACCGCACTCACCGAAAACGCGCCTGGGCAGTGACCGCCGCCGCGCTGGTCTCGATCGCCGCCGTGACCGTGACCCTGGCGCCGACCTTCCCGGTTGTGACGGCGACGCAGATCGTCGGCGGGATGGCCGCCGCCGTGTTCGCGCCTGCGCTGGCCGCGCTGGCGCTCGGCCTGGTCGGACCGGAGCGGTTCACGTACCGCATGGGGCGCATCCAGGCCTTCAACCACGCCGGGAACGTGGCCGCGGCCCTCGTTGCCGGAGCCGCCGCCTACCTCATCGGCTTGGGGGCCGTGTTCTGGCTGATCGGTCTCCTGGGGATCGGCGCCATTGTCGCCGCCTGCCGGATCGACCCGCGCCTGATCGATCACGACCTCGCGCGAGGCTTCCGGTCACATACCGAGGTGGGTCGGCGGCCCTCGGCGTGGAAGCCACTCCTGGAGAGCCGCCCGCTGCTGATCTTCTCGATGTCCATCCTGCTGTTCCACCTGGCCGGCGCGGCCATGCTCCCGATCATCGGCGAGCGACTCGCCCTGGCCGCTACCGGCGATGGCGCGCTGTTCATGTCCGGACTCATCGTCATAGCCCAGGCCGTGATGGTCCCGGTGTCCATCCTCGTGGGCAGGCATGCCGACACGTGGGGTCGCAAACCCCTCTTCCTGGCCGCCTTCATCGCCCTGCCGGTGCGCGCCCTGCTGTTCAGCCTGTCCGACAACACGTTCTACCTGCTGTCGGTCCAGGCCCTCGAGGGCGTGAGCGCCGGTATCTTCGACGCCCTGTTCCCCTTGGTGATCGCCGACCTGACCCTGGGCACCGGCCACTACAACACGACGCTGGGCGCAGCCACCACCATGAAGGGCGTCGGCGCCGCGCTCAGCACGACGCTGGCCGGGGCGGTCATCGTCAACGCCGGCTACCAAACCGCGTTCCTCGTCCTGGCCGCCATCGCCGTCCTGGCCTTGCTTCTCTTCGTCGTCGGCGTCCCCGAGACCGCACCCGGGCGCGTCCGCCGGAGAGTGCCGACCACGGATTTATCGGAGCCGCGCCGTCCTCCGGTTGGGGGTCGGGCCCAGGCACGCCGAACCCACATTGAGATCATCTTGGTGTCTCGGTCGTCGAGTGTCTGCGTGCTTGAGCGGCTCCGCCAGCACCGGCGGCAGAGCGTCAACACCATCGGCATCTTGTTCGGCGTGGTGTTCACCGCTGCCAGCCTGATCGCCACCGCCCTGACCCTGCGAAGCAGTCAGGGAGGTCAAGTCACCGACCGGTACACCAAGGCCGTCGAACAGCTCGGTGCCCAGAGCCCAGAGGTCCGCCTCGGTGCAGTGAAGTCCCCTGCATCCCACCTGGGCGCCGGCTCTCTGGCTGCGCGCGAGTCAGTCGGCGATCGCCTTGGCCAGGTACTCCTCCTGCCGGCCGAGTTCGCGTTCGGAGATCTCCAGGGGGAAGTTGAGGAAGGCGTGGGCGGCCTCGGCGATGACCTCCAGGGTCGTCTCGTTGCCTGCGGCGCGCCAGCGGGCGGCCATGAAGAGGCTGTCGTCCAGCAGCGGGTCCTCGGTGCCGATGACGAAGCGCGCGGGCGGCAGGCCGGTCAGGTCGGCGTACAGCGGTGAGATGTCGGGGTCTCGGCGCCCCTCCAGGTCCGTCCCCGGCAGGAACCGGTCGTAGAACCAGCGCATGATCGGGGTGGAGAGGATCAGGTTGCGCGGACCCCACTGCCGCTGGCTGGGGGTCATCGACAGGTCGTAGGCGCCGAAGGTGAGCTGGGCGGCACGGAAGGTACGGGCCTGCGCGCCGAGACGCAGGAGGGTGACGACCGACAGGTGCGCGCCGGCCGACTCGCCGCCGATCGTCAGCCGGCCGGTGCCGAACTCCCGGGGCGCCTGGGCGATGAGCCAGCGCGCCGCGTCCTCACAGTCGTCTGGCGCGGCGGGATAGGGGTGTTCGGGGGACAGCCGGTAGTCCACGCTGACGACCGCGATCTCGGCGGCCGTGGCGAGCCGCCACAGCTGCGGGTCCTGGTCGGCTGCCGAGCCCAGTGTCCATCCGCCGCCGTGGATGTGCAGGTGGACGCCGCGGACGACCGGCGGAACGAATACGCGCACCGGCACGTCCCCGCCGCGTCCGGGGACCAGGCGGTCCTGGCCGTGTTCGAGCCGTACGGGCGCGGGGAACGGCCCGTCACCGCGGGCACGCGCCGCGCGGATCGCCGGCGGGTCGTCGATCTGGTGAAGGGCCGGGAGGGCCGCGAGGGTCTCGGCGAGGGTCTGGTTGTACGCGCGGGTCTGCGAGGCGACGTCCGCGCCAGTGGTGATGAGCATGTCTTCAGCGTGCCGCAGCGGCAAGGTGATCACGTGGAGCTTTCCGTAGAAGAGCGTTGCCGAAAAGATCGGCGCCACCATGGCCTGGTACTTCGCACGCCCCGGCATGACATACGACTCCTGGGAGGCACTGAGGCGCGGAGAGCCGGACGCGGAGAGTAAGGCCGCTCTGGACGCCTTGGCCGATCTCAGGGAGCAATACCGCGCCGCCTGCCTCGCCGCATTCCTGGCCTGCGAAGATCCCGACTTCCGCCAGGACCTCTCGCTCGGCTTCACTCTCGACCCGGCCGCCTACTGTCCAAGCGGCGGCCGTCGAGGGTAGGTGTGTCGGACACAAGGGAACACGCCACCTCGTTCCACTCCGTCTACTGAGACGAGAACCTTCTCGTCTCAGTAGACGCTGAAATCCCCTGCGGGGACGCCCGTTCCGGGCGGAAAATCGGTGGTGGCCGCTGCCCGTTGAGGGACGGCCGACGCGCGGCCGGACCGCGGCGGCGACGAGCGCGCCGACGCTCACGAGGATGAGCCCGGCGAGGCCCGCCGGCAGAGCGGGATCGTGCCGTGCGGCGCCGATCGTCGCTGAGCGGCCACCGAAGTGGGCGTCGTCGGCGACGCCGGCCGCGGTCGGTCGGCCGTAGTCCCGGCAACGCGGCGGATCCCGGGTGGTCCCCCCAGAGCGCCCGCTCCTAAGCTGTCATGGATGGCGAAGTACTTCGATGTGCATCCGGACAACCCGCAGCCTCGGGCGCTGCGTCAGGTGGTCGACTTGATCCGCGCGGACGGGCTGATCGTGTACCCGACGGATTCGTGTTTCGCGCTCGGGTGCCGTCTGGGCAACAAGGAGGGCATCGACCGGATCAGGGAGATCCGCCGCCTCGACAGCCACCACCACTTCACCCTGGTCTGCAAGGACTTCGCGCAGCTCGGCCAGTTCGTCCAGATCAGCAACGCGTTGTTCCGCTCGATCAAGGCGGCGACTCCCGGCAGCTACACGTTCATCCTGCCGGCGACGAAGGAGGTGCCGCGGCGGCTGCTGCACCCCAGAAAGAAGACCGTCGGTGTCCGGATTCCCGATCACACTGTCGCGCAGGCGTTGCTGACCGAACTCGGCGAGCCGGTGTTGTCGAGCACCCTGCTCCTGCCCGACGAGACCGAACCCATGACACAAGGCTGGGACATCAAGGAAAGACTCGATCACGTGGTGGACGCCATTGTCGACTCCGGCGATTGCGGTGCCGTGCCGACGACGGTGATTGATTTCTCCCAGGCAGAGCCCGAGATCCTCCGCAGGGGTGCTGGAGACCCGTCCCGTTTCGAGTAGCACGGCGCTGTCATACCGCCATGCGCCGATGGGCCACGGCGCGCCAGCCCAAAAAGGCGAGTCCCAGGAAGACGAGCGCGACGAGGATGAACGTGAGCGCGGTTCCCTGGCCGGAGACGACACGCATGGCCATACCGGCGGCGACGGTGATCAGCCAGATGCCGACGCCGGTGCCTGCCAGCGCCGCCGGTCGCCGCCATGCCCGGGTCACCGCCCACCCGATGAGCAGTGCCGACAGGAACGGCCAGGCCGTCTTGGCGAGCCCGGCGATGGTCTCGCCCTCGCTGTGACCAGCCCGCCCGATCACCACGAACGCCATCACACAGCACACGTCGAGGACTACTGCGGTTACCGAACGCATGCGCCCCAGCGTATCGACGGCATCTGCAGTCGAAACACACTGAGGTTCGGCACTGCCCCCAGGATCTCGGAGACCCTCGCGCCGGCCGTCCGCGCCGGTTCGGCTACCCGGGCGTCCAATGCCGCTGCCAGATCATGGGCTGGACGGGATGGCGGTCTCTGGTCAGGACTTAATTTATGCCTTAAATTGCGGCAGGACAGGTATATCCCCGCCTCGTCCGCGGACCGCGGGCGGAGCTCCGCCACAGTAGAGGCAGGCCACAATCCCGATGCACATCCGCGCGGCGCGAGGCCGCATCACCGGCCTGGGGCACCGTCGCCCCAGGCTCCTGTCCCGCCGGGCGATGGGTGCCGTCGTCCTGGTCGGTGCCCTCCTGTCCACCGTGCTCCCGGGCGGGATCGCCGCCGCGGTGCCGCCCACGACCGGCTCGGCCCTCGGTCCGAACGTTCTGGTCTTCGACCCGAGCATGCCGCAGTCGGACATCCAGGCGGCCGTCGACGCGGTCGGCCGGCAGCAGGTCGACAACGAGATGGGGACCCAGCGCTACGCCTTGCTGTTCAAGCCAGGTGGGTACGGGTCCGCGGCCCACCCGCTCAAATTCCAGGTCGGCTACTACACCGAGGTCGCCGGCCTGGGCAAGTCTCCGGCCGATGTGACGATCAACGGCTCGGTCGACGTCTTCAACCGCTGCCTGGCGGCGGACAACTGCATCGCGCTGGTCAATTTCTGGCGTTCGCTGGCGAACCTGACGATCAATCCGACCGGTGGATCGGGGTGCCGCGCGAACACCGAGTTCTGGGCGGTGTCGCAGGCCGCGCCGCTGCGCCGGGTGAAGATCACCGGAAACACCACGCTGATGGACTACTGCACCGCCGGGCCGCAGTACGCCAGCGGTGGCTTCATCGCCGACTCCGCGGTCACCAAGTCGATCACCAACGGATCCCAGCAGCAGTTCTACACCCGCAACAGCAGCATCGGCGGCTGGAGCAACGGCGTCTGGAACCAGGTCTTCTCCGGAGTGACCGGCGCACCGGCACAGTCGTTCCCCAAGCCGCCCTACACGACCCTGGCGACCACCCCGGTGTCGAAGGAACGGCCGTACCTCTACGTCGACGGCTCGGGCGCCTTTAGCGTCTTCGTTCCCCGGGCCGAGCGGGACTCGAGCGGCACCACCTGGGAGGCCGGTTCGACCCCGGGTCGTTCATTGCCGCTGCGCAGCTTCTTCGTCGCGCACCCCTCGGACTCCATCGCGAAGATCAACTCGGCGCTCGCGCGGGGGCAGAACCTGCTGCTCAGCCCGGGCGTCTACGACGTCGCGCACAGCATCAAGGTCAAGCGGCCCGGCACCGTCGTGCTCGGGCTGGGCCTGGCGACCCTGACGGCGCAGCACGGCACCGTCCCCCTCACCGTCGCGGACGTACCGGGCGTCGACATCGCCGGCCTGACCATCGACGCCGGACCGGTCGAGTCCCCGGCGCTCCTGCGGGTGGGCACGCCGCACGCCAAGGGCAGGACGCAGCCGAGCCGCACGACCGACCCGACGGCACTGCAGGATGTGTTCTTCCGCATCGGCGGCCCGCACCTGGGCAAGGCCGCGACCAGCCTCGAGGTCGACAGCGACCACACGATCCTCGACGACATCTGGGCGTGGCGCGCCGACCACGGCACCGGAGTGGGGTGGACGCAGAACACGGCCGACACCGGCGTCGTCGTCGGCGGTGACGACGTGACGGCGACCGGCCTGTTCGTCGAGCACTACCAGGCGTACAACGTCGTGTGGAAGGGCGAGCGCGGCCGTACGGTGTTCTTCCAGAACGAACTACCGTACGACGCACCCGACCAGGCGGCCTGGCAGCACCACGGCGTCAACGGGTGGGCCGCCTACAAGGTCGCCGACGGCGTCCGCAAGCACGAGGCGTGGGGCCTGGGCAGCTACATCTACACCAACGTCAACCCGAGCCTGCATGCCACGAACGCCTTCGAGGTGCCGGTGGCGCCGGGAGTGCGGATGCACGACCTCCTCACCATCTCGCTCAACAAGGCCGGGACGATCGATCACGTGATCAACGGGGTCGGTGACCCGGTCACGCCGACCTACCAGGGTCCGAGCGACGTGGTCGCCTATCCCTGAGTCCCGCTGATCCGGGCGGCGCGCCGACGCACCCGGACGGTACGTCCACCCTCAGACGCGGAGCCCGCCTTCCGGACTCCGCGTCTGTTGCGTCAGCGCCTGTGGCCGCTGACCGGCCGTTCGCCGAGAGACCGCTCATCGGCCGGCGTGGTGGGTCACGGCCGGGGGACGTCGGCCCGCGCAGGGACCGGCCCGGGGGCCTTCCCAGGCGGGTCCGGTACGCGAGAGGCTGATCGCACGTACACCGGCGAAGCGGATGGAGGGCCGATGGCTCTGGACGTCAGGTCGATCCGGGCGGCGTATCCCGCGCTCGGCGACGGCTACGCCTACCTGGACGGAGCCGGCGGGACACAGGTCCCGGAGCCGGTGATCCAGGCGATGGCGGCGGCGTACCGGGGCGGGATCGGCAACGCCGGAGGTGCCTTCCCTGCGAGCGCCCGGTCCGAAGCGATCGTCACGGGCGCGCGCCAGGCCGTCGCCGACCTCGTGGGCGGTGACCCGTGCGGCGTGGTCCTGGGACCGAACATGACGACGCTGACCTACCGGTTCGCCGCCGCGCTGGCGCGTACATGGCGTCCGGGCGACGAGATCATCGTGTCCCGGCTGGACCACGACGCCAACGTACGGCCGTGGGTGCAGGCAGCCGAACGTGTCGGTGCCACCGTGCGATGGGCCGATGTCGATCTTCCCTCGGGTGAGTTGCCGGCCGAGCAGTACGACACCCTGCTCGGCGAGCGGACCCGGCTCGTCGCGGTGACCGCCGCCAGCAACGTGCTCGGCACCATGCCCGACGTGGCGGCGATCACCAAGCGTGCTCACGACGCCGGGGCGCTCACCTACGTGGACGGGGTGCACGCCACCCCGCACACGCCGGTGGACGTGGCCGCCCTCGGCGCCGACTTCTACGCCACCAGCTCCTACAAGTGGTCCGGCCCGCACCTGGGAGCGGTCGTCGCGGCGCCGGACCTGCTGGAGACCGTTCGTCCCGACAAGCTGGCCTCCTCATCGGAAGACGTCCCCGAACGGTTCGAGACCGGCACGGCGCCCTTCGCCGACCTGGCGGGTCTGATCGCCGCCGTCGAGCACCTGGCCGAGCTCGATCCGGAGGCCACCGGCGACCGGCGGCAGCGGTTGCTCGCCTCGATGGCGTCGGTGGAGGAGCATGAGCAGGCCGAACTCCGCCATCTGCTCGATGGCCTGGCCGCCCAGCCGCACGTCCGACTGTTCGGCGACCCGCGGCATCGCACCGCGACCGTGTACTTCACGGTTCGCGGGCACAGCCCCCGTCAGGTGGCCGAACACCTCGCCGCGCGGAAGATCAACGTCTGGGACGGGCACAACTACGCCTGGGAGCTCACCGCCGCCCTCGGCATCCGGGACCACGGCAGCGCCGTACGAGCCGGGCTCGTCCACTACAACGACCGCTCCGACGCCGACCGTCTGATCGCCGCCGTAGCCGAGCTGGGCTAGGGCCGCTCCAGAGGACGCCATCTCGTCGGTCCGCACGGTGGGTCACTGCTCGCGCATGCCCCAGGGCGATCCATAGTCGCCCAGCAGGTCGAGGAAGGGGCGGGCCGGGAACGCTTCGGGACCGAGAACCCCGGTGCCGGACCAGGTTCCGGTGGCGACCAGTTCGAGGGCGACGACCGGGTTGACGGCGGTCTGCCAGACGACCGCCTGGGAGCCGTACTCGCGCATCGACCACTGGTTGTCGACCACGTGGTACAGGTAGACCTCGCGCGGCTCGCCGTCCTTCGTGCCCTTGACCCAGGTGCCGGCACAGGTCTTGCCGTGCATGCGGTCGCCGAGCGTGGCAGGGTCGGGCAGGGCGCCGGCGACCACGTCGCGCGGGGAGACCTGCGCCGGGCCGCGGTCGGTGTTGACGGTGAGCGGGGCGGTGCGGTCCAGGCCGAGTTCGTGCAGCGTCTTCAGCTTGGCGATGAAGTCGTCGCCGAGCCCGTACTTGAACGTTACGCGCCTGGCGTCGACCCAGCGCGGGACCAGGAGCACCTCCTCGTGTTCGACGTTGACGCACTCGACCGGGCCGATGCCCTCGGGGAAGTCGAAGACCTCGGGCTCGCTGAAGGGCGCCGTGGTGAACCAGCCGCGCTCCTTCTCATAGATCACCGGTGGGTTGAGGCACTCCTCGATGGTGGTCCAGATGCTGAAGGACGGCGCGAAGTCGTAGCCCTCGACGGTCAGGTTCGCGCCGTCGCGGATGCCGACCTCCTCGATCGCGTCGAAGAGTTCGTCCGCGGCGTAGCGGGCGAAGACATCGGACAGGCCCGGCTCGACGCCCATCCCGACCAGAGCCAGCAACCCGGACTCGCGGTAGTCCTCGGCGCGGGCGAACTGGTCGTCGCCGAGCTTGACCCCGCACAGCTCGTACGGGCGCTCCGGATGCGGGTAGGACAGGGACATCGCCATGTCCAGGTAGTTCGCGCCGGCTTCCAGGGCCGCGCCGAAGAGCGGCAGGACGAAGCGCGGATCGGTCGCATTGAGCAGCACGTCGCAGCGGTGGTCGCGCAGTAGCCCGGCGACGGCGGTCTGGTCGCCGGCGTCGATCCTCGCGGAGCTGAAGCGCGGCTCGACCCCCTCAGCGGTGGCCACGGCGGCCACCGCGGCCTCTGCGCGGCCGAGGTCGTAGTCGGCGACGACCATGTGCTCGAAGTAGTCGCGGCGTGCGGCGATCCGAGTGATCGCGGATCCGACACCTCCCGCGCCCACCAGCAGAATTCGCACGGGATACATCCCCTTCGTGGTTTTGATGCGCATATGAGCTGTTTCTGGCGCGCTGCCACGATCCAACGACCCCATCCCACGTAAGGTCAACCCTGTTGGCATAAGGTCCTGCCGTGGTGAAGAGCGTGGTGCAGGACGGGGAGCGCAGGCGGCGTCGGCGGACCAAGCAGGGCGTGGTCCTGAGCCACGCCCTGATCACCGAGACGGCACTGCGACTGCTGCGCGAGCACGGCCCGCAAGGCCTGAGCGCACGGCGTCTCGGCGTGGCCCTGGGCGCCGACCCCAGCACTGTCTACCGCTACTTCAAGGGCATGGACGACCTGACCCTGGCCCTGGCGGACGAGCTGATGGGTCGAGCCGTCACCGGCTGGAGTGCGACGGGTGACTGGCGGCGCGACCTGCGGGAGCTGGGGTTGCGAATTTATGCCACCTACCTCTCTCACCCGCAGGCGGCCGTGCTCACCGCCGGTCGCGTCAGCGGACGGCCACAGGAGGTCGCCGCCGACGAGGCGATCCTGGGGATCCTGCGCGACGCGGGATTCCCCGACCCGTCAGCGGTGCGGATCTACCACGCCTTCATCGACCAGACCTTGGCCTTCGCCGCGCTGGACGCCGCGACCCTGACCCTGCCGAAATCGGCCCGCCGTGCCGACGAGACGATCTGGCGCGCAACGTATGCGCGCCTGCCGGAGCGGACGCACCCCCACATCACGGCTGTAGCGGACCTTCTGTCCGCACACATGAATTCCAGCGCATATCCGGCGGCCCTCGACATGATGCTCGCCACTGCCGCGGCGGAACTCGCCTCCCGGTCACGTCCCATGCACCGTTGATCCGCCGGGACAGGTGGGATCATTTGCGGACCGACCGGACGACGCGCGCCGGCCGGCGACGGTGATGCTGTGGAGGCGATGTGGCGATCGTGACCGAACTGGACCTTCCGGAGTTCGACTACACCGCGACCGACCTGACCGGAGAGGTGTACCACCGGCGGCTCGCCGAGGTCGGCGCGCGAAGCTGGCTCGTCAAGGGCCCGCTGTCGTACGTCGTGCTGGACCGGGACGCGGGGGAGTTCTTCCTGCGCTCCCGCGCGACCGCCTTCCCCGGCCGGCAGATCGCGGACCTGTTCGGCGTGACGGGCGGTCGGCTCCGCGAGCAGATCGACGCCAACATCCTCAACCAGACCGGTGAGCACCACCGGCGTCTGCGTGCCCTGGTCGGCCCGGCCTTCACGCCGCGCGCCGCGGACCGGTGGCGTCCGGCAATGCGGGAGTTCCTCACCCGGCTGTGGGACCCCCGCCTCACGGCGTGTGACGTCGTCGAGGCGGTGGCCAAGCCGTACCCGTCGCTGACCATCGCCACCGTCCTCGGCGCACCGGTCGAGGACGCGCCGCGGCTGCACGAGTGGTCGAACCGGGTGCAGCGCCAGTTCGACATCCGGTCCCTGTCGACCGAGCTGCCACGCATCGAACGGGCGGTCGAAGAGGTCTACGACTACGTCGAGGCGATCCTGGACGCCCGCCGCTCCGCGCCGGCGGACGATCTGCTCAGCGACCTGCTGGCCGCCGAGGACCAGGGCGACCGGCTGACCCACGCCGAGTGCGTGAATCTCGTACTGAACGTCCTGGCGGGCGGGGTGGACACCACCCAGGCGCAACTCGCGCATGCGCTGCGGTTGTTCGCCGAGCATCCGGCCCAGTGGGACCTGCTGGCCCAGGACCCCGGTCTCGTCCCGCGCGCCGTCGACGAGGTGCTGCGCTTCGAGCCGATCACGCCGTTCACCGCGCGCGTCTGCGTGGAGCCGTTGCAGTACCGCGACGTCACCTTTCCGGTCGGCACGATCGTGGCGATCTGCGCGGAGCGCGCCAACCGGCAGACGGGCTCGGCGGACGGCGAGCGGTTCGACATCACCGCCGAACGCGACGGCCGCCTGCTGACCTTCGGCGCCGGGCCGCACTACTGCCTGGGCGCGAACCTGGCCCGCGCGGAACTCGAGGAGGCGCTGGCGTTCCTCGCGCCGCGGATGCCCGGGCTGGCCTTCGAGACCCCCGCCCGCCTCGGCGGTGTCGAGGGGATCTACGGCGTCGAGGCCCTACCGCTCACCTGGAACCGGCCGAGCTGATCGCCGGTCAGGGGCCGAGGTCCCACAGGAGGAGGTCCGGCGCGATTCTCGTGGCCGCATCCCGCCTGCCGCATGGCGCACCGCGCGGCACAGCCGCATCGGACAGAGCGGCGTCGGCCGCGAGAGTGAGGTGGGGGACCGGGGCGGAGGTGCAGGTGAGGCCGGATTCCGGACGTGCGGCCTTCCGGATACGGGACGCATGCGGTCTTTATCCCGGCGAATCGGTGGGGTACCTTCAGTGGCTGAACCGATACTCACCGTGAGATCGTCCCGGGGTGACAAGGGGGTGGCGAGGTCCATGACGCTTCGCACCCGGCCCCATGATCTCCGATCGCCGGCAGGCTCCCCGACACTGTGCTAGGAGACGTCTCCTCATGTCGACGACCGCACCGGTCCTCTTTCCCCGTCGCTGGATCGCCCTGCTCTTCATCGCCCTCGCTCAACTGATGGTCGTCCTGGACGCGACGATCGTGAACATCGCACTGCCGTCGGCGCAGCGGGCACTCGATATCTCGGACGCGAACCGGCAGTGGATCATCACCGCCTACACGCTCTCGTTCGGCGGGCTGCTGCTGTTCGGCGGCCGGGTCGGCGACCTCATCGGCCGCAAACGCGCCTTCCTGATCGGACTCGTCGGCTTCGCGGGCGCGTCGGCGATCGGCGGCGCCGCGGTCGACGAGGCGATGCTGCTCGGGGCCCGCGCGCTGCAGGGCGCGTTCGGCGCGCTGCTCGCCCCGTCGGCCTTATCACTGCTCGCGGTGACCTTCACGGTCCCGAAGGAGCGGGCCAAGGCGTTCGGCATCTACGGTGCGATCGCCGGCGGCGGCGCCGCGATCGGCCTGATCGTCGGCGGTCTGCTCACCGAGTACCTCAACTGGCGCTGGGCGCTGTACGTCAATGTGCCGATCGCCGTGGTCGGGCTGGTCGGCGCGCTGGCGTTCGTCCGCGACCTGGCGCCGCGCGGTGGTGCGCGCCTCGACGTCCCCGGCGTCGTCCTGGTCACCGGCGGGCTGGTCGCGCTGGTGTACGGCTTCACCCGCGCCGAGTCGGAGGGCTGGGACGAGCGTGGTGTCATCGGCCTGCTCGCCGGCGCGGGCGTGCTGCTCGCGGCCTTCGTCCTCCTCGAGGCGCTCACCAGGGCGCCACTGCTGCCCCTACGCGTCGTCCTCGACCGCAATCGCGGCGGCGCCTACCTCGCGGTCGGCCTGTCGGTGATCGGCATGTTCGGCCTGTTCCTGTTCATGACGTACTACCTGCAGACCGTCAAGCACTACTCGCCGGTCCGCGCCGGCCTGGCGTTCCTGCCGCTGACCGCCGGCATGATCGTCGGCTCCACGCAGATCTCCGCGCGGCTGATGAACCAGGTCCCGGCGCGTCTCCTCATGGTCCCAGGCCTGCTCGTCGCGGAGGCCGGCATCGCGCTGCTCCTCCGGCTGCGGGTCGACAGCGCGTACGCCGGCCTGGTGCTCCCTTCACAACTGCTCCTCGGCCTCGGCTTGGGCGTGACGATGATGCCGGCGATGAACCTCGCCACGATCGGCGTGGACGTGCGGGACGCCGGCATCGCCTCCGCGATGGTCAACACCTCGCAGCAGGTCGGCGGCTCGCTCGGCACCGCGCTGCTCAACACGGTCGGCACCACCGCGGCGACGAGCTACATCGTGGCACACGCGTCCGGCCGTCCCTCGCCCGCGCTCGCCGCGGCCGGGCTCGTCCACGGTTTCGAGGTCGCGCTGTGGTGGGTGATGGGCGCCGTCGGCCTCGCAGCGATCATCGTCGCCGCGCTGGTGAACGGCAGGGGTGATCCGCGCACCACCGCACCGGCCGAGGCCGTCCCCGAGTTCGCGCACGAGACGATCGGTGCCGAGACCGAGCGGCCCCGGGAGTTCGCCGCCGTCGGCACGTACGCCGAGACGCCCGGAGACGAGGGGGCCTGGGGCGAGCCGCGCCGGGCGTACGCCCCAAGCGCGTCCGCCGGAGGGTTCGACGGACCCGACGGCAGGCGGGTGCGCGGCCGGGTGCGCGGCGCCGAGGGCGGGCCGGTGACCGGCGCGGCACTCACCCTCATCGACCTGAGCGGGCGCCAGGTCGACCGGGCCGCCACCGGTCCCGACGGCGCGTATGCGCTGCGCGCTCCGGGCGCCGGACCGTACATGCTGATCACGGCGGCCGACGGGCACCAGCCGCGGGCGGCGACGGTCATCCTCGGCGAGGATCCCATCGACCATGACGTGACGCTATCCGGCACCGCCGGTCTCATGGGTATCGTCCGCGCCGCGGCGACCGGCAGGCCGGTCGCCGGGGCGGTGGTCGTGGTGACGGACGCCCACGGCGAGGTCATCGCGTCGACCGAGACCGGCGACCTCGGCGGGTTCGTCTTCGACGACCTGGTCGCGGGCACGTGCGTCGTCGCGGTCAGCGCGGGCGGCCACCGGCCGGCGGCGCTACCCGTCCAGGTCGGCGCCAACGGCACCACGCATTGCGAGGTCGAGCTCCCCGCCGGCGCGCGCGTGCACGGCACCGTACGCGCCGGTACCGACGACCTCCTGCTGGCCGACGCGCGGGTCACGCTGGTGGACGCCGCCGGCAACGTCGTCGCCACGGCCACGACGGGCCCCGACGGCGCGTACGCCTTCGAAGACCTCGACCCCGGCCCGTACACCGTGATCGCCAGTGGCTATCCGCCGGTCGCCCTGGCGGTCGCGGCCGGCGAGACCGACTCGGAGGCGTTCGGCCTCACCCTGAGGCATCCCGAGGAGACGGAATGACGGACAACCGGGGCCTGCGGGCACGGGTCCGCACCACGGACGGCTGGGCCGTGCCGCACGCGGTCGTCACGGTCGCCGACATGACCGGATGCCAGGTCGCCCGCGCCGAGGCGGACCCCGAGGGGATCGTCCGCACCGAGCCGCTGCCCGCCGGCCGCTACACCGCGATCGTCACCGCGATCGGGTACGCCCCGTCGGCGTCCACCGCGCGCGTGGGCGCGTCGGGCGCCGCGGAGCTCGGCACGGTGGTCCTGGACCGCCAGGCCGGCGCCGACCTGCCCGCGCCCGGGCCGTGGTCGATCGACCCGGCGCACTCCAGCATCATGGTCAGTGTCCGGCATCTGGGCTTGTCCAGCATCCACGGGCGGTTCGGGGAGTTCGGCGGCCGCATCGACATCGCCCAGCCCGTCGAGCGGTCCCGGATCGAGGCCGAGATCAAGGCGGCCTCCATCGACACCGTCAACGCCCAGCGCGACGAGCACCTGCGCGGCGGCGACTTCCTCGACGTCGAGCGATTCCCGGTCATCACCTACGCCGGCACGCACGTCGCCCCGGTCGGCGGCGACCGATGGACCGTGTACGGCCAGCTGACGTTGAAGGGCGTCCGGCGTCCGGTGGAGCTGGACCTGACCTACTTCGGCACCGGGCCGGACCTGTGGGGCGGCGTCCGCGCGGCCTTCCGCGCCACCACCGACCTGCGCCGTGACGACTTCGCCATGACCTTCGACCAGGTCATGGCCGCCGGTATCGGCGCGATCGGCACGACGCTCCGCGTCGTCCTGGACATCCAGGCCGTACGCGGCGCGTCGCCGCCCGCAGGATGAGACCTCCAGGCTCGCTCCAGGCCGACCGCCAAGGCGCGCCTTCTAGGCCGGCCACTCGGGTCGGCGCTTGTCGAGGAAGGCGCGCATGCCCTCCCGCGCCTCAGGGGTCTGGCTGGCGGCGGCCATCACCTCGATCGCGTACGTGTAGGCGTCCGCCTCGGGCCGGTCGAACTGGGCGTACATCGCCTGCTTGCCGAGTGCCTTGCTGCGCGGGCTGCCGTGGGTGGCGCGCTCCAGCAGTTCACGGGTGGCCTTCTCCAGCTCCTCCGCGGGCACGGCACGATTGATCAGGCCCCACTCCAGCGCGGTCTCGGCGTCGATGGCGTCCCCGGTGAGGGCCATCTCCATCGCCCGCTTGCGCCCGACATTGCGCGCGATCGGCACCATAGGCGTGTGGCAGAACCAGCCGCCCTTCCCGCCGGGCGCGGCGAATCGCGCGTTCTGCTCGGCCACCGCCAGGTCGCAGGCGGCGACGAGCTGACAGCCGGCGGCCGTCGCCATTCCGTGCACCTGAGCGATCACCACTTGGGGCACCGCGTGGATCGTGTCCATCAGCTCGCGGCAGGCGAGCAGGATCTCCCGGGTGGTGGCGAGATCGGCACCGGCCAAATCGGCGAAGTCGTGTCCGGCGGAGAAGACCGGGCCGTTGCCGGCCAGCACGATCCCACGTGCGTCCGTTTCCGCGACCTGCCGGAACGCCGCGGTCAGCGCCCGCATGTGCGACAGGGACAGCGCGTTACGGCGCTCTGGACGGTTCATCGTGATGACCCGGAAGGGGCCGTCCGTCTCGATCAGGACCTCGTCGACGCTCATGTTCGAACGCTACGCCGCCGGGCCGCACACGGCCACTACCAGGCCGGGCCCGCGGCATTGGCTTCAGCGCGAGGATGCGGCCGGGTT
>JBJMIW010000316.1:0-22195 GCA_045806665.1 Actinoallomurus sp.
GCAGCCGAGCCGTCGGTGTTGTCGTCCGCGGTGGCCGCCGGCGCGCACAGTTGCGTCCTGCACGGGCATTTCGCGCCAAGGGATCTCGCCGAGGTCGTCGTGGCCACGGCGTGTGGTCAGTCCCACCTTTCTGCCCCGGTGGTCAGCGGTCTGGTCGCGTGGCTCCACGGCAACGACTCCATGAGTCGGCGACCGGCGGAAGCCGGGCTGACCTCTCGAGAGATCGAGGTCATGAGTTTGATCACTGGCGGATTGAGCAATCGTGGTATCGCCGATCGTCTGTTCATCTCTGAGAAGACCGTCAAGAACCACGTGCACAGCATTTACAAGCGACTCGGTGTGGAAGGTCGCGAGCACGCCATCAGGTGCTGGCGCGACCTGAGATCCAGTGACCGGACGCACCGATGAGTTCATAACTGTTTCACGCTCCTGATCCCTTGCGTGAGTCGATGACTACGCGGTCCTAGGACCAGTCCTACTCCAAAGATAGGACCGGGATCATTTGCTAAATATCCAGCTGTATCGCATTCTCTTTCTGCGGCTTAAGTGCGCCGAGTAAAGAAGTGATAACGGCTGTGAGGCTCGATCGAAATGTCGATCTTCGCCGTCCCGGCCACGCACGCAATGGAGGCGTCGGTTGAGGTATATGAATCGCTGGGTGATCGGGATCATTTCGGCCACGGCGATGACAGCGTCGGTGGTCCTGGTCCCGGCGTCGGCGCAGGCCGCGGACCAGCGCATCGATCTCAAGGTGTTGGTCGTCAGCGACGGCGGCCCTTCGGTGTCCGCGATCGAGGACCGGCTGCAGGTCGAGGGCGTGCCGCATCGGACGATCGACCTGAGCGACACGAGCCGGCCGGTGATCGATAAGGCGTTTCTCGAGGACACCGTCGGCGGGGTGCCGCGTGCGAAATACCAGGCGGTCGTGCTGCCGAACGCGAACCCCTTCACGAACACGACGGAGCTGACCGCGCTCACCGCCTTCGAGACGGAGTTCGGCATCCGGCAGGTCGACGCCTTCGTCTACCCGAACGCCACCGTGGGGATGAACGCGCCCGGTTTTTCCGGCGTGCTCGACGGCACCACGGCGAGCCTGGCATCCGCCGGGCTCGCCGGGCCGTTCCGTTACCTGAACGGCCCGGTGCGCTTCGACGACAACTCGCCGAGCGTCTCGGAGAGCTATGGATATCTGGCGAGCCCGCTGGCGGACACACAGGCCACGAGTTTCACCCCATACCTCACCGACACGGCCCAGGGGACGAACGGGACCCTCGCCGGCGTCTACACGCATGACGGCCGTAGCGAGATGGTGCTGACCTTCGCCTACAACTCCGCTCAGTGGCAGTTCCAGACGATCGGCCACGGGATCATCACGTGGCTCACCAAGGGCGTCCACCTCGGCTACGACCGGAACTACTTCGCCGTCAACGTCGACGACGTCCTGTTGCCCGACTCCCGCTGGGACACCGAGCACAACTGCACCCCGGGCGAGGACTGCCCGGCGGGTGTGACGACGACCGACATCCGCATGACCCCGGCCGACGTGACGGAGGCCGTGAACTGGGAGCAGCAGAACGGCTTCACCGTCGACCTGCTCTACAACGGTGCGGGCAGCGACGAGGCGGTCCAGCAGAACGGCTCCGACCCGCTCACCACCGCGCTGCTGTCGAACAAGTCCCGCTTCCGTTGGGCGAACCACACGTACGAGCACCCCTACCTCGGGTGTGTGCAGGACACCACGGTGATCCCGTGGCGTTGCACGACCGACGCGAACGGGAACGTGCAGTACGTCTCGAAGACCGAGATCGAGGCCCAGATCGGCAAGAACCTGACCTGGGCCCGGAACAAGGGGCTCAGTGTCTCGGCCGGCGAGTTGGTGACCGGTGAGCACTCCGGTCTGAAAATCCTTCCTCAGCAGCCCGACGACAACCCCAACCTGGCGCCCGCGCTGAACTACGAGGGCGTCAAATGGCTCGGCTCGGACGCCTCGCGGGAGAAGGGGCAGCGTTCGGTCGGCAACGCGCTCACCCTCCCGCGTTACCCGATGAGCGTCTTCTACAACACGGGCACCAAGCAGGAGGTCGCCGACGAGTACAACTGGATCTATACCAGCAGGGCCGACGGCGGCAGCGGGATCTGCGAGGACCACCCCGACACGGTGACCTGCATCCAGCCGATCGACACGGCCACCGGCTACGACGATCACATCATCCCGGTCGACGCGAAGATCACCCTGTCGCACATCGTCACCAACGACCCGCGGCCGCACTACGTGCACCAGAGCAACCTGGCCGAGGACCGGATCCTCTACCCGATGCTCGACCGGATCCTGACCGACTACCGGGCCGCCTTCGCCGCCAACGCGCCCGTCGTCAACCAGCGGATATCCGCGCTCGGCACGGAGCTGCAGCGGCAGGGCGTCTGGCGGAACACGATGAACGGCGTCACGGCGTACGTACGCGGCGGCAAGGTCACCGTCCAGCGGCCCAGCGGAGTCTCCGTTCCGGTCACCGTGCCGGAAGGCACCCGCGACTGCAGCGGGCTTCTCGGGTGCGTCCTGAGCAGCCCATCGTTCGGCGACCAGTACGCCGGCGACCGATCCGCCTATGTGACCGCCAACACCTCTCTCGCGCTCCCGTCCGGGGCCATGGGCTGACCGGGACCGCCAGGGATCAGAAGGGATATCGGGGTCGTGAACATCACGCTGGCCACGGAGGGCACCTACCCGCACGCCTACGGGGGCGTGAGCGTCTGGTGCGACCAGCTCGTACGGGGTATGCCGGAGCACTCCTTCCACGTCATCGCCGTCACGGGAACCGGCACGGAACGCCTGGCCTGGGAGCTTCCCGACCACGTGACCGCCGAGTCCGTGCCGCTCTGGGGACTGCGGACGGGCGGTCGTGACCCACGGGGCGCCGCCGCCCGCCGGTTCGAGCGGATCTACCGCGAGTTGCTCGAGTTGATCCTCGACCGGTCCGAGGGGGCGGCGGACGTCTTCCCGGACGTGCTGCGCTCGCTGTTCGAGTTCGCCCAGGTCCACGACCTGCCGACGGCGTTGAGCGGGGAGGGACCGGTCCGGTGGCTCATGGAAGCGTGGCTCGAACGCGGTGCGGACTTCGCCCGGATGGGCGTCCGTCCCACCGTGCACGACGCGCTGACCGCGACGGACCTGCTGGAACACTCGATGCGCCCCCTGTCGGCCCCGGTCCCGCACGCCGACGTCACCCATGCCGTCTCCAACGGCGTGGCGGTGCTGCCCGGGCTGGCCGCCAAGTGGGCGTACGGGACGCCGCTGTGCCTGACCGAACACGGCATCTACCTGCGGGAGCGCTACCTCGGGTACGCGCGGTCGCCGTACACCTGGCCGGTCAAGGCGGTGGTCCTGGGGTTCCTGCGGCTGCTCAGCGGTGCCGGCTACCGGGCCGCCGACCTGGTGACCCCGGGGAACCTCTACAACCAGCGCTGGGAGGTGCGCTGCGGTGCGCGTCCGGACCGCATCCAGACGGTCTACAACGGCGTCGACCCGGGCGACTTCCCGGCGGCCGGCAGCGAACCGGCGGCCCCCACGATCAGCTGGGCCGGGCGGGTGGACCCCATCAAGGACCTCGAGACACTGATCCGGGCGTTCGCCCAGGTCCACGCCGAGCTCCCGGACGTTCGGCTGCGGCTCTTCGGCGGCACGCCCAAGGGCGGAGAGGCGTACCGCCGGAGGTGTGAGGATCTGGCCGCCGAGCTGGGCGTCGGCGGGCACGTCGCCTTCGAAGGACGGGTGGACGACATCCGGGACGCCTACGTCGCCGGCACGGTGGTGGTGCTGTCGAGCATCTCCGAAGGCTTCCCGTACACCCTCATCGAGGCGATGACCTGCGGCCGCGCCACCGTGGCCACGGACGTCGGCGGCGTACGGGAGGCCGTCGGCGACGCCGGGATCGTGGTCCCGCCCCGCGATCCCGAGGCGATGGCGCGCGCCTGCGTCCGGCTGCTGGGCGACGAGGTCGCCCGGCACCGGCTCGGTTCGGCGGCCCGCGCCCGGGCGCTGGAGTACTTCACGGTCGACCAGGCCGTCGGCTCGTTCCGGTCCATCTATGCCGACTTGGCGGCCGGGGTGGAGTTCCCGGTTGCCGACGACGCGGCGAGGACGGCGTGAGCGCCGCGTCGCCGCCCGGCCCGCTGCACGGACTGGCGCGTTCCGACGACACGGGCCCAACGGACCCGGCTGCCTCGATCGAGGCGCTGACGCTGCGCATGGCGGATCTGTGCGCCGGGGCGGTGGACTCCTTCGAGGTCGTCGCCGGGCTGGAGGCCGACGGAATCAACGACGAGGTGGCCGGACGGTACGGTCACCCGCACGTCTTCGCGCTGGCGCAGGTCCTGTACCAGCGGACCGAGCGACGCCCGGGCGTCCCCGCGCCGCCGCCCGACCCGTGGACGGGTCAGGTGTGGCGGCAACTGCTCCGGGGAGTGCTCTTCGGCCTGCCCGGCCTCTGCTACGCCACCGCCGCCCCCGCGCCGGCCCGACCCGGTGGAAGCGTCGTCCTGCTGCTGTCGCTGCTGCTGTCATGGTCGGTGAGCCAGGGAGTCGCCTACCTCGCCTACGTCCGGCTCGGACAGGGTGATCGGACCGCCGCGGCGCGGGTGATGAGACATGGTCTGACGGCGGCGGGCCTGATCGTGCCGCCGATCGTCGCGCTGGCGGCCGTGCTTCTCGACGTGGGAACGCCGGTGACGGTGCTGGCCCTCGGCCAGTGTGTCTACCTGCTGGCGGCGACGGCCGCGCTGGTCGGCGGGGCCGAGCCCTGGCTGCTCCTGGCGCTACTGCCCGGCGCCGCCGCGAGCACGGCCCAACTGGCCGGCGCGCAGATCCGGCCGGTCGTCTGGGTCGCCTGGGCCGTCACCGTCGCGGCGACGGTCGGGCTCGCGGTCGCCTGTACGGCCGCCTCCGACGGCGCCCGGAGCCCTCGCGATTCCGGCCAGTCGCGGGCCGATGTCACCACGGCGCTGCCGTACGCGCTGTTCGGACTCCTCGCCGGCGGCCTGCTGACCTTCTCGGCCGTTCCCGCGCTGCTCGGCCTCACGCGACCGTCCCAGGCCACCAGCGTGGCGGTGGTCGCGCTGTCGCTGTCCATGGGCTTCGCCGAGTGGATCCTCCTCGGTTACCGCCGGCGGCTGCGCCGGGTGTCGCTCACCCGGAGCAGTCTCGGATCCTTCGCACTGGTCGCGCGGGTCGCGCTGGTGGCGGCGATCGCCGGATACCTGTTCGCGTTGATGGCGCTCGCCGCCGCCATCGCGGTGCCGGCCGGCCTGGTCGGCGGCCTGCACTGGGGCCCGGCCGCCCCGTGGATCGCCGGTGGCCACCTCTGCCTGGGCGGCGCGTTCTTCGTCGCGCTGCTGCTGCAGTCGTCCGGACGGTCCCGCGCCCGGATGCGGATGGTGCTCATCGCCTTCACCGCGGCGCTGACGACCGAGGCGGTGGCCTCGTCCATCGGGGACCCGTGGGTGGTTCAGTGCGCGGCCGCCGCCATGCTCTTCGGCGTCCTCTGCACGTACGCGCTCGTCGTCCTCGCCAAGGCGACACCCCACCGATGAACACAAGACACGGAAAGGCTCACATGGAAAGTCTGGTCGCGGTCACCGGGGCCGAGGGCTTCATCGGCTCTCACCTGGTCGAACTGCTCGTGGAGCGAGGCGATCGCGTGCGCGCGATGGTCCAGTACAACTCGTTCGGCACATGGGGCTGGCTCGACACCCTCCCGCCCGACGTGCTGGACCACGTCGAGGTGATCCTCGGTGACGTCCGCGATCCGGCGTCGACCCTGGACCTGATCGGCGAGGCGGAGGTGGTCTACCACCTTGCCGCCCTGATCGCGATCCCCTACTCCTACCGAGCGCCGCACTCCTACGTCGAGACGAACGCGCTCGGTACCCTGAACGTGCTGGAGGCCGTCAGGAAGCTGGGCACCGGTCGGCTCGTGCACACCTCCACCAGCGAGACTTACGGGACGGCACGTACGGTCCCGATCAGTGAGGTCCATCCGCTGCAGGCGCAGTCGCCGTACGCGGCTTCGAAGGTCGCCGCCGACAAGCTCGTGGAGAGCTACCACCTCAGTTTCGAGCTGCCGGTGGTCACGCTGCGGCCGTTCAACACCTTTGGCCCGCGGCAGTCCGCCAGGGCCTTCATCCCCACCGTGACCAGCCAGATCGCGTCGGGCAAGGACGTCGTCTCCGTCGGAGCGCTCGACCCGACCCGCGACTTCACCTTCGTTGAGGACACCGCCGCCGCCTTCGTCGCCGTCGGCACCGCGCCCGCGGCTGACGTCGTGGGCGAGCTGTTCAACGCGGGCACCGGCCAGGAGATCTCGATGGGCGACCTGGGCGGCGTGATCGCCGAACTCATGGGCCGCAACGTGACGTTCCGATCCGAGCAGTCTCGGAACCGGCCGCCGAAGTCGGAGGTGATGCGCCTGGTCTGCGACAGCGCGAAGCTCCGGCGGATCACCGGCTGGGAGCCGCGGCACACGCTCCGGGACGGGCTCAAGCACACGATCGAGTGGTTCTGCGACCCCGCCAACCTGAGCCGTTACCGGCCCGGCAGTTACACCGTCTGACCAGGGAGCCGATGTGCACGCTGTGATCCTCGCGGGCGGCAAGGGCGTACGCCTCCTCCCGTACACCACGACATTGCCGAAGCCCCTCGTCCCCATCGGGAACCGGTACGCGATCCTGGAGATCGTCCTTCATCAGCTCGCCCGGCGCGGGTTCCGTACGGCCACGCTCGCCATCGGGCATCTCGGTCATCTGATCCGGGCGTTCGTCGGCGACGGTCAACGCTGGGGGCTGCGCGTCGACTACACGACGGAGGAGTCGCCGCTCGGCACCATCGGCCCGCTCCTGACGATGCGGGACCGCCTGCCGGACGACTTCCTCGTCATGAACGGTGACATCCTCACCGACCTCGACTACGTGCGGCTGCTGGGGGAGCACACCAGTGCCGGCGCCGCGCTGACCATCGCCACCTACCCGCGCCTGGTGAACATCGACTTCGGCGTGCTCAAGACCGAGGACGGGCACATCACCGAGTTCATGGAGAAGCCCACGCTCGACTACCGGGTGAGCATGGGCGTCTACGCCGTATCCAGGGACGTCCTCGCGCGGTACCAGCCGGGACTCCCGCTCGGCTTCGACGAGCTGATCCTCGACCAGCTGGCCGACGGGCGGCCGCCGCGGGAGTACCGCTTCGACGGCTACTGGCTCGACATCGGCCGGCCGGACGACTACGACAAGGCGAACGCGGAGTTCGACGGGTTGCGGCCGGCGCTACTGGAGGGCGTGGACACGTGAGGATCCTGCTCGTCGGGGCGAGCGGCTTCATCGGCCGGCATGTTCGGGCCCGGGCCGCCGACTGCGACGTGGTCACCGTCTCACGGTCCCCGGGCGTCGGCGAAGTGTGCCTGGATCTGGCTGCCACCGCCCCGCAGGATGTCGCGGGGCTGATCCGTGAGGTGGCCCCGGACGCGGTGATCAACTGCGGCGGTGCCACCCGGGGAGGGGCGGCGGAGCTGGTCAGCGGCAACGTCGTGGCCGTCGCGAGCCTCGTCGCCGGCCTCACCCTGGCCCCGGTCCGCCTCGTCCATCTGGGGTCGGCGGCCGAGTACGGGCAGGTGCCGGCCGGGATACCGATCATCGAATCCACCGACCCTCGCCCAGTCGGCCCGTACGGCGTCACCAAGCTCTCGGGAACCGAGATCGTACGGGCGGCGCGGCTGGACGCGGTCGTCCTGCGGGTGTTCAACCCGATCGGACCGGGCGTCCCCGCCTCCACCCTGGTCGGCCGGATCGCGGCGGGCCTGCGCGCCGGCGAGGAGGTGCAGGTGGGTCCGCTCACCGCTCACCGGGACTTCGTCGACGTCCGCGACGTGGCGGACGCGATCCTCTCTGCGGCCGGCGCACGTGGGCCGCTGCCGCCGGTACTCAACGTCGGCAGCGCCCGGGCCACCCCGTTGCGGGAGGTGGCGGCCCTTCTGACCGAGCATGCCGGTCCCGGTCGGCGGGTGGTGGAGGACGGCACCGGCGGCTCCGCGCGATCGGCCGAGGTCGCCTGGCAGCAGGCCGACATCGGCGCGATCGGCCGTACGCTCGGCTGGACGCCCACCACCGATCTCGCCACTTCGTTGCGCGACCTCTGGGAGGACGCCGCGTGCCCGGCCTAGCAGTGCTGGTTCCGGCTTATTTCCACCCCGCGCTCTTTCCGTCCGAGTGGGCACGGCTGGCCGATCCGCGGCTGGCCACGGTGGTGCTCAACGTCCACAACGGGCCTGGCCCCGCGCGGGATCCCGTATTCGCCGCCGCCGTGGACCGTGTCCTAGCGGCGGGGGGCCGGGTCGCCGGCTACATCGACACCGCCTACGGTGCCCGGCCCGCCGGAGACATCGACGCGGATGCGCGGCGCTACCGGGCCTGGTATGGCGTCGCGGACGTCTTCCTCGACCAGGTCGCTGCGGGACCGGAGGCGCTGCAGACCTACCGGCGGACCTGTGAGGAACTGCGCTCCCACGGCGTCGGCTTCATTGTCGGCAACCACGGCGTGCATCCCGACCCGGGATACGCGTCGGTCGCCGACGTGCTCGTCACCTTCGAGGGGCCGTGGTCGGCGTACATGCGGCTGCGACCGCCCGAGTGGGCGACGCGCCTCCCGGCCCGGCGCCTGTGTCATCTGGTGTACGCGATTCCGCCCGGCACGTACGAATGGGCGCTGCGACTCGCCTGCCGCAACAACGCCGGCGTCGTCTACGTGACCGACGGGGACGGCGCGAACCCCTGGGGCCGGTTGCCCAGCCATTTCGAGCATGCGCCGGCCCTGCCGTACGGGCGATGGCATGGAGTGGCCACCACATGCCCGGCATCGCCGGCGTCTACCGCCACGTCACCCAACCCATCCGAACCGACCTGCGGAACCGGCTCCAGCAACGATGGCCCAACCTGACCGCCGACCGGCCGCAGCGATGACCCCGACCATCGACATCAGCGGGGGAGCACCAGCCGGGAACAACGGCCAGGGCACCGGGAGCTTGCGGGCCTCGGGACGTTCGGCGAGGTACACGACAAGAAGCGGGAGCCGGATCAGCGGCACCGGGCATGCTGCATGAGCCGGCCCGTCCGATGACGCACGGGGCGGTCCTGAGATTCGGCGTTCTATGCTCAAGCGACGCGTTGGTTCGGGCCATCCGGACCGTGGTCGGGCCCCGATAGTGTGAGAAATATGGACTTCACGGCGCGACATGGGGGGTGCCGGTGGTTCGGGATGAGTCCTGCATAGGCTGCCTCGGCATCCTTACCGTGGGTACGCGCGGGTCTGTGGGCCCAGGGGAAGCGCTGGTCAAGCTTCGCGGAGGGACGGAGACCTATCTGGCGTGGTCCGATACCCCGCTTTCGAAAGGCACGACAGTGTTGATCATCGAATCCCGCGGTGCGAGGACGGTCGACGTCATCGAATGGGACGCGTCATCGGACGAGATTATCGATGATCCTGGCTAGCGTCGGGGGACCAATGCGCGTAATGTCGCGAGAAGCTTCAGATCACAGTTCTCCCGGGGACGTCGATTTGACATCGCCCCGGGGGAAAGGGGACCTCTCGTGAGAATGGTCCTGTAGCAGCACTGAGGAGACGAGTGATGTTCGGCTACCGCGTTCCATCCCCGGATGAGGCGATGCTGATTTCCGGAGGCCGAGCGGCCCGGAACGGTGCCCCCTTTCGCGTCGTTACTGGTCATGGCGCTTTCGTTCTGCCGGTATTTCGGAAGGTGCGCTTCCTGACGCTGGCGATGTGCGAGGCGGAGGTGTCAGAAACCTGCGTTACCAAGCAGGGCATCTCCTTGAACGTGCGCTCAGTGATTGCGTTCAAGGTCGGAAACGACGATGAGAGCATCATCAACGCGGGGCAACGGTTCTTGTCCGATCAGGATCAGATGTCGACCCTGACAGGGCGGATCTTCGCCGGTCATCTGCGCTCGATCATCGGTTCGATGACCGTCGAGGAAATCGTCACCGAGCGGCAGAAGCTGGCGATTGAGGTCCTCGATGGTTCGAAGGCGGAGATGGCCAAGATTGGCCTCACCGTCGACTCGTTGCAGATTCAGTCAATCGACGACATGAACACCGGCTATATCGACGCGATGGCGGCTCCCCACAACGCCGCGATCCAACGGCAGGCACAGATCGCGCAGGCGCAGGCCACCCAGGCCGCAGCCGAGGCTCAGCAGGAGTCGCAGCGTAACCAGGCCGAATACGCCCGGCAGACGGCCATCGTGCAGGCGCAGTACAAGGCCGAAGTAGACCGGGCGCAGGCCGAGGCCGCGCAGTCCGGCCCGCTGTCGCAAGCGCAGGCGCAACGTGAGGTCATCGCCGCGCAGACCGAGTTGGCCACGCGAGAGGCTGAGCTGCGCCAGCAGCAGTTGGTGGCCGAGGTGGTCAGGCCGGCGGAGGCAGACGCGCAGAAGGTTCGCATCCTGGCGCAGGCAGAGGCTGAACGGATGAAGATCCAAGCCGAGGCCGCGGCCTCCTACGACCGCGTGGCACTTGATCGAATGCTCATCGACCAGTTGCCACAGATCGTCAGGGAGGCGGCAAGCGGTCTTGCCGCTGCGAACGTCAATATCCTGAACGGCGCCGACGGCCTCAGTGAGATCGCCGCCGGCCTCGTCGGTCAGGGACTCACTATTCTCGACGCCGTCAAGAAGAACCTCTCGGGATCCGCAGAGGAGACCGGCGTCCAACAGCGCGGGCTCCCCGGAAAGCAGAGCGCCGGCGGGACCGACCCGCGCTGAGCGAGACCGGCAGCTGCGTCTGGCCCGGTGTGTAACCGGGTGACGATCAGGTGCAGTTGCCGCAGTCTCGGGCGGGGGAGTCGCCGAAGATCGCTCGGGTTTCGCGAACCGCGTAGATGACCAAGACGTATCCGGCGAGCGGGTCGGCCCACCACCAGCCGAGCCCGACGTTGAGGACCAGACCGGCCAGGACCGCAGCGGCCAGGACCCCGTCGATGAGGGTGACCCGTCCTTCGGTGCGCAGCACCGGGTTGTTCAGGGCTGCGCCGGTGCGGGCCTTGCCGACGGCCAGCCCGAACATGGCCAGCGCGGTGATCGCAGTCCAGGCGATCCCCGGCAGCGAGTGATGCGGGCGGTACCCGGTGACCAGCACCCAGGTGGATTGGATCAGCAGGTAGAGCGCCAGCGCGGCGAACGCGCCGCCGATCAACCGCAGCGCACGACGCTGCCTGGCCTCACCGGTCCCCGACAACTCCCAGACCACGACGGTCGAGGCGCCGATCTCGATGAGGGAGTCCAGCCCGAACCCGGCCAGTGCCACCGAACGGGCCGACCAGGCCGCAACCGCGAGAACCCCGACGCCGACCACGTTCCAGCCGAGCGTGACGTACTCCAGAGCGAAACCCCGGCGGAGCAAAGCGGCGCGGGCCGATTCGTCCAAGGTGGTCACCAGCGGATTGTCCCAGACGGAACCGCGCAGCTCGCTTCAGGCTTCGTTGCCTGAAGGGCGCGAGACCCGCGCCCGCGCGGAACGTAGGCAGTAAATAAGGGACAGACAATCCCAAAGCCCGCAAATGGCCAGGAGCGGTCAAAGAAGGAATACGCGACCACCGTGAGCTCGGGCGCTCGATGGGGTGACGGCACCTGTGGTCGACGACGTTGCGGAGGTGGTGCCGCGGGCCGGTCCACTGGCCGGATCGGGCCGCCAGGTGCAGGTCGGGAGCTCAGTCCAGATCCGGGCCATTGACACAAAACCTGACGCCATTCACATTTGGGGCGCTCGGCCTGAGCGACCTCGCTGGCCTCCGCCCCGTGCCGGCCTCAGCGCCTGAGCATTCAGGAGGTTGCCGTGGCACGGCGCTCTCGCATGCGCGAAATCGTGACTCTCCCTCTCGCTGCCCCGATCGTGGCAGCTGTGTTGCTCCTCGGTGGTGGGCCGGCGTCGGCGAACGTCGCGCTCACCCAGGTGAGCACCGACCCGTACACCAACACCACCAGCCAGCACCGGACCGAGGTCGAACCGGACACCTTCTCCTCGGGCAGCACCATGGTCTCCGCGTTCCAGGTCGGCCGGTTCTTCGACGGCGGAGCCTCCGGAGCCGGGTTCGCCACCTCGACCAACGGCGGCTCCACGTGGACGCGCGGGTTCCTGCCCGGCATCACGAAGTTCCAGGGCAACGGCCCGTACGACCGGACCAGCGACGAGTCCGTCGCCTACGACGCCAAGCACACCACCTGGATGATCTCCTCACTCGCGATCACCGAGAGCGGAGGTGTCACCGGTGCGGCCGTCGTCACGAGCCGGTCCACCGACGGCGGGCTGACCTGGACCAACCCGGTGACCACGGCCACCGGCGGCAGCCTCGACAAGAACTGGATCGCCTGCGACAACAGCGCCGGCGGCGGCCAGCCCGTCGTACGCCCCAACGGCACCGTCCTGGCGAACTGCACGGCATCCACCTCCATCACCGGCGGACGCGCCTGGCCGACCATCGAGGTCGCCAACGCACCCTCCGGCGGCACCTTCGACGAGGCGACGTACGAACCCACCGGCGGCCTGCCCATCACCGGCGGCCCCGTCCGCGCCGTCACCGGCCCCGTCTACTCCACCGGCGCCCGCCCCAGCGCCGCCGTGACACCGCCGACCGCCCGATAACGGTCGCCGTACCCGCGGCTCCTGCACCAACGAGCGAGTGGCTCGAGCCCCGCCCGGTCCGTGCGCTCCGGCCGCCGCCCGCCACAAGCCGATCGTCGTCCCGTTACCCGCCAGGAGGCGCCCAGTGTCCCGGTTCATCCCCGCCAACAGACTCGTCCGGATCCTCGCGACTGTGGCCGCGCTGCTGGCCTGTGCGCTCGTGGTGACGGCCGTCGCCTCAGATGCCGGTCCCCGCCGCAGCCCCAAACCCGACGCCGAGGAACACGAAGAAGTGGTCACGCACGCGGGCGCGCTGACCGGAAGTTGTGGCGTGGAGCGCTGGTCGGTCAAGACCGGCACCGACGCCGACGCCGGATCGATCAACCTTCAGTCCACGAGCCAGACCACGATCGCCTCGCTGGACGCCATCCCGGCACCGTCGAACCTGCCGGCCAACAACCGCGTGAAGCCGACCGAGACCACCGTGTACCGGCTGCAGGTCACCTTGACCCAGTACAAGCTGGAAGCCGACTCCGACTACCACCTGGTGCTGTCCGACGGCTCCGGTCACACGATGATCGGCGAGATCCCCGATCCGACCTGCGTCGGTTCCGGCAGCCCGCTGTTGTCCAGCATCCAGAAGGCGCGCGGCGAATTCGACGCCAAGTACACCGCCACCGGCAGCTTCAAGACCGCGAACGTACCCGTGACCATCACCGGGGTCGGGTTCTTCGACTTCAACCACGGCCAGACCGGAGTCGCGCCCAACGCCATCGAACTGCACGCCGTACTGGACGTCCAGTTCGGCTCCGGCAGCGGTGGAAGCGTGACCGTGACCAACCCGGGGAACCAGAGCGGCACCGTCGGCACGCCGGCCAGCCTGCAAATCTCCGCGACCGACACCGCCGGCGGCACGCTCTCGTACGCGGCGAGCGCGCTGCCCGCCGGCCTGTCGATCAACTCCTCCACCGGGTTGATCTCCGGTACCCCCACCACGGCCGGCACGTCCAACGTGAGCGTCACCGCGACGGACTCGACCGGGCCATCGGGAAGCACGTCCTTCAGCTGGACGATCGGCTCCACCACCGGATCACAGCTGCTCGGCAACCCCGGATTCGAAACGGGCAGCCCAGCGCCATGGTCGGGCAGTTCCGGGGTCGTCAACAACAGCTCGTCCGAGCCACCGCGCTCCGGCAGCTGGGACGCCTGGCTCGACGGCTACGGCACGACCCACACCGACACGCTCTCTCAGCAGGTCACCATCCCCGCCTCCGCGAAGACGGCGACCCTGTCGTTCTGGCTGCACATCGACACCGCAGAGACAGGGACCACGGCCTACGACACCCTCAACGTGCAGATCCTCAACGGCTCGGGCACCGTACTCGCCACCCTGGCGACGTACTCGAACGCCGCCCACGCGCTCGGCTACACCCAGCACACCTTCAACCTCGCCGCCTACACCGGCCAGACCATCACCATCAAGTTCACTGGCAGCGAGGACTACACCGCACAGACCTCCTTCGTCCTCGACGACACCGCACTCACCACCGGCTGACCAGGAAGCGCTCACCCCCCGGCGGCTACCAGAGACACCGGGTCTGCCAGCGTGGCCAACGGGACTGTAAAACTAACGGCGGATCTGATGATCAAGAGAGGGAGCCGCCGATGTTCACGCCGGTGCCCCTGGCGTCGGCGAGGGTGGACACGCTCACGGGATCGGTGGTCGACGCCGGTGATCGGAGGCCCTTCGAGCCGACCTGATTCCGCCGGATCCGATGCCGCACGGCCGGACGCCCAAGCAGCCTGACACCGCGGCCTGACATGAGGCCGCGGTGTCGGGCCGTACGGTCGTCAGGCGGCCTTGAGGGGAACGGGCAGCCGGTCGCGGAGCTCGTCGATCGTGACACCGAAGGTCTCGCGGACCGCCGCCCCGTCCGGGCCCACGTCGATGACGGCGACGTCGGTGTAGACCCGGCTGACGCAGCCGACGCCGGTCAGCGGGTAGGTGCAGGCGGGCACCAGTTTCGACCTGCCCTTCTTGTCGAAGAGCGTCATCATCACGAAGACCTGCTTGGCGCCGATGGCCAGATCCATCGCGCCGCCGACGGCTGGGATGGCGTCGGGAGCGCCGGTGTGCCAGTTGGCGAGATCCCCGGTGGCCGAGACCTGGAACGCGCCCAGCACGCACACGTCGAGATGGCCGCCGCGCATCATGGCGAAGGAGTCCGCGTGATGGAAGTACGACGCTCCGGGAAGCTCGGTCACCGGGACCTTGCCGGCATTGGTGAGATCAGGGTCGATCTGCTCGCCGACCGCGGCGGGACCCATGTTGAGCATGCCGTTCTCGGTGTGCAGCACGATGCCCGAGTCGCCGGGAAGATGGTCGGCGACCTGGGTGGGCCGGCCGATGCCGAGGTTGACGTAGGAGCCGGCCGGGATGTCACGGGCGACGACCGCGGCGAGCTCGTCCGGGGTGAGGGGCATGGTCAGCGCGCTCCTTGGACGGTGTAGTGCCGTTCCTCGACCCGCACCATGCGGTCGACGTAGATGCCGGGCGTGATGACCGCCTCCGGGTCGAGGCCGCCGGCGGGGACGATCCCGCCCACCTGGACGATCGTGGTGGTCGCGGCCGTGGCCATGACGGGACCGAAGTTGCGGGCGGTCTTGCGGTAGACGAGATTGCCCATCGTGTCGGCGCGATGGGCGCTGATCAGCGCCACGTCACCCTTGGTGGGGTATTCCAGGACGTGAACGCGCCCGTCGATGGTCCGGGTCTCCTTGCCCGCGGCCAGGGGGGTGCCCACAGCGGTCGGGCAGTAGAAGGCGCCGATGCCCGCGCCGGCCGCGCGCATCCGCTCGGCGAGGTTGCCTTGCGGCACGATCTCCAACTCGATCTTCCCGGCTCGGTAGAGCCCGTCGAAGACATGGGAGTCGCTCTGCCGGGGGAAGGAGCAGATCACCTTCCGCACGCGCCCGGCCTTGAGCAGCGCGGCCAGCCCGACGTCTCCGTTGCCGGCGTTGTTGGAGACGATGGTGAGGTCCTTCGCGCCCTGCCGGATCAGCCCGTCGATGAGGTCGAACGGCATTCCGGCCATGCCGAAGCCGCCGACCAGTACGGTGCTGCCGTCCTCGATCCCGCGGACGGCCTCGTCGACGCTTTCGAGAATCTCCGTCCGGCTCATGCTCCGGCCTCCGTGTTCTCCAGGACGACGGCCAGGCCCTGTCCGACGCCGATGCAGATCGCGGCGACGCCCCAGCGCTCGCCGCGCTCGCGGAGCACCTTCGCGAGCGTGCCGAGGACGCGGGCACCGCTGGCGCCCAGCGGGTGACCGATCGCTATCGCGCCGCCCCTGGTGTTGACGATCTCCGGATCGATTCCCCAGGCATCGACGCAGATCAGCGACTGTACGGCGAAGGCCTCGTTAAGCTCGACCGCGCCGACCCGGCCCCAGCCGATCCCGGCCCGCGCGAGGGCGCGGTCGGCCGCCTCGACCGGGGCATAGCCGAAGTCCTGCGGGTCGAGCGCGAACGCGCCCCGTCCGGCGATGCGCGCGAGCGGGTCGAGGCCGATCCGGTCGGCGGCGGCGGCCGAGCCGAGCAGCAGAGCGGAGGCGCCGTCGCTCAGCGGCGAGGCGTTGCCGGCGGTGATGGTGCCGTCCGCGCGGAAGCTCGGCTTGAGCCTGGACAGTTTCTCGATCGAGGAGTCGGCACGGATGCCCTCGTCCCGTTCCAGCTCCCCGGCGGGGACCACCAGGTCGTCGTAGAAGCCCTCGTCCCAGGCGGCCGCCGCGAGCCGGTGGGAACGCAGGGCGAACGCGTCTTGGCGCTCCCGGCTGACGGCATACTTCTCCCGGAGCCGCTCGTTGGCCTCTCCGAGCGAGACGGTCCACTCCTCCGGCATGCGCGGGTTCACCAGCCGCCAGCCGAGCGTGGTCGAGACCGCGGCGAGGTCACCGGGCGGGAAGCCCTTGGCCGGCTTCGGTAGCACCCATGGCGCCCGGGTCATCGACTCGACTCCGCCGGCCAGGACCACGTCGGCGTCCCCCGACTCGATCATCCGGGAGCCGCTCATCGCCGCGTCGAGGCTGGAGCCGCACAGCCGGTTGACGGTCGTGCCCGGCACGCTGGTCGGCAGCCCGGCGAGCAGCGCGGCCATCCTGCCGACGTTGCGGTTCTCCTCGCCCGCACCGTTCGCATTGCCCCAGACGACCTCGCCGATCACGGCCGGGTCCAGCCGGGGCGTCCGGTCCAGCAGCGCGGTGATCACGCCCGCCGCGAGGTCGTCCGGCCGTACGCCCGACAAGGCGCCGTTGAACCGTCCGAACGGGGTCCGGACGGCGGAGTACAGATAGGAGCTCATGACTTCGAGGCTAGGTGCTCTCCCTTGATACAGTGAAGTATCAATATTCGCTCCTATTAAGATTTTTCCCATATGGATCTGCGCCAGTTGCGGTACTTCGTCGCCGTCGCCGAGGAGCTCCACTTCGGACGCGCCGCCGAGCGGCTCAACATGGCCCAACCGCCGCTGTCGCAGGCGATCCGCAGGCTGGAGACCGATCTGGGCGTGGACCTCCTCCACCGGACCACGCGCAGGGTCGAGCTCACCGACGCGGGCCGCGGCTACCTCGCACGAGCCCGGAAGATCCTCGGCGAGGTGGCCGAGGCGGCGCACGAGGCCCGCCGGGTCGCGGCCGGTGCGGTCGGCCATCTCGCGATCGGCTGCGTGGGCTCGGCGACCTACAGCCTGCTGCCCGCGCTCTCCCGCGGCCTCTGCCTGGAGTTGCCCGGTGTCGATTTCTCCTTCCGTGGCGAGATGCTGGTGCCCGACCAGGCCGCGGCACTGCGGACCGGCGAGATCGACCTGGCGCTGCTGAGGCCGCCGATCGCGGATCTCTCGCTCACCGTCCTGCCGCTGCGCCGGGACCGGCTCGTCGTCGCCGTTCCCGCCAACCACCCCCTGGCCGCCCTGCGGCAGGTAGGGGTCACCGACATGGCGGATGCCGACCTCATCGTGCATTCCGCAGACCGCCGCTCGGTGATGTACGACGTCGTGCTCGGGCTCTTCCGCGACGCCGGCGTCGAGCCCCGGATCCGCCACGAGGTCGGCGAGACCTCCACGCTGATCACCCTCGTCGCGGGCGGTCTCGGCGTGGCCGTCGTCCCGGAACCGGTGGCGGTCCTGGCCCTCGAAGGCGTCGTCTTCCGGCCACTGGTCCCCGCCGTGAACGTCGACCTCGCGATCGCCCACAGAACTGACCGCACAGAACCGCACCTGGCCCGAGCCGTCTCGGTCATCCGACAGATCGTGCCAGACGCCCGGCGCGGCACTTCCGCGCAAGTACACACCGAATAGCTCGGCCGCCTGCCATGACGAGTCGCCATACCGGGCTCACTGGGGGAGGCCCCGGCAGGCGTAGGAGCTGCCGAGCCCGTGCGCCCGCTGCTGCACTGGTTCCGCCGGCTGCGCATCCGCTGGGAGGCCCGCGACGACATCCAGGTACAACCGGCACCAGTTGCCGACCTCGGTCGCCACTCGCGCGAGCGGCGGCGGACATCGAGGCCGCCGGGACGCGCTGACTGACTCCAGTCATGCACCAGATTCATGTCGGAGCATGCAAAACATGCGATTGTGCGATGTGAGTTCGGTCGCTTCACTGGGTTACCGATAACCGACCCCGAGGTGAACCGGTGATCGACTCAGCCCCTCCCGTCTCCGATCTCGACCTGTTCGACGACAAGGTGCTCATCGACCCCTACCCGTCCTACGCAGCGCTGCGCGCCCTCGGAGGTGTCGTCCGCCTCCCGGCGAACGACGTCTACGTGCTCACGAGGTACGACGTGATCCGCAACGCCCTGGGCGACTGGGAGAGCTTCTCTTCCGTCGGGACCATTGGCTTCAACCTGATGGTCAACGAGGCACTGACCGGCACATCCCTCGCCTCGGACCCGCCGGTGCACACGCATCTGCGTGCGACCTTGACCGCCAACCTGTCGCCGCGGGCGCTCCGCGGGCTCAAGGACAGCATCGACGCCAAGGCTGATGCGCTCGTGGAGAAACTGGTCAGCAAGGGCTCGTTCGAGGCCATCGACGCGCTGGCCCGCGCCCTCCCGCTCGATGTCGTCGCGGATCTCATCGGGTTCACCGGCCACGTCCGCGACAACATGCTGCGCTGGGGCCAGGCGGCGATGCAGGTCATCGGACCGATGAACCAGCGCACGGCGGAGAGCTTCCCGATCGCAGGCGAGCTGTACGGCTGGTGCTCGGGAGTCACCGCCGATGACCTGGCGCCCGGCTCGGTCGGACGCGGGATCTTCGAGGCCGAGGCCCGCGGCGACATCCCGCCCAACACGGCCGGCCACATCATCCACCAGTACCTCGGTGCCGGCGTCGACACCACGATCGCCTCCATCGGGAACATCGTCGCCCTTTTCGCCGCGCACCCCGACCAGCTCGCGCTGGTGCGGGAGAACCCGTCGCTGGTACCGGCCGCATTCAACGAAGCGCTCCGCTACTGGGCCCCGGTCCACGCCTGGGGGCGTCGTACGACCCGGGACGTGGAAATCGACGGTGTCCTGGTCCCGGAGGGGGCGCAGGTCGCGATCCTGTTCGGTGCCGGCAACCGGGACCCGCGCCACTATGAGAACGCCGATGAGTTCCTGGTCGAGCGCAACCCGATCGACCACCTGTCGTTCGGCTACGGCCCGCACGGCTGCGCCGGCCAGGGCCTGGCCCGCCTCGAGGCTCACGCGGTCATCGAAGCCTTGTCGCGCCGCGTCGGGCGGCTCGTCGTCGGTACGGAAGTGCGGGTGCCGAGCAACATCACCCGGAGCATCGAAGAGCTCCCCGTCCTGGAAGTGGTCCCGCATGAAGATCGTCCTCGACCGTCCCCGCTGTGAAGGACACGGCCTCTGTGAGGAGCCGCTTCTTCTGGTGTCTGGATGCTCCCGTAGGTGATCCGCGCCCGGTCGAGGACCTGTTTCCAGTGTGCCAGCGGCCGGCTGGCGAATGCGCGAAGCTCCTTCCGGTACATCTACCCGAAGGACATCCAGGAGCGGGTCCTGGCCCACTGGGACGACTGAGTGGGCACGACCTTGGTGCGGACCATCTTCGATCAACCCGCCGCCGAAGAGTGTGCTCAGCGCGGCCGGGTGGTGGCCAGCCTGGAGGCCAAGTGGCCCGACGCCGCCGCCCATCCGGATGAGGCTCGTGATGACCTTTTGGCCTTCACCGGCTTCCCGCGCCCGCTGTCAGGTCAGCGACGAAACCGAGTATCCACACCCCCTAAACGGGCGTCGAGAAAGGCGAGGACCGCGAGGACCCGGCGGTGGTCGGCCTCCGTCTCGGGCAAACACAGCTTGATCAGAATGCTGTGCACGTGCTTTTCCACCGTCCCCTCGGTGACCCACAGTTTCCGGGCGATGCCGGCGTTGGACCGCCCTTCCGCCATCAGCGCGAGCACTTCACGCTCGCGCGAGCTCAGCTTGGCCAGAGACTCTTCACGGCGGCGGGCGGCGATGAGTTCCTGCACCAGCGAGGGATCGATGACCGAGCCGCCCTTGGCGATCCGCTCCAGTGAGTCGACGAGCTCAGCCACATCGGTGACGCGGCTCTTAAGCAGATAACCGACACGATCGCCGCTCGACAGCAGTTCGATGGCATGGTCGACCTCGACATATGCAGATAGAACCAGTATGGCGATCTGGGGAAACAGCTCACGGATCTTCTGTGCGGCCTGCAGACCTTCGGTTGTACCGGTCGGTGGCATCCGGATATCGACGATCACCAGCTCGGGAACGTGCTCGCGGACCAGCTCCAAGAGCCGCGTGCCGTCACCGGCCTGCCCCACCACCTCGAACCCGGAGCGGGTGAGCAGGCTCGCCAGTCCCTCGCGAAGCAGCACGTCGTCATCGGCCACGATCACGTGCCCACGGGCTCCGATCGGGTCGTCGCTGCCACGCCCCGAGCCGGGCGGCCGCCGTCCCTGCATTGCCATCTCCACGATATCCGCCTCTTGACCGGGAGGAGCGGGCAGACTCGACCGAACCGGGCGTTGATCGTTGAAACGGGGACGACCTCGATGGCCCGGCAGCTCGTCGAGCACTGGTGCGGAGCCGGCTCCCCGGCGGCTGGCGACCGGCGATCGGGGCCAGGGAGATGAGGTCTGCTCGTGCGGCCCGGCGGCAGGGGACGGGGAAGGTTCGCTGCCGGGCCGCATGGCGTCAGTCGACCGGGGGGGCGGTCGACCGGGGGGGCGGTCGACCGGGGAGCGGTCGACCGGGCGGACAGGCGGCGTCGATAGGCACGAAGGGAAGCTGCGCCAGTCGCACCGCCGCGTACACCGCTTCCTCGTTCTCCGCGATGAATACGCACAGCATGCGCGTCTGCGCCGGCACGTACATGCCCCGCACATAGCGGACCCGCCGACCGCCGGCGGTGGCCCGGCGTGCGGCACAGGCGAGGGCGAGCTGGACAGCGCCGAGTGTCATGCCGGGCGGTAGGGGCACGGCCAGGTAGACAGTCGCGGATGAGCCGTCCTGAGAGCGCGGGCCGGTGGCACCATCGGTGGCGCTCGGTTCCGGTTGCATCACTCTCCTAACGTCGGGCGGGATCAGACCGCGAGTGCCGGAACCCAGGCCGACGGCGGTTCGGTACCGCATTGAGCGGCCGGTCGGTGTGCGAAGGTCGAGTTCGGGCAGCGCGGTGGGGCGTGATCGCTTGACCTTGATCTGAATACGGCGCATCGATGTGCTCCTCACAACGGGCGGAAGGCCGCACGACGGCCGTTGACCCGTCGCAGTGGCGAGGTGACGAGGAGTTCGCCGTGCCATCGAAGACGACCACGCCGTTGCGGAACAGAGTCCAGCCCTGTTCGGGATGGGACGTCACCACGGAGCGGCGGCGTCATCGGGCGCGTTCGCTACGGGCCTGGAGGCCGATCCCGACACATCATGTTCCCCCTCGCTGTGCCGGGTCTACTCCTCAGGATGCGCGATCCGAGGTTCTCAGTCAGCGACGCCAGCCCCCATTTCACGGGCCATGCCAGCCGTACCGCCGGTATTCCGGTTAGCCCCCAAGGCGTCGGTCAGGTGGTGGGTCCGGCTGCCCAGAACGAGCCTGGTTCGACGACGAAGAACTGGCCCACCACCAGTCGGGATGGTGGCCTGCCCGCCGCAGGTGATCATGTTCAGGTTGGGCGTGTCGGACAGGTCGTCCAGGTTGACCGGGGGCAGACGAACGGTCCGACGGCGGCGGGGGTCAGGTCGATCGCCCGGATGCCGGCCTCGGCGTAGCGTGGGGCGTTGGCCAGGTGCGCCTTGGCCGACGTGGCCTCGAACACCAAGTCGGGGAGCGTGTCCTGGGCCAGCAGCCAGTCAACGCCGCCTGCGGACGCCTCGATGCCCAGGTCGCGGGCACGGGCGAGGCCCTCGGAGGCGGGATCCACGCCGACCATGGAATGGACCTCGATCGCATCGCTGCGCAGCAGCTTGATCAGGAGGTCGGTGCCGATGTTCCCGGGGC
>JBJMIW010000317.1:0-8559 GCA_045806665.1 Actinoallomurus sp.
TAAGCCGACGGATTTACAGTTTGCAGCTTGCCTTCGCCGCTCATGCCAGGGATAGCGCTGCGAGAACGGTCTGCACGACGCCAGCAATGCCGCCGACGATCGTGAACGCAATCACCAGGCGTTGCGTGGGTTCGACAGTGACGGCGTCCGGGTCCGGAATGGGCTGGCTCTGGAGGGCCGCTGTCCCGCCGGCTGGTGAAGGTATGGCCCGCGATCGTCCTCCCGTGAGGGCGCAGAGCAGGTCCGCCCTCTTCCCGGGACCGTGCGACGGCTGATGCCTGCATCCCTTGAGCAGGCCGTAGCAGGAGTGTTTACACAAGCCGTTGCGCGTGGTTCTCGCCCTGCAACGAGTGGGCACCAAGAACAGTTCGTACACGCCCCAGGCCATCAGTGGCGGACCCCAGTAGCTGAACTTCCCGGAGTCCCAAGCGGTCACGCACAGCACCAAAAACGCGGCTACGAAACCGATTTTGATGTTCTGACGCCTTTCGTACTTAGGCACCCGTCGCGCCATGTGCTACCTCCCCGACAAGCGGCCCCCAGACGGAAGCTATAGATGCCGGGCGACCGAGTCTCGGTCACCTGACACAGACGGGTCTATCGGCCACTGTGGGACATACGGCCCCAGACAGTGCTCTCGCGGCTGCATGCCGCTCAATGTCTCCCATGCAATTAGCGTTTGTTCGTGTCACGTCTAGAGCGGCGATTCTGGCCCGCGTATGGCCCGCGAACGGTGGCACATGACTGCATACGAGGGTCAGCTATGGCACTCGATAGCGCGACCGTGCTGGAGACGATCAGCGGAGGTCAAAGAGGGTTTTCGCTGATCGACTAGGGCAACGGCTCGCGCCGGACGATCACGGCGTGTGTTCCCTAGGAAACCGTTGCTCTATCCCCTGAGCTACGAGGGCTTGTCGCTGGTAGAGCCTAGCGGAGCCTGGCCGCTGCGCGCGTCTGGATGGTGCCCGTTCCGCGCATGTTCCGGATCTCGGTATCCACTGCCTTGCCTGCGTCGGTCAAGCCTAGCCCGTACTCGGACGCTCCGCCCTCACTCAGGCTCGGAGCTGGGAGGCCTCCGAGGCTCCCGCCTTACCACCTGACCGCATCCTTATCAGTTCGATCTTGGTCAACGTGATCATGCACGGAGCCGACCTGGGCGCCTACGCGGCACGATCCTTTCGTGTCCTGAACGTCGAGGAATGATCTCACGGCAGCGGCACGGCGCGAGTGATCACTTTGCCGTCGCCGTGGACTCCTCGACGTCGGTGTTGACTCTTCGACGTCGGTGTGGACGCTGCGACGGGCGCTTTGCCGGGTTTGGTGGGTCAAGAACGACGGCAAGGTCGGCTGGGCGGCCATCCGCGGCGTCCGCGGCGTCCGATGCAGCAGCCCGGATCGCCTGCCTCCCGCTTCGGCCGGTCGGTCGAACAGACTAGGAGCGGCAGAGGCGGATGGCTCGGGGGGTGGACATTCGGGCGTCGACGGTGAAGCCGGGGAGGGCGTCGGGCTTCAGGATCGCGTGGGTGCGGGCGACGAGGGCGCAGGTGACGCCGTAGCGGTCCGCGATGGCCAGGCGGTCCCGGGGGTCGGTGCCCTTGGCGAAGAAGGCGGTCGTGTCGCGGTGGCGGGCGGCCTCGTCGACGAAGGGGTACGGCCAGGCGGGGGCGACCGTGTAGGCGCCCCGGGCGTTGGCCTGGCGGGCGAGGTCCCGGTCGTCGCTGATGACGACCTCCCCCGGACGGATGCCGGCGAGCACCGGGTCGTACGAGGGGGGCGGCGGGGCTCCCCACGCCTTCAGGGTGGGCGGGGAGACGTCGCCCCAGTAGGCGCGGATCAGGCCGCCGGACTCGCCGTACAGGCCGACGCAGCAGGCGACGACGGTGACCGCCGCGTACACGGGCCGGCCCTTGGCGCGATGACCGAGGTAGGACGCGAGCGCCAGGTGGAGCGGGAGCATGACGACCGGGATCGCGCGCGCCAGCCCGTACGAGCCGGTGGCCGCACCGAACCCGACGACCATGACCGCGAGGATGAACAGGATCTGCAGCTCGCGGCCGAGCGGGCGGCGGCCCGCGGTGATGAGTGCGGGGAGGCCGATCAGGGCCAAGCCGTACGCGGCGAAGCCGCCGTCCTTGACCACGTCCGTGATCAGGACCTGGTGCACGGCGTCGAAGTCGCCGGCGGCGCCGAAGAGGCTGGAGACGTCCGACCACGGCCATCCGAGGACCAGGAGAAATGCGACCGCCGCGCCGAAGGCGAGACGGAGGGGCCGGGCCTGGAGTGAGGCGCGCGGGTCGGCGAGGACGAAGGCGACCAGGCCGATGACCATGTTGACCGCGGTGAACGGGTGGATCAGGACGACGAGCGTGCCGAGCAACGCCACCGTGACGAGCGGGCGCAGTCCTTCAGGCTGCGCCCGGTGGCGCAGGAACGCGTCCCAGACCAGGAGCATCAGCGCCGTGCCGATCAGGCTCGGGTAGCTCATCGTCCAGGAGACGGAGTACAGCCCGAGGAAGCCGCTCCAGGCGACCGGGTCGATCCCCCAGAGGAGCAGGCTGAAGACCAGGGCGAGGGCCGCCACCGGCCGGCCGCCTCCGAGGTTGCGGCAGAAGCGGCGCAGGGCGAAGAGCAGCAGCGCGACGTTGACGAGGCCGGCGACCTCGAGCACCGTACGGGCCGACGCCCCCGTCATCGCCTTCATCAGGCCGAGCAGGAGGGCGTACGGCGAGTAGTACGGGCTGCCGGAGGACGCGCCGACCATCGGATCGGCCGGGCTCCACAGGTTGCGCGCGAGGCTGGTCACCGTCGCCTGGTGCAGCAGGAAGTCGCTGACCCAGCTGTGCCGGAGCGTGACCAGGATCGCCCAGAGCCCGACGGGAACCGCGACGACGAGGTACGGGTCGCGCCACCACCGGTCGCGGACCGGGGTTCGATGGTCGACCGGGAAGATCGGCCGGGGGGCCGGCTCCTCGCTCACCTGGTCGGGAATGGGGGGACCGTGGTGCATAGGCGCTTTCGTCGTGCGGGGGAGGAAAGTCCCTCAGACCCCGGCGTGGCGGGGACCGCGGGAGTCACGAATCAGCGACGGACAACGATCGTCAATTGTACGACAGGCCCCAACAAAGCGGGCAACTCCCGAGATCAGCGCCGGCCGGTGAGGCGGCCCAGGCGGTACTCCACGCCCCACCCGGTGACGCGGCGGAAGGCCTCGACGATGATGCCGCGGCTCATCTTGGAGCTCCCGCGGTTGCGCTCGACGAAGGTGATCGGCACCTCCGCCACCCGGAGGCCATGGCGTACGGTGCGCAGGGTCAGGTCGACCTGGAAGCAGTAGCCCTGCGAGATGACGTCCTCGAGGCCGATCTTCTGCAGCGTCGTGGCGCGGTACGCGCGGAACCCGCCGGTCGAGTCGTGCACGGGGATGCCCAGCAGCAGCCGCGCATACGTGTTCGCGCCGCGAGAGAGGACCTCGCGGTTCTTCGGCCAGTTCTCCACCGTGCCGCCGCGCACCCAGCGGGACCCGATGGCCAGGTCGCTGTCCTCCAGCGCACTCAGCAGCCTCGGCAGTTCCTCCGGCTGGTGGGAGCCGTCGGCGTCCATCTCCACCAGGACGTCGAAGCCGCGCTCCATGCCCCAGCCGAACCCGGCGATGTACGCCGCGCCGAGGCCCTGCTTCCCCGAGCGGTGCAGGACGTGGACGTGTTCGTCCCGGGCGGCGATCTCGTCGGCGATCTGGCCGGTACCGTCCGGGCTCGCGTCGTCGGCGATCAGGATGTCGGCCGCAGGGACGGCCGCGCGGACCCGGTCGACGATGATCTCCAGGTTCTCCCGCTCGTTGTAGGTCGGGATGATCACCAGAACCCGTTCAAGGTCGGCCACGCTGTCCACCCTTCGCATCCGCTGACGTCCGTGGGGCCGAATAAAAATGCCCGCACAGCGTACCGACATGTCCGGCAAAAACCGCGTAAAGGGCGGACCTGGAACGCCGTGTCGGCGGGGCGCGGACTCCGTCGCGATACCGATCCAGGCGGCTGTTCGGAATCAAAGACGTGCTCGGGCTGGGGCGCGTACGGTCCTTAGGGAAGCGAGCCAACGATCGAGGAGCGTCCTTGGACAAGGTTCAGCGACTGCGCGACGTCTCCGACACCGACGTCGCCGCGTGGCATGCGGTCGTCGCGGCGTCGATCGCCCAGGACTTCCCCGGTGAACCGGCGCCGACGCTCGATCAGATACACGGCCACCTGACCACGCCCGCGTCGGGCGGCCGCCAGCTGTTGTGGGTCGCCGCAGCGGAGGACGCCGTGGCCGGGGTGGCGCGCCTCCGGCTGTTCGAGGGTCCGGGCCGGCGTCACCTCGGCGAGTTCAGCCTGCACGTCCATCCTGAGCACCGCCGCCGGGGCGTAGGGACCTGCCTGCTGCGGACGGTCGCGCGGGCGGCGCGGGACGAGAAGCGCGGCACCCTGGTCGTGGAGGCGTCCTCACAGACATCGGGGCCGGCCTTCCTGGAGGCCAACGGCTTCACCTGCGCGCTGTCCCTCAGCCTGCTGCTGCTGAACGTGGCCGAGGCGCGTGGCGTGGCGGAGATCGTGCGGGCCGAGCATCCCGGCTACCGCCTGACCCGTTGGCTCGGGGTGGTGCCGGACGACCTGGCGGAGGCGTTCGCCGCGGCCAAGAACGCGATGGGCGACATGCCGACGGGGAAGATGGACTACGGCACGACCACCTGGGACACCGACCGCGTACGGGACATGGCCGAGGTCGTCGAGAAGCGCGGAGACACGCTGCTGACCGTCGCCGCGCTGCACGGGGACACGGTGGCGGGGTTCACGGAGCTGGTCATCCCGGTCGGTGACGGCACCCGGGCGATCCAGTACGACACCGCCGTGGTGACCCCTCATCGCGGGAAGGGCCTCGGGTTGTGGGTGAAGGCGGCCATGCTGGAATGGCTGCGCGCCGAGTGGCCCGCCGTGCTCGAGATCGAGACCGACAACGCCGAGGACAACGCGCACATGCTCGCGGTCAACGAGCGGCTGGGGTTCCGGCCGCTGCGTCAGACCAGGCAGTACCAGTGCGACCCGACGATGATCCACTAGGTGCGTTGACGGCCTCCTGGTCTCGGCGGGTCTACAGTGACGGAGAGTCAAGGAGGCACAGTTGCTGTACTGGTTCATGTACCGGGTGGTCCGCCCGCTGCTCCGGATCGTGTTCCGACCGGTCGTCGTCGGACTGGAGAACGTCCCGGAGGACGGCGCGGTCATCCTCGCCAGCAACCATCTGTCGTTCGTGGACAGCGTGCTGATCCCGCTCGTGCTGCCGCGCCGGGTGATCTTCATCGCCAAGGCGGAGTACTTCGAGGGCAAGGGTGTGGCACGGCTGCTCGGCTCGTTCCTCAGCGCGATGGGCCACATCCCGGTGCCGCGTACGGAGCAGCGCGCCGCGGTGGCCGCCCTCGACATCGCGCTCGGCGTGCTGAAGAAGGGCAGCGCCTTCGCGATCTACCCGGAGGGGACCCGCTCGGAGGACGGCCGGCTGTACCGCGGCCACACGGGCGTGGGCTGGCTCGCGCTGAACGCCAACGCCAGCGTCGTGCCGGTCGCGGTGAAGGGCACCGAGAAGATCATGCCCGTCGGCGCGAAGATCCCGCTCCCGCGCCTGCGCCGGCCGGGCGTGAAGTTCGGCAAGCCGATCGACTACACGGCGTTCGCGGACATGCCGCCGGCGAAGGGCCGCCGCGCGATGGTGGACGAGCTGATGAAGGAGATCCAGAAGCTGTCGCGCCAGGAGTACGCCGGCGTCTACAACGAGCGGTCCAAGAAGGCGCAGGCCTGACCCCCGTCACAGGGGGTGCTCGAACCACACGACCTTGCCCCTCGGGGTGTGCTGGGTGCCCCAGTGTTCGGCGAGCGCACTGACGAGCTGCAGGCCTCGGCCGTTCTCATCGGTGGCCTCGGCCCGGCGCAGGTGCGGCAGTTCGTACCCGTCGTCGCGCACCTCGCACAGCAGGGAGTCGGCGCGGATCAGGCGGAGCCCGATGTCGCCCGCGCCGTGCACGACGGCGTTGGTGACCAGCTCGCTGACCAGGAGCTCGACGGTGGGCACCAGGGACCGCAGCCCCCAGGCCTCCAGCGCCTGGCGGGCGAGCCGGCGGGTCTCGCGCACGACGGCCGGCTCCGCCGTGACACTCCAGGAGAAGACGTCCTCCTTGGCGATTCCCTCGAAGCGCACGGCCAGCAGCGCGATGTCGTCCTCCTGCCGGCCCGTCGTGCTGAAGCCCTCGATGAGGGTCTCGCAGACGTCCTCCAGCGGCCGCGGCGGACCGGTGAGGAAGTCCCGCATCGCGGTGAGCCCGACGTCGAGAGGCCGGTCGCGGCGTTCGACCAGGCCGTCGGTGCACACCACGAACTGGCTGCCGTCCTCGACCTCGAAGCCGACCGTCTCGAAGGCGACGCCGCCCACGCCGATGGGCGCGCCGGGCGGGACCTCCAGCAGCCATGACTCGCCGCTCGGCGAGACCAGGACCGGGGGCAGGTGCCCGGCATTGGCGATCTCACAGCGCCGGGCCACCGGGTCGTACACGGCGTAGACGCAGGTCGCGAGGCAGTCGTCGCCGAGCCGCCGGGCAAGGTCGTCGAGCTGGCGGAGCAACTGGTGCGGCGGCAGGTCCTGGGGCGCGAGGGTGCGTACGGCGGTGCGGAGCTGTCCCATGATCGCGGCGGAGGTCAGGCCGTGGCCCATGACGTCGCCCACGACGAGGGCGAGCCTGCTGCCGGGCAGCGGGATCGCGTCGAACCAGTCGCCCCCGACCCGGACCGCCTCGTCGGCCGGGACGTACCGGTAGCAGATCTGTGCCCCGGCGACGACGGGCGGGGCGTCGGGCAGCATGCTGCGCTGCAGCTGCGCCGCGACGCGCGCCTCCCGGCGGTAGAGGCGTCCGTTGTCGACACAGACCGCGGCGCGGCGGCCCAGCTCCTCGACCACGGCGACCTCGGCCTCGCAGAACGGCGGCCGGTCGCGCCGGCGCATCAGGACGATGGTGCCTAACAGCTTGCCGCGCGCGATCAGGGGCGTGATGAGCAGCGCCCGGCCGCGGATCAGGGCCCGCAGGTCACGGCCGCCGACGCCGGAGGAGATGCGGCGGCCGACGCGCTCGCCGACCCGGGGGATGTTGATGCTCTGCCCGGTCGTCAGGTCCCCGGACAGCGGCATGCCCGACGGCAGCCGGATCACCTCGCCGAGCGGGACGAGGTCGTCCCAGTGGCCCTCCTCCTCGTCGTACCGCATGGCCACGCGGACCACGCTGGGCGAGGTATCCGCCTCGGCGGGAGGCAGCTCCTGGTCGGAGACGATCGACTCCAGCAGTTGGACACCGGCGAAGTCGGCGAACGAGGGCACGAGCGCGTCGCACAGGGCGTCGGCGGTCTGGACCGGATCGAGGGTGTCGGCGAGGCGGGCGCCCACGTGGTTGAGGAAGTCCAGGCGTTCCTGGGCCGCCACGTGCTCCAGCGCGTCAGTGGGCGGCGGATCGTCGAGGGGCGGGACGGTGGGCCGGACACGCGTGAGCCGCGGTGCGGCGTCCCGCTGACCGGCGAACGGCAGGCGTACGGTGACGCTCACGTTGACGGCCGGATAGCCGCGGGCGAGGACCTGGTCGGCGATGTCCCGGTGGTCGGTGTCCGGCGGCAGCAGCTCCGCGAGCCGACGCCGGAGCATCGCGGGGTCGGCCGCGGCCGAGGGCACGAGGGTGGGCTCGACGCGCAGGATGCGGACGCCGCTCGTGGCGGTGAGCGGAGTGGGCGGTGGGGGCGAGACGAGCGCGTCGCCCAGCGCGAGGCCGGGGCCGTGCTCGCGGATGCGCTGGGCGTCGGCGGCCACGGCCAGTCCCCGGGCGTCGTCCGGGCCGGTCAGCGGATAGACCCACCAGGCGATCTCCCGCAACAGGTCGTCGTCGAGGCGCGCGACCAGGCACACGCCGGTCCAGACGTGCCGCAGGTGGCGGTCGCCGAACTCGAACGCCGACCGGTGCTCCTGCGGGAGGCGCAGCAGCGTGCGCAGCGGACGGCCCGCCACCGCGTCGTACGGGGCGCCGAACAGCTCCTCGGCGATGGGACTCCAGCGGGTGACCCGCCCGAGCTCGTCCAGCAGGACGACGGCCATCGGGGCGATCCCGAGCAGGTGCCGGTCGAGCAGCCGGGGCGGAGCACCGGCTGCCGCAAGCCGCGCGGAGCGGTGCCGAGTGACCACCGAGAATCCCCCTCCCGAGTGAGCATGCAGACGCACGGCCCCCGAGCCGCGATGTGACCGACGTTACATCCGGCCACCGACACTCGCTGCATTTCGCTGCGATTGCGTCACTCAGCGAGGCCACCGCCGAACGCAACAAGATCATCGGTAAGGCCGTGAAGCACCTGATCGGCTGATCGACGAGCCGACCGTATCGGTGGCGAATCGGCGAATCTGTCAGTTCGCGCCCCTGGCGGGAACCACACAGCCGACAGTCGCACGGAGACCTCTCAGTGCCCGGCACCCTGACCCGGCCCCGCTCAGCGAGGAGCCCCCCGA
>JBJMIW010000318.1:0-4262 GCA_045806665.1 Actinoallomurus sp.
GGGAGCTCCTGGGGAAGGTTGGCGGGAGGCACCTGCGTCCGCGGCGGAGAGGTCCGGGGCAGGCCGGCGACGGGATCATCGGGCTGGGGTGCCCGGACGGCCGGCGTCTTCGACGGCGGCTTGCCTTCGCCGGGCCACTGCAGATCCGGAAGCGGCACGTTCGGGCCGATGAACACCAGCACGGCCACGGCCGTCGCCAGCGCCGCGACCGATCCGCCGCTCGCGAACGCCCAGCGCCGCGCCAGCCGGGACGGCGCGTCCGGCTGCCGGGGCATCCCCTCGGCCGTCAGGGCCCCGCCCCGCGCGGCGATCTCCGTCCGGTACCCGGCGAGCTCCGGGTCGGTGCCGGCGTGCAGCACCCGATGCCGGAGCGTCTCGGGCGGCTCGGACACCGTGATCGCGTCCACGACCTTCTCGGCGTGCGGCAACTGCCGGGTGGCCCGGATCAGCCGCCGCTGGGCCCGCAGGCTTGTGACGCCGAGTGTCGCGGCCAGATCCTCGCCGGTCAGGTCGTGGCGGTGAACGAGGAACAGCACCTCTCGCTGGAAGAAGTCCAGCCGGGCGAACGCCTCGTCATCCGCCATCCCGGCGGATCGCTTGCGCAGCAGGCAGCGCCGGCGCGCCGCGGCGTACAGCCAGGCGCGCAGTCTCTCGCGCTCGCGTAGCCGCGGCGCGCGGCGAGACGCGTCGATCAAGGTGTCGTGTACGACGTCCGCGGCGACCTTCTCGTCGTCGAGGAGCGCCGCACAGTAGTCGTACAGCCGCTCGGCGTACACGTCGTAGAGCGTCGCGAATGCCTCTTCGTCCCCCTCATGCAGCGCCTTCACGAGACGCCGGTCGGCGGTGGGGGCGAACCGGGACCACCTTGCCATGCACGTGCTCCAGGTGTCGGACGGCGCGGCTCTTCTTACGACCAGTGTCAAGGATAGTTCACAAGATCACCCGAATTACCGCAAAAGCCGTGACCTCGGGGTGGTGCTCACGGGACGCGCTGAGATCTTCGGGATTCTTCGGGAAAACTGCTGATTCGTGCCACAATCCCCTGTGCGGCGGCATCGTGATCGCCAGGCGGGTCCCTGCGTCCGGCGACGCGCGGCTCTCGAAGGGGGTCGGATGAGGAGATCGTTCCGGCGAATGGGGGCCGCGCTCGCGGCACTCGGCGTGCTGATCGGCCCGGGAGGTCCGGCGGCCGCGGCCGGCGGGTCGGTCCGGAGCGGAGTCGTCTTCAGCACCCCGTCCGGGACGCGCGCCCAGCAGGACGCGATCGAGACCAGGCTGATCCAGCTGATCAACGGCGCGGCGCGCGGGTCGGCCATCCAGCTGGCCATCTACTTCCTGCGCGACGGCGTGGTCGTCGACGCCCTCGTCAAGGCCCACCGTTCGCGGAACGTCAGCGTCAAGGTCGTCATCGACGAACGCAACACCTGGGAACCGCCCCGCGACACCCCGCTGCAGCCCGGCCAGGTACGGGTCCACAACGCCGGCGTCGTGAAACTCGAGAAGGCCCTTGGCACGAACATCGCCGGGCGGTCGTTCCTGCGCGTCTGCAGCCCGGACGGCGCCTGCATCGGCACCAGGAACTCCCCGAAGAACCACAACAAGCTCTATCTCTTCTCCAGCACCCTCGGCACGAGCAACGTCGTCGTCCAAGGCTCGGGAAACATCAGCCCCAACACGCGCCTCACCAACTTCAACGAGGCCGTCACCTTCACCGGCAACGCCGCGCTGTACGGCGCCTACCAGCGTTACTTCAACGACCTCGCGGCCATGCGCAAGAACCCGAACTACTACCGCACCTTCAACGCGGGCGCCGTGAAGACGTTCTTCTTCCCCCGCCAGGGGACGACCCCCTGGCAGGCGGCGACCGACGACGTGTACCAGGTGCTCAAGAACGTCAAGTGCACCGGCAACAAGAAGGTCGGCACCGCGGACCACCGGACGATCGTCCGGGTCAACATGTTCGAGCTGAACCGCGCGGACGTCGCGCACAGACTGTTCGACCTGGACGCCAAGGGCTGCGACGTCGAGCTGATCTACTCGGCGATGAGCCGGACCGCCGAGACCATCCTCACGGCCAAGGCCGGGAAATACCACGGCCCGGTGCTGCGCTGCTCCAAGTTCACCTACCCGATCCGCGACGACCGCGGCCGGCCCGTCCTCGACCCGAACGGCAAGCCGAAGAAGCAGGGCGCCTTCACCCACGACAAATACATCCTCATCGAGGGCGCCTACTACGGGCAGAGGGACAAGAAGATCATTCTGGCCGGCAGCCACAACCTCAGCTACAGCGCGCTCCGCGAGAACGACGAGACGCTCCTGCGGATCGACAGCCCGGCGCTGTACGACGCGTACCGCGCGAATTTCGGCGGCGTCCGCGCCCAGATGGTGAAGTACCACGCCGCGCCCATCGCCGGCTGCCACTCGCCGGGCGAGGACCGGCAGGCTCGTAGCTACCTGCCCAGGCCCGCGGAGCAGGAGTTCGAACGCGAGCTGCAGGACGAGAACTGACGGGCGCCCCGTGCGGCACGGGAGCGCCCGTCGCAGGTCAGCGTCCGAAGACCCGGTGCCGGGTCGACACGGCCAGCGCCGAGTCGTCGGAGAAGATCCCGTCGACGCCGAGCCGGTACATGTCCGCGAAGTAGCGCGACGCGTCACCCTCGGCCCTCTTGAAGTTCGGCGAGCCAGGGTTGCCCTGCTGGTACTCGACGGGCAGGAAGTTGTTCTCCGGCCGCACCGTCCACGGGTGCACGTCGAGACCGGCCCGGTGCGCGTCCCGTACGAGCGTCGTCGGCGCGCCCGCGTGGTTGTTCGCGTCCACCGGGATGATCCGCGAGGTGGCCGGGCCGATCCCGTCCGCGTAGGTCGCGATCCACTTCAGCCCCTCCGGCTTGACCAGGTCGTCGTACGAGCGCGGGTCCTGGTTCACGACGAAGTCGTACGGCTTGTTGCCCTGGGTGTCGATCAACTGGATCAGTCGGATGCTGGTCCTCTTGCGCAGCTCCCGCAGGTTCGCCGTCTCGAACGACTGGATGAACACCTTGTCGTTCCGGCCCTTGAAGCCGTACTTCGCCAGGTCCTTCAGCAGCTCGTCCTCCAGCGGCAGCCCGATCGACCGGAAGAACGTCGGGTGCTTCGTCTCCGGGTAGACGCCCACGTGGTGGTTGCGCGCGAACGCCAGCACCTCCTCCAGCGTCGGGATCGGGTCAAGCCCGTCGAACGCACTGCTGCCCGGCCGGATGTCCGGTAGCCGCTCCTTGGTCCGGAGCGTCCGCAGCTGCGCCAGCGTGAAGTCCTCGGTGAACCAGTCCGTACGCTGCACGCCGTCGACCGTCTTGGTCTTCTTCAGACCCGCGAACTCCGGGTGGCTCGCCACGTCGGTCGTGTCGTTCAGCCAGTTGTCGTGCCGGGCGACGAGCACATGATCCTTGGTCGTCACGACGTCCGGCTCGATGTAGTCGGCGCCCATCTCGACGGCCAGCTGGTACGCGTGCATCGTCTCTTCCGGCCGGTACGCGCTGGCGCCACGGTGCGCGATCACGATCGGCTCCCGCGTCCGTTGGTGCGCCGGAGTGGCGGCGCTGCTGCTCGTCGTGGCCACGGCGAACGCCGTACCCGCCGTCGCGAGCGCCAGCCCACCGGCCAGCAGTCGTCGGGACAGTGACATTGATACCTCCAGGGTCGGACGTGCGGAGGTTACTTCCGTGACGTGACGATGGGGAGACCTCTCCCTAACGGGAAGCCGTCCGGAACCGGCCGCACCCCCCGGACCCGCCGGCCGACCACCCCGGACCCGCCGTCCGGGCCCCGCGTTATCCGATTCGCGTGGCCCCCCGGAGTGCCGCTACACTCTTGCAAGCCAGCAGCCGTAGCTCAACGGATAGAGCATCTGACTACGGATCAGAAGGTTGGGGGTTCGAATCCCTCCGGCTGCGCCCAGGTCAAAGCCCCCTTGCGATCATGCAAGGGGGCTTTTTGCTAACGGGTTTGCTAACAGCGACCGTCCTACGCCCCCGTGATCTTCCGGGTAGACGTCGGCCGCCTCCACGCTGATCATGCGCGCGTAGCCCGGAGCGTGAAGGTCGTACGTCCAGCGGGACGACCCACCTTCACCCCTGCTCCCCGGCCCGGTCTCGCGCAGGTGGGTCGACGGCGACGGGATGACCAGGCCGGGGTGGCTGTTGTGGAGGGGTGAGCCAGTCCTGGAGTTGGCGGTGCCGGAACTGGTAGGCGATCCCCGACACCCTCATCAGCCCAGCATCACA
>JBJMIW010000319.1:0-4233 GCA_045806665.1 Actinoallomurus sp.
CTCACGCTCGAGTTCGCGAAGCCGTGCGCGCTCGCTGACGGTCAACGATGGCTCGTCGTCGGCGTGCTCGCGACGATAGGCGTTGACCCAATTGTCAAGGGTTCCCTCATTAATGCCCCACGGATGAACGCGATCACCGAACACGCGACCTCTCAGGTCGGCACCACCGAAGACGTCAATGGCAGCACCAAGTACAACCAGTGGTTCATGTCCTCCCCCTACGCCCGGCGCGGCGTGCGGCGAGACGGCGGGTCGATCAGCGACTACGCCGACGCCGACTGGTGCGACATGTTCGTCTCCTGGGTCGGCAACACGCTCGGCGTCAAGGGGTTCGGCGGCGACGCCTTCGTCCCCGCGCACGCCAAGTGGTTCCAGGAACAGGGCCAGTGGGGCAACGCCCCCAAGCCGGGAGCCGTCGTGTTCTTCTCCTGGGGCGACGGCGGCCTGGACCACATCGGCGTGGTCATCAAGGACAACCACGACGGCACCATCCAGACCGTCGAGGGCAACACCGACAACGCCGTCAAGATCCGGACCCGTGACACCTCCGAAGTAGTCGGCTACGGCTACCCGCAATACGCCCAACAGACTTGATTCCCCCGACCGCGGTCCACCCCTTCGCGCGGATGGGAGCCGACCGCCTTAATCCCAACTCGTCATGGCTGAGGGTCCTTAGGGCATTTGCGGCCATAGACGAGAGGAGCACCGCGTCCCGCCGCGTCGCCAGGCGGTTTGCCGAGGGGCCGTCATAAGGCGCGCGGAGCGGAGAGGCCGGCGCCCGTCAGCGGAGCGCACACGGCCGCTTACGCGCACTTGAGCAATGATTACCGAAGCGGCCCGGCTTCACGCTGCGTGAACATCACAGGCGACCTGCCCACCAGGAAGAGACGATTGTGGGCCATTTCGTCCGTTTCCCTGCCAACGGGGGACCGGTAACCTTCACCGGCCAAACTCACGGGGACCTGCCCAAGGCCCTGGAGGATTCGCACTCGACATCGGTATACCGGTGCTCACTGGAACCGGTGACGTTCTCATGGACTCTATTGAGGGGGACAGCCTGGAGAGATCTTGAACCCGCTCCTTGGGAGAAGATCCGTTCCGAGGGGACCGAGGACACCGTCGCCACGGGCGAGCCGCTCGATGTTCTAGCTGCGACCGCTGCAGCCGGACCCGTGAAAGGCGACCAGACGCGGGTAGCCCGGTGGTGGCGCCGGGCGTGCCGGGCGTGATGCGATCAATACATGGAATTGCGAGAGATGCGAGCGTTCATCGCGGTCGCCGAGGAGGGCAGCATGTCCGCGGCCGCGCGCCGGCTGCATCTGAGCCAACCGGCCCTGTCCCAGACGGTCAGCGCCCTGGAACGCGAACTCGGGGTGGAGTTGCTCGTGCGCAGCTCGACCGGCGTGGTGGCCACTGAGGCCGGCCTGACCCTCCTCAACGAGGCCCGCGCCGTCCTGGTCCGCCACGATCAGGCTCTGGCCGCCGTCGCCCGGCACACCACGGCCGGCGACGGCGTCCTGGGGATCGGCATCCCTCTCGAGCTACCACCCGGCCTGCTCACTCGCCCGCTCGCCGAGCTCGCCGCGGCCTATCCGGGCACCCGGGTGCAGGCGTATCACCTGTCCACCGCCGCGCAGATGGCAGCGCTGCGCGCCGACGAGCTCGACGTCGGCCTGGTGCGCGAGCATCCCATCGGCCCGGACCTGGACGCCGTCGAGGTCGTCGAGGAACGGCTCGGGGTGCTGCTGGCCGCCGACCATGCAGTGAAGATCGCCGGGCCCGAAGGTGTTCGCCTGGAGGCACTCGCCGGACTGCACTGGGTGGGGTTCCCACGCTCCGGCAGCCCCGCCTGGTACGACGAGGTCACCGCCACCTTGCGGCGCCACGGTCTTGCCCTGGGGCCGGCCATGCCGGAGGGACAGGAACTGATCGCCGAGGTGAAGTTCGCCGCAGTCAGTGCGGGCCATGCCTTCGCCCTGGCGCCACCCCACTGGTCGCAGCCGATCCCGGACACCATCACCTGGTCGCCCCTGGCCGGTCATCCTCTCGTTCGGCGTACCTGGGCCGCTTGGAGGGCCGACTCCCACCGCCGCGACCTCGGCCACCTCATCGTTGCCCTCGACCGCTCCGCATCCATATAGGACCGGGCGCGGTGCCCGCCCTGCCGATCCTCTTGATTGCAGGTCTTGATTCGCCAAAGACTTTCTTTACATCGTTTTCGCTGAATTGTCCTCTATTGGGGAAAGCTGAGAGCGTACCTGTCCGCATGGCGGCGGCAGGGGCGCCATTAGGGGATTTCGTGGTGAATGAGAGCGATGTTTTTGATGTGGTCGTAATAGGCGCGGGACCGGTCGGGGAGACCGCCGCCGCCCGCGTGGTCCGGGGTGGTCTGACGGCGGCCGTCGTTGAGGAGCGCCTGGTGGGCGGTGAGTGCAACTACTACGCGTGTGTCCCGAGCAAGGCGCTGTTGTGGCCGATGGAGCTGGCGGCCGAGGTCGACCGGATGCCAGGGCTGGAACTGCGCGGCCCGATCGACGCCGCCGCGGTGATGGCCCGCCGCGACGAAGTCGTGTCCCACTACGACGACAGCGGTTACGTGAACTGGCTCAAGGAGCTGCCCGCGACGTTCGTCCGGGGGCACGGGCGCCTGGCCGGACCGCGGCGGGTGCAGGTGACGACGCCGGACCGTGGCATCCGGGAGCTGCGGGCCCGCCACGCCGTCGTCGTCGCCACCGGCAGCGACCCAGACATCCCTGACGTGCCCGGACTGCGGGAAGCGCGCCCGTGGACGAACCAGGAGGCCACCAGTGCTCACCAGGTGCCCAAGCGGCTCGTCGCGATCGGCGGCGGGCCCGTCGCCTGCGAGATGTCGCAGGCGCTGCACGCGCTCGGCGCCCAAGAGACGACCGTCCTCGTACGCGGCGATCGCCTCCTCACCCGGACCGAACCGTTCGCTGGCGAACTCGTGGCCGAATCGTTCGCCGAATCGGGCATCGAGGTGCGCTTCGGTCGCTCACCCGTTCGTGTCGAGCGCCTGGACCCAGGCGGCCCGGTGACCGTCCAGACCGACGACGGGTCGCTGGTGGAGGCCGATGAGATCCTCGTCGGCACCGGCCGACGGTTCGCCGTGGACGACATCGGGCTGGACACGGTCGGCGTCAAGGCCGATGGCCCGATAGCGGTGGACGCGAGCATGCGGGCGACGGCGGTGCCCGACGGCTGGTTGTACGCCGTTGGTGACGTCAACGGGCGTAACCAGCTGACCCACATGGGCAAGTACCAGGCCCGGATCTGCGGTGACGTGATCGCCGCGCGCGCCAAGGGCATGCCTGACAACCTGCCGGCGCTTCGCGATATCGCCGACGACCGGGGCGCCCCCCAGGTGATCTTTACGGATCCGCAGGTCTGTACGGTCGGGCGCACCGAGTCTCGGGCCCGCGCGGGAGGTTTCGCGGTACGCGCCATGGAGTGCGACATCGGCGCGGTCATCGGCGCTCAGCTGCAGTCCGCCGGCTACACCGGCCGGGCGAAGCTGGTCGTCGATGAGGACCGCCGCGTGCTCTTGGGCGCGACCTTCGTCGGCCCTGTGACGGCCGATCTGCTACACGGGGCCACCATCGCGATGACCGCCGACGTCACCCTCGACCAGCTGTGGCACGCGGTCCCATCTTTCCCGACCGTGAGCGAGATCTGGCTCAATCTCCTGCAGGAGTACGGCCTATAGGCTCGAACAGCGCAGACGGGCGGCCAGCGGCGGTTCCCGCTGGTCGGCAGTTGGCGAGTGCGGGGTGGTGAGACAGGGAGCGCTCAGTCACGACGCCGGTGGCGGCGGCTGAGGCTCGGCGGTCCTGACGGCAGACCATCGCATCGCTTCGTCACCCCAGAGGTACCAGTCCCGGCGGCGAACGGTCGTCCAGGCCGACCGATGCCAGCCCGGTGACCCATGTCGTCACCGCACGCGGCACGGGCAGGGAGAACAACGGACGCTAGCCTCCGTCCAGACGCCGCTCCGGACTCACGCCGGCGCGGAGGGCAGCACAGATCGGGTCCACTCCGAACCGATCCCGGTGGATATCGACGAACTCGACAAGCGCTACAGTTTGAAAGCGAGTTCCTCCGCGAAATAACTGGACGCGGCCTTCAAGATCTCATTCGCCCGCTCCAGCTCGGCGACCTTCCGCTTCAACTGCCGGATCTCCTCAGCCTCCACGCTCGAGACACCAGACCGCGTCC
>JBJMIW010000320.1:0-10803 GCA_045806665.1 Actinoallomurus sp.
GTTCTAGGCGGCTCCCCGCAGCCGTGGCCGGTTGAGAGAGCCGGCCGGACGCCCTCGGGCGGCCGGCCGGCTCTCGTCGTCTCGCCGGTCAGACCCGCATGACGGAGCGGAGCTGATCGCGGGCGTCGTGCATCTCGGGGAGGCCCGTCCAGCGGCCTGAGAGCCGGTAGACCTCGGCGATATGCGTGTTGACCCGGGCGGAGGAGACGAGCGGCGCGATGCGCGCCAGCGCGGCCATGCGGTCCGCGGCCATCGACGCGTCACCCGCCCGCAGCGCCGCCTCGACCTCCCATGCCTGGTAGGCGACGAAGAGGAGGGCCGAGCACTGCGCGCCGAGGCGGACGGCCTCGGTGATGGCGGCCCGGGCGCCGTCGTGCTCGCGCATCCGGAGCATGGCGACCCCGACGTTCCCCAACATGTCGGCCGTCTCGTACGTGGGCAGCCCGTCGACGGCGAGCGCCTCCTCCAGGACGTCGCGCGCCGTGCGCTCTTGGCCCGGTAGCAGCGCCAGGGAGCGCCCGAGCCGCAGCCGCAGCCACGCCCGGCGGTCCGGCGGCAGGTCGCCGAGGCGCAGGCCGAGCCGGGCGTACATCGCGCCGCGGTCGCCGCGCCGCTGGTCGATGTTGATGCGGCTCAGCGCGCTGAACGCGTCGGCCTGGGCGCGTGTGCTGCCGGAGCGGCGCGCCAGGTCGAGGGCGAACACCCCGGTCTGCTCGGCCGCCGTGTAGCGGCGGGAGTCGTACAGCACGCGCGCGGCCTCGCAGGCGAGACCGGAGGACGCCTCCTGCAGTGCTCGGTCGGATCCGTTGATCGCCGGTCCCGTCTTCCGGAGATGCCGCAGCGCCGTGGAGAGGACCGGGATTCCGCCCTGCTGATAGCGGTCGTGTGCGAGGCGTTCGGCGAGTTGCCGGACGCAACCGGGATCCTGATAAGGACCGACCCTCGGAGAGGGAACGAAAGTGATGGATGCGGCGGCCGCGACGAACTCTCTACGCCTCACGGGGTCGTCCTCCGAAATAGGCGATATGCGCACTTCCCAACCTACGCGATTCAGGAGCCGTTCCGTTCGGGCGATTCCCGGATCCCGCATCCCCCGCGACGCCTGGGAGACCCAACTCTGGGATACGCCCAGCTCCCGGGCCAGGTCCAGCTGCGACCATCCGCGCAGCCCCATGATCGAACGTAGCGCCTCAGGGAGGCCGTGACCGTCCATATTCGCAGAGTAGTGCGCACCGCACTCACTCGACTACCGTCGCCCCCCGGAAGGCATGCATCATTTCCTACAAAACCCAGTACGCTCACAACAGCTTCCTTGACCAGCCCGAACAGCAGGTGTCGATAACCTGTTCGAACAGCGGGCCTGGTCGACGACCGGCGATTCGGAAGGGAACACCGATGGGCGCATGTCCCACTCCCCACCGCGAAGCCCTCGAACACGCGCTCCGCGCCCTCGCCGACGCGGTGACCGGGCTCGGGCTCCACGTCACCATCACCGGGCCACTGACCCTGTCGGTCAGCGGCGAGCGACCTACGCCCGAGGGACGCAGCGACCGGATCGCCGCGCTCCTCGACCCGGCGGAGCCGCTCAGTCAGTCCGTGACGATCGAGTCCCAGGACGGCCGCCTCTGGTGGTGCTGGGTCTGGACCGAGGCCGACCGCGGCGGCCACGAGTCCGAGCCGATCCGGCCGATCGAGGAGTTCGACGAGGTGGCCCGGCGCATCCGCACCGTCGTCGCCCTGACCTCGGCCGGCTGAGACGACTCCCGGTCCGCGTCAGCGGACGCGGTAGCGCTCCGCGTCGGCCCGCTTGAAATCGAGCCCGAGGCCCGGGGCGTCGTCGCGCGGGCGGATGGCCCCGCCCTTCGGCGACAGGGCACCGTCGAAGAGCATCGACTCGATCCGCACGTGGTCGTGGAACCACTCGACATGGCGGGCGTTCGGGATCGCGGCCATCGCCGCCGCGTGCAGATGGGGCGCGCAGTGCGCCGACAGGTCCTTGCCATGCGCGCGGGCCAGGCCCGCGACCCGCAGGAACTCGGTGATGCCCCCGACACGCGTGACGTCGGCCTGTGGGCAGTCGACCGCGTCCATGATCCGTACGAAGTACGGCAGGTCATAGCCGTACTCGCCGGCGGCCACCTCCGGCTCCACGGCCGCGCGGACCGCCCGCAGGCCCGGCAGGTCGTCGGACGAGACCGGCTCCTCGAACCACTGCAGGTCCACGTCGGCGGCCTGATGGGCGACGCGGATCGCCTGTTTCGCGGAGTAGGCGCCGTTGGCGTCGGCGTACAGCTCCACGCCGCCGCCGACGATCTCGCGGGCGAGTTCCAGCCGCCGCAGGTCACGGCTCTCGCGGGTGCCCCACGCCTCCCCGATCTTGATCTTGACGCGGGGGATGCCGAGGTCCCCGGCCCAGTGCCCGAGCTGCTCCCGGGTCCGGGCCGCGTCGTACGTGGTGAAGCCGCCGGAGCCGTACACCGGCACCTCGGTACGGACGGCGCCCAGGAGCCGGTGCAGCGGGAGCCCGAGGCTGCGGGCCCGTAGATCCCACAGCGCACAGTCGACGGCGGAGATCGCCATCGAGCAGATCCCCGGCCGTCCGGCGTTGCGGACCGTCCGGCACATCGCCTCGTGCGACGCCAGGACGTCCTCGCTCACCACGGGGGCGAGCTCGGACGTGACCACGTCGGCGATCGCGACCGGACCGTACGTCCAGCCGACGCCCGAGCGGCCGTCCGCCCGCACCTCGACGAGCACCATGGTGGTCGAGGTCCACTCCAGAGTGCCGTCGGCCTCGGGCGCGTCGGTCGGGATGGTGTACGCGGAGGCGCGGAGCTCGATCATGTGAGGACCTCCGCGAGGAGTTCGGCGAGGTGGATCGGCCGGGCCGAGGTCTGCTGCCCGATCTGGGTCCGGCAGGAGAAGCCGTCGGCGAGGATCCGGGTGCCGGCGGGCGCGTCGCGTACGGCGGGCAGCACGCCGAGCTCACCGACGTCGACGGACACCTCGTAGTGCCCGCGTTCGAAGCCGAAGTTGCCGGCGAGGCCGCAGCAGCCCTCGTCGAGGACCTCGGCCTGGATGCCGGCGCGTTTCAGCAGCTCCCGGTCGGCGTCGAAGCTCCAGATGGCGTGCTGGTGGCAGTGCGGCTGGGCGATGGCGTGGATCCCGGTGCCGGGCGGCGGCGCGGTGACGAACGCGGAGGCCCGGTCGAGGAGGAACTCCGACAGCGAGTGGGTCTGCTTCGCCAGTCGCCCGACGTCCTCGGACACCGGCTCCCCGGACAGCAGCTCGCGGGCGTCGGAGCGGAAGACCGCCGAGCAGCTGGGCTCCAGGCCGATGACGGGCACGCCCCGGCGTAGCCGTGGCGCGAGGGCGCGGACCGTACGGCGCAGCACGCGGGCGGCCACGCCGAGCTGGCCGGTGGAGATCCAGGTCAGCCCGCAGCACAGCGGCACCGGCGGCACCTCCACCCGGAACCCGGCGGCCTCCAGGACGCGTACGGCCGCCTTGCCCGCCGCGGGGTGGAAGTTGTTGGTGAAGGTGTCCGGCCACAGGACGACCGGGTCGCCGTCCCCGCGCGAACCACGCCGGGCGAACCAGTCGGTGAAGCGCTCGGGCGCGAAGGTGGGCAGGTCGCGGCGGGAATCGACGCCGCCGGCCCGCTTGACGACACGGCTGAGGCCCTTCGCGTGGGTCAGCGCGTTCACGGCCCTGGGCGCGGCCGACGCCATCGTGGCCCACACGGGCAGCCAGCCCATCGAGTAGTGCGAGAGCGGCCGGGGCCGCCACCGGTAGTGGTGGGACAGGAACTCCGCCTTGTAGGTCGCCATGTCCACGTGGACGGGGCAGTCGCCGCGGCAGCCCTTGCAGGCCAGGCACAGGTCCAGGGCGTCGTGCACCGCCTCCGACCGCCAGCCGTCGGTGATCACCTCGCCGCGCATCATCTCCATGAGGACGCGCGCGCGGCCACGCGTCGAGTGCTCCTCCTCCCGGGTGACCCGGTAGCTCGGGCACATCACGCCGCCCGAGGAGGACCGGCACTTGCCGATGCCCACGCAGCGGGCCGCGGCGTGGCTGAACCGGTGGTGGTCCTCGGGGTAGGAGAAGTGGGTCCGGGGCTCGCGCGGGTGGTAGCCGAGGTGGTCGAGGTTCTCGTCCAGCCGGTAGACGCCCCCGCCGGGCGGCGCGGCGACCTTGCCCGGGTTCATCCTGTCCTCGGCGTCGAAGATCTGCTTGTACCGGCCGAACAGCGACACGACCTCGTCGCCGAACATGATCGGCAGCAGCTCGGCGCGGGACTGCCCGTCGCCGTGCTCGCCGGACAGCGACCCGCCGTACGAGGCCACCAGCCGGGCCGCCCGCTCGGCGAACCGGCGGTACTTCCCGACCCCGTCGGGGTCCTCCAGGTCGAAGGCGACACGGGTGTGCACGCAGCCCTGCCCGAAATGTCCGTACAGCGACGCCTGCCCGTACTGGAAGTCGTTCAGCAGGGCGCGGAAGTCGCGCAGGTAGTCCCCGAGCCTGTCCGGCGGGACGGCGGCGTCCTCCCAGCCCTCATGGGTCTCGGGGTGGCCCGGCGGGTACGCCGTCGCGCCGAGCCCCGCCTCACGGATCTTCCACAGGCGCTCCTCCTCGGCGGGATCATCCATGAAGACCACGTGCGGATCGTGCTCCGTGCCCAGAAGATCCTTGATCATCCGCTCGGCCCGGGCGTCGGCCTCCTCCTGGGTGTCGCCGCCGAAGCGGACCATCAGCCAGCCGGACCCCTCCGGCAGCCCCGACAGCGCCTGCTTACCCGCGACGTTCTCGGCCCGGGCGATGTCGATCAGCGTCTCATCGAGACCCTCCAGCGCGAGCGGCTGGTAGCCGGCGACCTTGGTCACCGCATCGCCGGCCCGGAAGATGTCGGGGTAGCCCAGGACGACGAGCGTCTGGTACTTCGCCACCGGGAACACCCGGATCTCCGCGTGCAGCACCGTGACCAGCGTCGACTCGCTGCCCACGAGCGCCTTCGCCACGTTGAAGCCGTTCTCCGGCAGCAGGGAGTCGAGGTTGTAGCCGGACACCCGCCGCGGGATGTCGGGGTACCGGGTACGGATGAGGGCGAGGTTGTCGTCCCGCAGCTCGCGCATCGCCCGGTAGATCTCCGCCCGGCGGCCGCCCTCGGCGAGGATCTTCTCGTACTCCTCCTCGGAGGTCTCCCCCACCCACATCCGCACGCCGTCGTACGTGAGCACCTCGAGGCGGATCACCGAGTCGACCATCTTGCCGTACGCCTGCGCGGACGCGCCGCAGGAGTTGTTGCCGATCATCCCGCCGATCGTGCAGGTGTCATGGGTGGAGGGTTTCGGCCCGACGTGCAGCCCGCAGGAGGCCAGCCGGTCGTTCAGGTCGTCCAGGGCGATCCCCGGCTCCACCAGCGCCCGCCCGCTCGCCTCGTCCACCCGGATCAGGCGATTGCAGTACTTCGACCAGTCGATGACCACGCCCTCGTTGCAGCACTGCCCGGCCAGGCTGGTGCCGCCGCCCCGCGAGAGCACCGGCGCCCCGTGCTCCCGGCAGACCCGTACCGCCTCCACGGCGGCGTCGACGCTGTGGGGCACGACGACCCCGATCGGCGGCTGCCGGTAGTTGGAGGAGTCATGGGCGTACGCCGCGCGCGAGCCCGCGTCGAACCGGACCTCCCCGTCGACCCGCGTTTCGAGTTCTCGCTGAAGGCTCATAGGACTTCGGTTACCCCCCGAACAGGTTTCAACCCCGTGCGCCGGGAACGGCATCCCTTAATGGCCACACGAGGAGGAGAGATGACGCGCACCGTCGCCGACCACCTGCTGGGCCGCCTCCGCGAGTGGGGTGTCGAGTACCTGTTCGGCTATCCGGGGGACGGTATCAACGGCATCATCGCCGCGCTGGAGCGGGCCGATGACCATCCCCGGTTCATCCAGGCCCGGCATGAGGAGATGGCGGCCTTCGAGGCCGTCGGCTACGCGAAGCTCACCGGCAAACCGGCCGTCTGCACGGCGACCAGCGGCCCGGGCGCCATCCATCTGCTGAACGGGCTCTACGACGCCAAGCTGGACCACGTCCCGGTCGTGGCGATCGTCGGGCAGACCGCCCGCTCGGCGATCGGCGGCAACTACCAGCAGGAGGTCGACCTGCTGTCGCTGTACAAGGACGTCGCCAGCGAGTACGTCCAGATGGCGACCGTCCCGGCGCAGTTCCCGAACCTGCTCGACCGCGCGATCCGGACCGCCTTGGACGAGCGGTGTCCGACGGCCATCATCATCCCCTCCGACCTGCAGGAGGAGCCGTACGAGCCGCCCACGCACGCGTTCAAGAACGTCCCGTCCAGCGCCCCGGGCTACACGCCGCCCCTCACCGTCGCGCCGCCCGAGGAGATCGAGCGGGCCGCGGAGATCATCAACGCCGGTGATAAGGTCGCCATCCTCATCGGACAGGGCGCCCGCCGCGCCGCCGCGGAGGTGCACGAGGTCGCCGAGATCACCGGCGCCGGCGTGGCCAAGGCACTGCTCGGCAAGGACGTCCTGCCGGACACTCTGCCGTACGTCACCGGCTCCATCGGCCTGCTCGGGACCCGGCCGTCGTACGAGCTGATGCGCGACTGCGACACGCTGCTGATCGTCGGGTCCAACTTCCCGTACACCCAGTTCCTGCCCGAGTTCGGCCAGGCGCGCGGAGTGCAGATCGACATCGACGGCAAGCTGATCGGGATGCGCTACCCGACCGAGGTCAACCTGGTCGGCGACGGGGCCGAGACGCTCCGGCAGCTCATCCCCAGACTGAGGAAGCAGAAGAACCGCGGCTGGCGCAAGAAGATCGAGAAGAACGTCGAGCGGTGGTGGAAGTCGGTCGAGCGCGAGGCGATGGTCGAGGCCGACCCGATCAACCCGATGCGGCTCTTCTGGGAGCTGAACGATCGGCTGCCGAGAAACGCGATCCTCACCGCCGATTCCGGATCGGCGGCGAACTGGTACGCCCGCGACCTGAGGTTGCCGTCGGGCGTCCGCGCCACGCTGTCCGGCACGCTCGCGACGATGGGCAACTCCGTGCCGTACGGCATCGGCTCGAAGTTCGCCCACCCGGACCGCCCTGTGATCTCCTTCGTCGGAGACGGGTCGATGCAGATGAACGGCATGGCGGAGCTCCTCACGATCCGCCGCTACGTCGACCGGTGGGAGGACAAGCGGCTGGTCGTCGCCGTGCTGCACAACAACGACCTGAACCAGGTCACCTGGGAGCTGCGGGCGATGGGCGGCGCTCCCAAGTTCGAGGAGTCTCAGGTACTGCCCGACATGTCCTACGCGGGGTTCGCCGACATGATCGGCCTGGAGGGCGTCCACGTCGACAAGCCCGACCAGATCGGATCCGCCTGGGACTACGCGCTGAGCGCGGACGGGCCGGTCGTCCTCGACGTCCGTTGCGACCCGAACATCCCGCCGATCCCGCCGCACGCCGAATTCGAACAGGTCAAGGACATGACCGAGGCGGTCCTCAAGGGCGACCCCGACCGGGTCCAGTTCGTCAAGAAGGGCATCAAGGCGAAGGTCGCGGAGCTGATCCGCCACTGAGCGCGCCGGCCGGAGGGCCCGGCCGACGGACCGCGCCACCGACCCGTGGAGGTACTCATGAGTTCACAGCCGCGCGACGCGGGAGACGACGACGACCGGCAGACGAACGCGGCCGCGCGCCTGTCGGAGCAGGCCGCCGAGCACGTCGGCCGCCACTACGACGCGACCCAGGAGGCCTTCGTGGGTGAGCAGCGCAAGAAGGGCGAGCCGGAGGACGACGAGGACGTCTCTCCGCGCTGAGTCGCCCACCTGGGAGGTCGATGCGCCGACGCGGGTCCCGTTCGCGGGACCCGCGTCGGCGTGAAACCGTGTCTAGCCGTGCTCCGCACGCTCGGATCGGCGCGGTCCGCCTTCGACCTCGCGTTTGACCTCCCGTTCGGCCCGCCGCCGGGCCTCGGCGAAGTAGCGCTTGGGATCACGGATCATGCGCTCCGATCGATCGTCGGAGTCCTGCACGACGATGTCGTCCGCCATATCCACTCCCTCCCTATCCGCAAGTGTCGGTGCCGTTGAGGCGAAGGTCAATCTGGATCACCGGCGCCCTGCCGCCCGGCCGTTCGCCTCTTCGACCCGGTGCGGGTCCCCGGCGGTTCCCCTGCCACTCCGGTCATCGGCCGAGCCGGAGAAGTCCCTCGTCCGTGGCGCCGTACGCGAGCGCGTCCGCGAGCAGGCCGGCCAGCAGCCGCACGAACGGCACCTCCGCCTCGGTCACCCCGGCGACGTCGATGGCGTCCACCGTGAGGATGCCGAACGCCCGCTGCCCGGCGACCACCGGCACCGCGACGAAGGAGCGGTACCCGTGGTCCGCCGAGCCGCGCCATCCCGGCGGCGGGTCGGCCTCGACGTCCAGCGCCAGGACGTGCTCGTTGTGCCGGATCATCGCGAACACCGAGTCGCCCTCGACCGTGCCCTCCTCGAAGATCGTCACGGCCTCGTCCGCGCGGCCGGCGCAGTAGGCGGGCTCGAGTTTGCGCGGTTTGCCGGGGACGAAGCGGAACCAGCAGGCCCGGACGCGCTCGGCGTCGATGAGGTGCGCCGCCGAGTCGAGGATCATCGGGACGGTGGCCTCTCGCAGGTTGCTCCGCTCCTGGCGGTTCGTGGTCGTCGCGATGCGCCCCAACTGCCGCACGATCGGGTCGAGCGCGTCGTTCAGCGTCACCCGCATCTCGACGGCGGCCTCGATGGCCGCCTGCTCGGCCTCCTTGCGCAGCCGTTCCTTGCGGACCTGTTCGTAGCCGGGGACCGCGGCGCCCACCACGCTCATGGCGATGCTGAGCGCGATCCACCAGGGTTTCAGCGCGCCGCCGTCGCCCGCCTTGGCGCCCGCGAGGGCGACCAGGCCGACGGAGACGACGCTCAGCCCGGTCGTGAGATAGATGCGCCGGAGGGGACGATAGCGCCTGGGAGGAAGCCGCACCCACCGCAGATTAGGGGATCTTCGGCGGATTCGCTTGACGCCTGGTCATCATGTCCGTCATACGGCGCGCCGTCCCCGGCCGGTTGACCGGATCAGGCGGAGGATTCCCGGACGACCGCGACCGGGCAGTGCGCCCGGTGCACGACGGCCTGGCTCACCGAGCCGAGCAGCATTCCGCTCAGGCCGGCGCGGCCGCGGGAACCGACCACGAGGAGCTCCGCCCCGGCGGACTCGTCGATGAGCACCCGGCTCGTCAGGCCGACGCGGACGACCGTGCGGACGTCAGGGCTCCGGTCCGCGAACCCCGCGAGCACGGTCTCCCCCGCGGCGCGGTCATCCTCCCGGTCCACGGCGTGGAGGACCGTGATCCCGCACTCGCGGTCGTGCGCCTCGGCGAACGCGAACCGGATCGCCGCCTCCGACAGCGGAGTGCCGTCCACGCCGACGACCACCCGGCCCGCGGAGGGACCGGGCGCGGCGTCCGGCAGGCCCGGGCGGACCACGACGACCGGCACGTCGGCGCGGATCGCGACCTCCATGGCGGTCGAGCCCGTGGCCAGGCGGGACATGGCCATGAATCCGGTGGAGCCGACCACGATCATCGCCGCGTCGCCGACCTCGGCGAGCAGCCGGTCCGGCTCTCGCCTCGGCAGCACCCGTACGATCACGCCGCGCCGACCGGCCTCCTCGATCGCCCAGGCCACGGCCTCGTCCCCGGAGGGTGTTCCGTCCACATAGGCGATCAGGGGCCCCGCCGTCTCGGGACCCCGGGAGCCGTTCATCGTCCTTCCCGAAGATCCGCCGCGACCATCCCGCTCCTCCCGCCGGTCCGTCGGCCTCGGAGTCGCCGGCTCCGGTGAGGAGAGGCGAGAGCCCTCAGGCGGGACGGGGTACCGCACGCGCTGCATAACAGGATTTCCACTGCTTAGAGCGACTAAGCAGGACAAAGGTCCCTTTTCTGCGACCCGGCCGACTCTGCCGCAGACGGCCATGCCTCCGGACCATGGGAGTCCGCCCTGTCATCGACCCCCGACGATCCGGCCGGGCGCGTCTCGTGTCACCGCTCAGGGCGACGTCTTCTCCCCGCCGTTCCCCGAAGGCGTGATGAGACGGGCGATTAAGGGAAGACCTTAACGAAAGGCATGACATGGCCAAAATCGCGATCATCGGGGAAGGGACCAAGGTCACGGTGTTCGGGCTCGCCGGAGCGGTCGTCCTGCCCGCCGAAGAGCCGGAGGCCGTCCGCGCGGCCTGGCGCTCCCTGGGCACCGACGTCGCCATCGTCGTCCTGACCTCGCGGGCGGCCCGGAGCCTGGACGGTCAGACGTCCTCGTGGCCGCTGACCGTCGTGATGCCGCCATGACCATGCCGCTCACGCGTCGCGGATGGGCGGTCGTGAGGCGTGCGACAGGAGAGCGCGAGAAAGGCGACGCCCATGCGGACGACATCCCACCAATGCGTACTCGCCGGTGACATCAGAGCGGTGATATTCGGCGTGGAAGGCGTCCTCGTCGACACCGCGCAGGCGTCCGCCTCGGCCTGGAAGTCCGTACTCGACCCGTTCCTGCGCTCGCACGCCGCCGTGTACGAGACGGAGTGCCGGTGCTTCGACGCGGTCACCGACCACCGCCGGCACATGCAGGGCCGGACCAGGCTGGAGGGGGTACGGGCATACCTCACGGCCTGTGAGATCCCGCTGTGCTACGACGCCGTACGCGGCCTGACCGCGCGCCACGAGGAGCTGTTCCTGACGTCCGTCCGCCGGCGCGGTGTCGACGAGGACGCCTTCCACGCCGA
>JBJMIW010000321.1:0-8193 GCA_045806665.1 Actinoallomurus sp.
CGACGACCCCTACCCCTACCTCCACGGGCTGAGGCCCAACGGTCTGCAAGTGATCACCGGTCGAACCGTCTTCTACTCCATGGGTGCGAAACAGATCACCTGCCCCCACAGCGACATGGCCATACACTTCGACCTCGACAGCGGGCAACCGGGTAATGCCTGGGAGACCGTGTCGGCGACCATCGACACTTGGTACTCCGGTGGCAGCGATACTCACTCCTGCCCCACCTGCGGACGATCGGCCGGGCTGAACGAATGGCGCTGGGAACCTCCATGGGGATTCGGCTACCTCGGCTTCGAGTTCTGGAACTGGCCGCCGCTGACCGACGACTTCGTCACCGACGTCTCCCGTCAACTCGGGCATCGAGTCGTCTGCCCTTACGGGAAGCTCTGATGGCGTTCGCCGCCTCAGGTTACTGAGCCTTTGATCCCCAGGTCGCGGCCTCACACGAGTGTCACAAGCCCTTCTGCGTCGCCAGCTTGGGAAGTCGGCGCCAGTGATCGCCGATCACCTGCGGGAGCGCTGACCTGCGCCTCCCTGACGCTCTGACCGTTGACGACCGTACCCGACCGTGATCGTCCGCTCTGACGGGGGCCCGCCAGAGCTGCTGGCGATCCTCCGGGAGCACAGGGAGGCCCAGGAAGCCGAACGACGCAAGGCCTGCGAGCTGTGGAACGAGCACGATCTTGTGTTCGCGACCAAGCGGGGCAACCCCATCGAACGCACGGAGGACTGGCGCGAGTGGAAGGCGATCCTCAAGCGGGCCGGCGTGCGGGATGTACGGGTGCACGACACTCGGCATACGGCGGGAACGATGTTGATCGAGCAGGGCGTCAACATCCGCGTAGTTCAGGAAGTCCTCGGACACACGCGTGTGACCACCACGGAGCGGTACACCCACGTGGCCGCCGCTCAGGTCCAGGATGCCAGCGCCCGGATGGCCGCTGCCCTGTGGGGCGAGGGGTAGGAACTGCAACTGAAACTGCAACTGGGGCCGTTCGGGCCACAGAAACGATCAAGGGCCTTCCCCTGTTTTCGGTGGGGAAGGCCCTGATCATGGGGCGGAGGCTCGGGGATTTGAACCCCGGATGGACGGTAAGCCCAAACCGCATTAGCAGTGCGGCGCCATAGACCGGACTAGGCGAAGCCTCCTCGGTGGCCATCAGGCCGCACACAGCGTACCGGTCATGAGGCCCTACCGGCAAAGCGTTCGCCCGCGTCCCCCCGATCAACCGCCCGAGACGGCTGTCCGCCGGCGTCCCGGCGCCTCGGCGATGAGCGCCGGCCCTCCCACCACCGGGGACACGTAGCCGCCGCTGTTGCCACCATGCCGTCGGTGCGGACGGCAGCCCGCCCCTTTTGTCCAGTGTGGACAGCAACAACGGCGGCAAAGAGTTCGGAACGACGGCAAGGAGGCGGCCGACCGGGGATCCTCCGCGTCGGCGCGGTTGCCGGTTCGGCTGACGGGCGGCTACTCGACCTCCGTGACGTTGAGGGCACCGTCGGCGTACATCTGGCGGAGGGTTCGCTTGGAGAACTTTCCCACCGAGGTCTTGGGGACGGCAGTGATGAAGGACCAGCGCTCCGGGAGCTGCCACTTGGGCACTCGTTCGCCGAGGAAGGAGCGCAGGTCGTCGGCGGAGGTGGTCGCGCCCTCACGGAGGACGACGGAGGCGAGCGGGCGTTCCTGCCATTTCGGGTCCGGGACGCCGATGACGGCGGCCTCGATGACGTCGGGGTGGCCCATCAGGTGGTTCTCCAGATCCACTGAGGAGATCCACTCGCCACCGGACTTGATGACGTCCTTGGCGCGGTCGGTGAGGACGAGGTAGCCGTCGGGGGAGACGGTGCCGACGTCGCCCGTACGCAGCCAGCCGTCGTGGAACTTCGAAGGATCTTCATCCTTGTAGTACGAGCCGGTGATCCAGGCGCCGCGGATCTCGATCTCGCCGACGGAGGTGCCGTCGGACGGCAGGACCGTGTCGCCGTCGCCGACGACGCGGACCTCCAGGCCGCTCAGGATGCGGCCCTGGGTGGTGCGATAGCGCCACGGGTCGGGGGCGGTGAGCGGCGGGTGCGCCATCGAGGCGACGGGTGAGGTCTCGGTCATCCCCCATGCCTGCACGATGCGGACGCCGAGGTCGTCGAACGCGCGCATCAGGGACTCGGGGACGGCCGAGCCGCCGCACGGCACGAGGCGCAGCGAGCTGAGATCGGACTCGTTCTCCTGCGCGTACCGGAGGACCTCGTTCCAGATGGTCGGCACCGCTCCGGAGACGGTGGGGCGTTCCTCCTCGATCAGGCGGATGAGGGGCTCGGCCTGCAGGAACCGGTCCGGCATGAGGAGCGACGCGCCGGCCATGAGGGCGGCGTACGGGAGGCCCCAGGCGTTGGCGTGGAACATCGGCACGACGGGGAGGACCCGGTCCGTACCGCACAGCGCGACGGCGTTGCCGGTGCAGACGGCCATCGAGTGCAGGTACGCCGTGCGGTGGGAGTAGACGACGCCCTTGGGGTTGCCGGTCGTGCCGCTGGTGTAGCACATCGCCGCGGCCTGGCGTTCGTCGATCTCCGGCCAGTCGAACGTGTCGGGTTCGGCGGCGAGCAGCGCCACGTAGGAGTGCAGGTCCTTGCCGGCGGATTCCAGAGGTGCCAGGTCGGCCTCCCCCGCGACGATCACGTGCCGGACCGTCTTCATCCGCGGCAGGACCGAGGCCAGCAGGGCGACGAGGGTCTCGTCGACGATGACGACGTCGTCCTCGGCGTGGTCGGCGATGTAGACGAGCTGATCGGCGGAGAGCCGGATGTTGAGCGTGTGCAGGACCGCGCCCATGGAGGGGACGGTGAGGTACGCCTCGAGGTGCTCGGTGTTGTTCCACTGGAACGTCGCGACCCGCTGATCGGCGTCGACGCCGAGGCGGCGCAGGGCGTTCGCCAGCCGGGCCACGCGACGGCCGAGCTCGGCGTACGAGGTTCGCCGCATCCCGTCGCCGGTGAAGGTGGCGACCTCGGCGTCACCGAAGATCTGCGTGCCGTATCGCATGATCGAGGAGATGGTCAGCGGATAGTCCTGCATCGTGCTCCACACGGCGGCCTCCACGCTCCGGGGGTGTGACCGGATTGTGGTCCGCCAGGTGGGCCGTTGTCAGTACTTCCCGGTCACTCCAGTGCGGCGAACTCGTCGTCGGCGTCCTCGCGGAGTTTCGTTATGGCGCGGGACACGGTGCTCTTGACCGTCCCGACGCTGACGCCGAGTGTGGCGGCGATCTCGGCCTCGGTGAGGTCGTCGAAGTAACGCAGGACGATGTACGCGCGCTGGCGGGCGGGCAGGCGGTCCAGCAGGCGTTCGAGGATGTCGCGGAGTTCGCTGCGGTCGGTGTGGTCGGCGACGGGCGTGTCCGGCATCTCGTCCGTCGGGTACTCCTCCAGCCGGCGCCGCCGCCACCAGGAGATGTTGATGTTCACCATCGCGCGGCGGACGTAGCCGTCCAGCGCGGCGCGGTCCTTGATCCGGTCCCAGGCGAGGTACGTCTTGGCCAAAGCGGCCTGTAGCAGGTCCTCGGCCTCGGTACGGTCGGCGGTGAGCAGGAGGGCCGCGCGCAGGAGCGTGGGCCGTCGTGCCGCGACGAAGTCACGGAACTCATCGTGCGACGCAGTGCCCACAAGACCGCCCGGCAGGCTGGGGAGTTCTTTCCGACACCATGCCGACGATCGCACGAAGACCGTAATTACGGATCCACTCATCGCTGATATTACGGTCAACGTACCGCGCGGTAATCATGAAAAAACGTCACGTATACCTCTCGGCATCTTTGGCCGATTTGGACAAAGGAGTCGACAGAAGGAACGCTCCGGGTAAGGCTTGACGTGCGGCTTCCCGCCGCAACGGCCATGAGCTTTGTCATCGATGTTCGGAGCTTCCCCTATGCTGCCATCCCGCGATTTAATGAACCGCCGCCGCCGACTCCGGGAGGCGGTGTTCCCCGATCCGCCGGCTTACCCGGAAGATGACCATTCCTGGCCGCGGCGGGCGATCGAGGGCGTCATCCTCGACGCGAGCCCACACGTCCTCGTGCTCGCGACGGCGGACGGTTCGCAGGCGCGGCTGCCGATGTCGGCCGGTGTCTCCATCTGGTACGACGGGCGCGCCGAGCCGGCCGCGCTGCGTCCTGGGCGGCACGCGGTCGTGCGCCCGACCAAGGCCGGCGGCTTGGCCGCGGAGCACATCTGGGTGGACATCGCACGGGTCACCGGTGTGATCATCGAGCGCGCCGGCGAGGTCTTCCAGGTCGACGCGGGGCCCCATCGTGGGCGCCAGACCGTCACCGTCCCCGGCCAGGCGCTGCGCCGGGTACAGGTGCGCCATCCGCGACTGGAGCCCGGCGCGCTGCTCGACGTCATCGGCATCCGGCGGGACAACGGGATCCTCGGGCTACGGCCCGCGCGCACGTCGCCACAGCCCTCCCCGCACGCGGTCGCCCCGCCGGCACGCCGGTCGGGCGCGTCCGTACGGGTCCTGCGCGGCACCGCGACCTGGTACGACAATGGCGACGGCGTGCGCGGCGCCGCCTACCCGGCCCTGGATCCGTACGGGGACGGCGGTGGCTGCGGCACCGGTCCTCGCACCCGGCTGCCGTACCTCTCGCTGGGTAGCGAGCTGCGGGTCCGCAACGAGTGCACCGGCCAAGAGGCGCGCGTGCCGGTCATCGAGTGCGGCTGCCTGGCGGCGCGCTTCTGCGACCGCTGCGTACGCTGCGGGACCTCCCCGCGCGGCCGGGTGGTCGAACTGTCCAGGAGCGCGTTCGTCGATCTCGGCGGCGACCTGGACGCCGGATGCTTCAACGCCACGATACGAGTGGACCGCTCATGACCGAACTCTTCCGCGAGGTACAGATCCCGTTCCTGGCCGCCCTGCTCCTGGCCGGAGGCGCGGCCAAGGCGCTTCCCCACGGCCGTACGCCGGCCCTCGTCCGGTACCGCGGAGGCCGCTTCACCCTGACCCTGGCGGCCACCGAGGCGGTGCTCGGCCTCCTGCTGCTGACCACTTCGCTCTTCATGGTGCGGCTGGCCAGTGTCGTGTTCTTCGCGACCGCCACGTCGGTGGTCGCCGATCTCGTCCGACGCCGGTCCGAGGAGGCGTGCGGCTGTTTCGGCCGGTTCAGCACGGCCCCGGCCCGTCGTCTGGGCGTGGTCCGGGCGGCGGTGCTGACAGGGTCGGCCGTCGCGGCGGCCGGGGTCCCCAAGACCGGCGTGCAGATCCTCGGTTCGATGGGCGGCCGGTCCGTGGCGCTGCTGGCCGCCGACTGCGCACTGTTCCTCGTGCTGTCCCCCGAGGTGGTGAGCGCCGCCCAGCGCAGACTTCATCCCATTCCGTGCGAGCTCCGCGACGTCCCGCTCGACACGACGTACGCGACGTTGTGGTCGAGCGCCGCGTGGCAGGAGCACGCGGCCTCCCTGACCTCGGCCGAGCCCACCGACATCTGGCGCGAGCTGTGCCACCGCTACCTCGCCTACCCCGGGGAGGTGGACGGCCGGCCCGTCGAGGTGGTGTTCGCCGTTCGGGTCGACAGGGGACCGGCCGCCGTACGCGCCGGGGTGGCCGCGCACCGGGAACACCAGGACGACGACTCCGGGCCGCAGCGGGTGCACAGCCCGGTGGGCGGCCGCTGACGCCGCGACCCTGCACCACGGGCGGTTCGCTCGGGTCATCCGCACCGCCGACCTCCTCGGCGTCTCTGCCGTCGTATAGCGATCTCTTCTCGATCCGCTAGAAACCCTTATACGGAGCTCGAATCAGCGATGGCATGAGCCGCCCGGATCCCCCGACTCCGAGCGACACGACGGCCTTCCGGTGGCGACACCGGATGCCTCTGTCTCGACAGTTTTATAGGGCACTCTAAGGTCACTGCTAGACAGACGTAGATTTCGCTCGACGTTCGATCGGCTGGTCTACCCCTCTCTAGCGGTCTGACAAGAGACCGATATACCACCTCAGACCGGCTGCGACCTGAGGAAATGTCCGAAGTGCGGCACTGTGAAGGCGACCAGGCCGCGCTCGGCGCTGTAGATCAGCCCCTTCTTGATCAGGCCGTCGCGGGCCGGCGAGAGGCTGGACGGCTTGCGGCCCAGCTCCTCGGCGACGCTCGAGGTCAGCACCGGATCGTCGCCCAGCGACGCCATGGCCCGCATGTAGTCGCGCTCGGCCGGGGTCGCGCGTTCGTACCGGCTGCCGAAGAAGCCGACCGCCAGCTCCCCTTCCGCCTCGGGCGCCGCCACCTTGATGTCGTCCGCGTTGATCGGGCTCTCCGGCGCGATGTCCCAAGCGACCTTGCCGTACGCCTGGACGAAGTAGGGGTAGCCGTCGGCCGCCTGGTAGAGGGCGTCGAGCGCGTCAGGGGTGAACGTCACGCTCTCCCGCTCGGCCGGCGCGAGCAGCGCCAGGTCGGCGGCGGCTCGGTCGAGCCGGTCGATCCGGGCGTACCGGAAGAGGCGCTCGGAGTAGGACTTGCTCGCCGACAGCACCGCGGGCAGGTGCGGCAGTCCGGCGCCGACGACGATCAGCGGGCCGCCGCTCTGGGACAGCTCGTGGCAGGCCGCGCACAGCGCCGACACGTCGTCGGCCGGGATGTCCTGCATCTCGTCGACGAACAGCGCGATGCCCACGCCGAGGTCGGTGGCGACCGAGGCGGCATCGACGAACAGCTCGGTCAGGTCGATCTCCAGGTCACCGGAGTCGGCCCGGCCGCGCGCGGCGGGCACGTCGATGCCGGGATTCCACCGGCGCGGCGGGGCCTTGCCCTTGGCGGGCTCGGCGTCGGCCTGGGCGAACGCCTTGAGCACGCCGAGGAACTCCTCGATGCGGTCGGGCGCGCGGTGCCGGGGGGCGAGCTCGCGCACGGCCATGTGCATGGCGGAGGCGACGGGGCGGCGGATCGACTGCTCGGGTCGCGCCTCGATCTTGCCGGTGCCCCACAGCCGCTGGATCGCCATCGAGCGGAACGTGTTGAGCAGCACGGTCTTGCCCACGCCCCGCAGACCGGTGAGGATCATGCTCCGCTCGGGGCGGCCATGGGCGACGCGTTCGAGGACGACCTCGAACTGCCGGAGTTCGCGGTCGCGCCCGGTGAGTTCTGGGGGCCGCTGCCCCGCGCCGGGGGCGTATGGGTTGCGCACGGGGTCCACGCTCTCGGACTCTATGAGCGGATATAGCTGCGGCCGTAGATTTCCGTAGAAAGTGCTACGGCGTGTCGCGCGACGGCGCGGCCGGCACCGTGTCGCACCCGGAGCGGTGAGGATCGCCACCGGCCCCGCCTCCTCAAGACGTGCGCGGAAATGACGTCGAACCTGTGTTCGAAGTCGTACCACGGTAGCGCACCCGCACGGCCGCGTCAGGGGAACCCGGGCCGTTCCTCGAACAGATAATCGATCGCCCAGGTCGCCGCGCCTCCCACTCGCTCGCGTTCCTCGCCGGCGCGCCGTACGGCCCGGAACGTGAAGGGCCCCCGCCGCCCGAGCGACGAGGGCCCCGCTGCCGATCCGGCCGGATCACACGTCCGCGCGGCCCCGCAGGTAGGCGTCGGCCACCTCGATCGCGCGCTGGGTCTGGAACGCGATCGCCTCCAGCTCGACCTCGCCCGGGGGGACCTCGCCGTTGTTCGAGACGTGGCTGGTGCCGTACGGGTTGCCCAGCTGGAACTGGATCGGGTCGGCGTAGCCCGGCGGCACGATGATCGCGCCCCAGTGGTAGAAGGTGTTGTTCATCGCGAGGATCGTCGACTCCTGGCCACCGTGCGTGGTCGCGGTGGCGGTGAAGGACGTCGCGATCTTGTTGACCAACTTGCCCTGGCCCCACAGCGGCCCGGTCGTGTCGATGAACTGCTTCATCTGTGCCGCCGGCAGGCCGTACCTCGTGGGCGCGCCCAGGAGGATGACGTCGGCCCAGTCGAGGTCGTCGAGAGAGGCCTCGACGACGTGCTGCGTGGTCCGCACGTGATCCGACCAGCCCGCGTTGGTGGCGATCGCCTCGTCCGGCGCCAGCTCCCGCACCTTGCGCAGCCGCACCTCGGCGCCCGCCTTCTCGGCCGCGGTCACGGCCGCCTTGGCCAGTTCGAAGATCGTTCCAGTGGCGGAGTAGTAGATGACGGCGACGTTCACGGACATGCGATCTCCTTAATTAGGGGTTGTTCGGGGCC
>JBJMIW010000322.1:0-9101 GCA_045806665.1 Actinoallomurus sp.
AAACTATTACCAACCCGACTACCCATAAACAAACTATCAATACAAGAAGATCTACACATCTATTATAATAGAACGGCTCGGGCGGTGGCCGAAGCGGCGCGCCGTTCAAGGCACGGTGGTGCCGGTGCTGGTTGTAGAAGGACTCGAACTCGCGGAGCGCGCGGAGCAGGTGGGCCTGGTTCCAGATCAGGGTTCGGTCAAGAAGCTCTGCCATACCCCCGCCTTCCCGACGCAAAATGGTCCCATGCGCCCGCCAAATCGGCGCTCGTGACAGGGCGGCGGTTCCCGGAGGAACCTTCCTCCGCATCGATGACGTCTTACCTGGCATGTTCGCGACATTGACCGGGCTCGGCCTGTCCGCATCGGCCGGTCTGAACGCCTATATCCCGATCCTGGTGGTCGGCCTGCTCGCCCGCTTCACCGACGTGATCGCGCTGCCGCACCAGTTCGCGTGGATGTGCAACGGATGGGCGCTTACGGCGGTGGCGGTCCTGCTCGCCGCGGACGTCGTTCTCGACAAGGTCGCCGTCGTCGACCATGTCAACGACGCGATACAGACATTCGTACGGCCTGCGGCCGGCGGTGCCGTCTTCGCCGCCTCGGACGCGGCCGCGCGGATCGACCACTCCGGGTGGATGGCCGATCACCCCTGGGTGGGCTGGGCGCTGGGCATCGTCGTCGCGCTGTGCGTGCACGTCACCAAGGCCGGCGTGCGTCCCGTCATCAACGTCGGCACGGTCGGCGTCGGAACGCCCTTCGTGAGCGCGGCGGAAGACGCGATGTCACTGGTGATGAGCCTCGTCGCGCTCCTGATCCCAGCGCTCGTCATCCTGTTCCTGATCGTGCTCGTCCTGATCGGATGGCGGTTGACGCGAATGATTCGCAAGCGGCGTAAGCCGGAGAAGCTGATGAGCAAAACGCCCAGCGGAGCTGGCGATAGCTGATCCATAAGTTTTGGGATTGCCGTCGGCTGGGAGGCGGGCGGCGTGCGACACAGGCCGCGCCTGCCGGCGCACGCTCACCCTCGGCATGATCAACTCCTGGTCGCGCCGAAGGGCGTGGCCGGTGCCTGCAACGCCGAGCTGGGCGAACACGGGCTTACGCCGATCACGCCCCGGTTTCTACCCGACCGACCAGCGGAAATACCCACCCGGGGAGCGACAGCCACACGCTGGGTGGCGGGAAGACGGAGCGGGATGCGCGCACGCTCTGGACAGTCACAGCCAGACCTGCTGAGAACGCTACTGAAGGCGTCTTGGGTGTTAGCGACCAGACGCACACGGTGGTCGAGGGACGTGACCCCCGGGGGTGGGGAAGCGTCGGTTGATCGTCTGCCAGCGCCGGACGGCGTGGCTGTGATTTCTTGCCGTTCGTCGGCGGGCTGCCGGTCGTAGTGGCATGCGCCGTTCCGGTGGTGTCCGTAGGGTGGATTTACCAAGATCACGGCACGCGAGCAACCATGGAGCAACCACGGTCGCCAAACTGCCTCTAAACGGACACTGGGCGCTCCCGGTGCAACCAAGAACGCCCAGGTCGGGACGGGTGCGCCTGTGGGGTGCGGAAATCGGGTTCGGCGACCTTGATCTGCGGCTCGGCGGCTGGAGCATGGTCGGGTAGCGGGCATCCTCGCTGCTTGTGCCTTGGTCTGTGCTTTACCTTCTCCTGTGTCGTGTCCTCCAGTTCGTGGTGTTGTTCGGGCGCGGTGATCGCGCCAAGGAGATCGAGATCGTCGTGCTCCGGCACCAGGTCGCGGTTCTGCGCCGTCAGGTCGACCGGCCTGATCTAAACGACGGGGACCGGGTCTTGCTGACCGCGTTGTCGCGGTTACTACCTCGGTCATCGTGGGGCAGCTTCTTCGTCACCCCAGCGACGTTGATGCGCTGGCACCGTCGTCTGATCACCCGCAAGTGGACCTACCCGCGCACACGTCCCGGTCGTCCCTCAACACCGCCGGACATCCGTGTGGCAGTGCTGCGGTTGGCTCGTGAGAACCCGACGTGGGGCTACGCGCGGATCAGCGGTGAACTCGCCGGAGCCGGCGTGCGGGTACCGCCCAGCACCGTACGCGACATCCTCAAACGCGCCGGCCTGGGACCGGCTCCACGGCGCAATGGCCCGAGTTGGGGGCGGTTTCTGAAGACGCAGGCCGAGGGGATCATCGCCTGCGACCTGTTTCACGTCGACACCGTGTTCTTCAAGCGGATCTACGTGCTGTTCTTCATCGAGCACGCCACCCGGGTCGTGCACATCGCCGGCGCCACTGCGAACCCGACCGGGGCGTGGATGGCCCAGCAGGCCCGCAACCTGCTGGGCGACCTGGGGGAGCGGGCCGAGCAGGTGCGGTTCCTCATCCGGGACCGTGACGCGAAGTTCACCGTTGTGTTCGATGAGGTGTTCACCTCGCTGGGTGTCCGGGTGATCCGGACACCGGTCCGTGCACCAAGGGCGAACGCGATCGCCGAACGCTGGGTCGGCACCGTCCGGCGTGAATGCACCGACCGGCTCCTGATCTACAACGGACATCATCTCCGCCGGGTGCTCACCGCCTATGAGCGGCACTACAACACCCACCGCCCGCACCGCGCACGAGACCGGCGACCGCCCCAACCGCTGCCAGCGGCTCCCGCCGATCTAGATCACGTCCCACTCAAGCGACGCCGGGCCGTTGACGGCCTGATCAGCGAGTACCGGAACGCTGCGTAGCCCAACGGGAGGAACCGCAGGTCAGAGACCCGAAACCGGGTTTTCGCACCCCGCAGGGGCGGTTCACCGACGTGAACCACAAGATCCCGGCTTCGGCGGGGTCTGCTTGACCAGGAATGATCTTCCGGGTCGAAGGGGGCCCTCAGGTGGATGGGCTGGGAGATGCAGCCGCCTGGCGGGATACTTGCCGTATGGTCAACGACATTGCGCGGGAACGGGCTATCTACCAGGCGCTCAAAGCGGTCGACGAAGTCGCCGCAGCTCTGCAGACACACCTCCTCGAAGAGCACGGGGCCGACCCGGAGCGCGCCGCTGAACAGAGCACCTTCACCAACTCACTCAAGCTTCTGCGCCAGGCTCGCGAACGGCTCGGTAACGGACTTCGAGCCATCGAAGCCGACAACATCGCCGAGACCGATGACATCTCTCTGCGCAGCGAATGACCGAAAAAGCACTCGTACCGGCATAGCGCACAAGGCGTTTGCTTGCATCCGATGTGCGACCGGGCCGCCACACGCGAATCGACTGTTGGTTAGAGGCGGTATCGCTGCCCGGTGAGCAGGACGCGCCACGCGCGGGCTGGCAGGCGCCGCTGCACGGGAAGGCCGGGCATGGCTCCATGCCGGGCCCGCGTCGCCTCCCGCTGGTGCCGATCCGTGTGAGCAGTTCCGCCGGCCCACTGGACAACCGGGTGCCTTCCTGGCGGCCGCGTGGTCGGCGTGGCTGCGTGTATGCAGCGCAGCAAGCAATGTATCCAGCGCCAGCACCACATCGAACATGATCTCGCGGACCTGAGCCCGGCACTGCTGGAACCGGTCACCGGTGGGGCAAGCGACCCTCAGCATGGCGGGGTCGATGTCGGCGGGCAACGACGGGGCGGCGCGCAAGCTCTGTCCGGCTCGAGGTCGTGGTGAAGCAGTCTGCGAACAGGAGGGAGGACCCGATCTTCGGTGATTTGCCCAGAGGTACAGTCGAACTGAACACGCGGTGACCTGCGGTTCGGCCGCTATTCCCATAGTGCGGTGGCGCCCGGTCCTTGGGGAGCCGGCCATGGGACGGAGCTCCCGGTGGGACAGAGCTCCCGTAGATCCACTAGGCCCCGGTGGTGTTCGCCGACTCTCCGGTCGGCCGACGGCCCGGACTGCGTGCGCTCATTCGCACACCGTCGCCCGGTTCCGGTGATCGTGGGCCGCGCTGGAGGGGGAAGACATGAAGTGCGGAAGTCAGATGGCGGTTGCCGTCGTCGTGGGTTACCTGCTGGGGCGTAGACACAAGAAGCGGTTGGCCGCGCTTCTTGCGCTCCTGGCAGCAGCGGGAGGCAAAGTCCCCATAGATGAGCGCGAACTGCTACGGCGTACCCCTTTGGGTGCCCCACTGGACAAGCTAATGGCAGATATTCGTACTCAGTTGGTCGAGGCGGGCACGTCAGTGGCGAAGAAGGCCGCGAGCAGCCGGATCGATTCGTTCAGCGAGAAGCTGCAATCGATGCGCGGACCGGGCGTCACGAAGGGCGGACAGCGCGGGGAGGCCGAGGAGCCGCAAGAGGAGCCGGCCCGGGGACAGCGAGCACGCCGAGAGCCGCCCCGGCGGGAGCGGCCTCGTCAACAGGCGGCGGGTGACCACGACGACTACGAGGACGACATCGGCCAATACGAGTGTGCCGAGCCAGAGTCGGAGCGTGACTTCCGGTAGGAGCGTCGTCATCGGTCTCGCATCGGGCTGCCACGCCCCCCGGCAGGCCGCTCGGCCTGCCGGTTGGAGACGGCCCCGCTGAGGCTGCCCGGGATGGGCTGGCCCACCCTCTTTGGCAGGGTCAGTTCGGGTCCCTTGCCAAGAAGTCCGGGGAGGGTGCACCGTCGTCGAGCCAGCGGCTGATCTGACCTCGCTCGTCTCGTATAGCGTCCTCGATCACCAGAGGGCGTACGTCTTCGGCGTCCGCCGACAGTCCCCGGCTACGTGGGCGATCAGCCTCGCCCGGGACCGCCCGAGGCGTGTTCGCCCCGGCCTCGTTGTCGATGCCGGAGGCGGCGAGGATCTCCTCGGGCCTGCCGCTGCTCTTACCGGTCGCCGCCATCGCCAGCGCGGATTTCGCCGAAGCCGTCGACGCCTGGGGCGGTATGACCAGCAGCATGATGTGGTCTTGCGGACCGCGCGTCACGATGATCTTGTGGTTGACGTCGGCGAACCGCCCCACCCGCACCACATGTCCGCCGATCGTGAAGCGGCGCGGGATGTCGTCCCAGTCGCGTGCGTCGACGCCCAGACGCAAGGCCGCGCCGACCTGCGCGTTCAGCGACGAGACGAGGAGCGGCAACTCCACGCCCGCGTCGCGGGAACGCGGCCACCAGCCGCCATCGAGGATCCCCAGACGCCTCAGCGCCGGATCCAGGCTCAGCCGCGACGCCGACGGAATGGAGGAAGAAAGATCGTCTATTCGATCAACCACGTTCGGTGCCATGACATCGGCCCCGTCCTCGGCCCCTGCGAAGGAGCCGGATTTTCATTCGCCCAGGACGACGTCAACTTGGTCGTTAGCGCGCGAAATGTCCTTGGTGATCTGATGATACATCAAAAAATGCAGCGCGAACCGATAATGCGCTTCGGCTCCCCGTTCGATGCCCCGTCCCGGGGGGGAAACCCCAAAATTCCGACAGTGCTTTCTCGGGCTGTGATCCTGCCGGACGCAAAGTGTTGGGACCCACACCCCAGAATTGAATTCTTGGGTACTTCTAGTTTTCGGACGTCGGTGAGCGTAGAGTCAAAGTATCCGGAAACGAAGACATCCCATTTTGAGGCTTGCCTGCCACGCCGGCTCACCGAAAAGGGGATGTCATGCCGATCATGCATCGTGTCCGTGCCGACTCCACCGGCGAGAGGGCGACTTATACCGCGCCCACCCGTCGTGTCCCCGCACTTTCAGGTCAGGCACGTTCCGCGCCGGCACCGCGACCGGTGTCTCCGACCACTCGGCCCCGCACGCTGCTCGACGGCGGCTGGTGGCCTCGATCAGCTGGCCCGGTGGTGGAGCCGGCGGATCTGCGCCCCCGGCCCGCGCCCGTCCGTGATCGGAGGCGACCGATGACCACCGTGTACACCACCCCGGGCCACGCCCGGGTCCAGGGCGAGGTAGGTCTGTCCAACTTCGACTGCCTCGCCTACACCATCGTCAAATTGCGCGGTGACGTTGACATCATCACGGCCCCGGCCTTGCGTGAGCGTCTGCTGAGAGCAGTCCGCCCCGGTATGAGGCTGTTGATCCTTGACCTGTCCGGAGTATGGTTCTGCGACGCGGCAGGGCTGGCCGTGCTGATGGGCACTCAACGCCGCGCCACCCGCCTCGGCATCACCTTCCACCTAGCCGCGCCCCGGCTCCGGGTCGCGAAGGTGTTGCACGTCACCGGCCTGGACCGCAGGCTCACCATCTACCCCACGCTGGCTGATGCGCTCGCCCGGAGCACCGCGATCGGCACTGTCACCTACGCCAGGAACCATGCCCGAACGCGGAACACCTCGCAGATTGGCGGAGAGTTTCGTTCGGCCGTGGCCGCGCGAACTCGCGTCACGAAACGGCCCGTCATGGAGGTGCTCGAACGTCAGGCAAAGCCGGCAGCCGTGTAGGACCCGGGCGAACCACCGGCAAACAAGACGCAGAGTCCGCAGCGCGTGAGCGGAGTCGGCAGGCCCGCGTGCGGGATGACGCGGGATGGCGACGGCGCGTCCTATCGTGGCAACGCGCGAGCCGGGCCGAACATCCAGGGTTAGCGCAGACGACCACGCCGAAGATGATCTCGGCGTCCGTGACCGCGAACCAGGCGCCAGGGTCAAGGCGACGCGATCTCTTTTCCTGGCGATCAGACCCTGCCTGCGATAACTTTGATGTGGGCCGTGCACTCTCACGTGTAGCGGCCCGGAAGGGCGACCCCGGTGTGACTGCACCGGGGTCGTTTTCGGTTTCGGTCCGATGCTCATCCGTGGGCCGCCAAGTCCCGCGCGGATCGCTCCGGCCGGTGCCTGCGGTTCGTGACGGCAGGTGAGGGCGATGCTGTACGGGGCCTCCTGGCCAGCGGGGGTCACCGGCGGAATCCGTCATCGTCCGGGCGTGAACGCAGACTGGCAGAGACTGTCGAGGGTCCGGCGCTGGGGCGGCCGAAACGCCTCCGGCCGAATGTGGGATCGAAACATCGGGAGTTGTGTTTAAGGCCAGTCATTCCGTCGAGGTGAACTATCGGAAAGCCACTCGCAGAGTGTGCTTCAGATACTGCTAGTTTTCGGAAGCCGATAAGCGTACAATCGAACTATCCGGAAAATGACGACACCCCGATTTTAAGGCTGCCTGCCACGCCGGCTCCTGAAAGGGGATGTCATGCCAATTCTGCATCGCACCCACACAAGCGCCCCGGTTACTCCACCCACGCACACTGCAACTGCGGACCCCATAGCCTCCGGCGCGGCGCCTGGCGAGGCCCGGCCTGAGTCGGCGCCACGAGCGGTGTCTGCGACCCGCACCAGCGCGGTCTGGGCGAGCGTGTGGGCCGTCGCGATCATACTGATCGCCGTCATCGTGTTCATCCTGCAGAACACCCGCAGTGTGCAGGTGTCTTTCCTCGGTATGCACGGCGCGCTTCCGCTGGCGGTCGGGCTGCTGATCGCCATGGTCGCGGGGGTCGTGGTCACGCTGGTGCTCGGCACTGCCCGCATCACCCAGTTGCGCCGCCTCGCCCGGCGTCGCCGGTAGCAACCCGCGGGTCGCACGGTCCTGAAAGTTGCGGTGACTATGGAAGGGATGTGCGGTGATGTGGAGTACCCAGGAACGCAGATCGGTGATCAGCCTGTCGTCGCCATCGGTACCGCGGCTGCTCGTAGAGGCGACCCGCTCGCCCCGTACGCTGATCGATGGTGTTTGGTGGCCACGATCGACCGACCCGGTCGCGGAGCTGCCGGGCCTGGTCCTGGCCCTCCAGGGCCATGGTCCCCCCGGTGACCACGGCCCCGTGGCGAACATCCTGCTGCGTGTGTCCGACTGGGACAGCCGGCCAAGTCGGCTGCGCATCGAGGGCACGGAAGGTCTGACCGACACCCGCGTCGTGTGGCTCAACTGGTTCGACACCCTGCGGGCCGGCCTGCTCATCGCGATCAGTGCCGACGGCCACCGCGTCGACCTGCTCACCCTCCCGCCGTACACCGACGAGAACGCCGCCTGGACGGGCAATGGAACAGGTCGTACAGACCGGTAACCTTCGCCCACGCCCAAGACAAGCTCGCCTCCATCACCACACCAGCCACCCGGGCCCCGAACCAGAACCGAGACGGCGCAACTGACGGCCGTCGTCGATAGGGGTTTTGCGGGTGGCCACGCCCGAAGACGCGATCTTCACCCGATAGTGCTGCCGCCTCCGGCGAGACCGGAGCTGGCCTCGCCGTCCGGTGACGCCTGCGGACAACTCGTTCAACTCGGATGGTTGTCCGGGGCTCGGCGTCGGGGGCACCGCAAACGGGTTACCCGTTCGGCAATGAAACGACTGATGAGGAGAACGATGAATCATCGTCAGCAGACCTTCGCCCGCCAACCGCGACTAGGAACCGGCTTTGCCGAGTCCGAGGCGAAATGGGTGACTCGCCGTCTCGCGCCGCTCGTGACCCGGCTGCGTTCCTTCGCCGACACGGCTGTCGAACTCGACCTCAGTATCAAGGACCGCGATGGCACCGATCCGCGAGTGACCCTCGTGTGCCGGGTTACCGGGCAGACTCGCTTGGTGGCCACCGCGGCCGCCCGCAGGCTGGGCACCGCCGTGGCGGAGGTCCGGGACGACATGATCCGTCAGGTCGATGGCGCCAAGGCCGTCAAGATTCGGCGCGAGCCGCGCCATACCCGTGCTGACCGCCGATGCTGAACCGGCGTACCGTCAAGATCGGTTAGAGGTACTGGCCCGTCGCGGCGCTATCGGCCCTCGACACCCGCATCGACACCACGTTGGCCATGTTGATGATCACGCCGTTCTCGCCGGGCTCGCGCTCATACCTCGCCTCGTTCAAGACCAGGCTGCGATGCTCGTCGATGGCGTGAGCGACCGCTTCCAGCGACTCATTCTCGTCAGTGAAATCCCGGCATACCACAGAGACATCTTCCCCGCCTACCGGGTGAAATCGCAGGATAAGTACGATGTTGTCAGGCACGGCCGGTCCCCTTCCGCGCGGAATCCAGGCGGGCGGCCCCGCCCGGCTGACCTCGGCCCTCTAGTCCACGCTTCGTCGGCGCGGACCCCGACACTCTCAAGTGTGCCCTCGTCCGCGGTCCCAGGAACCAGGGCGATCCAACCGGCCTGGCGACGCTGCCCGCGGTGTCGACGCCCCTCACCTCGCCGTTCGGGGTGCCCCTCCTCGAGAGGCTCCACAGGGAC
>JBJMIW010000323.1:0-8973 GCA_045806665.1 Actinoallomurus sp.
CGTACCGTCAGACCGGCGGTGGCCAGCAGCGCGGCGAGGTCACCGCTGCGGCGGCCCGTCAGCGGCCGGCCGTCGACGTGAACCACGCCGTTCCGGGTGATCCGCCCGGTCGCCGGGAAGGCGGCCGCTACCACGGCCAGCGCGGGACGGCGCGACCCGGCGAGGGCGGTCGCTGCGGCCCGTACCTCGGCCGCGACATTGCCGCGGAGCAGCGAGTCGATCTTCTTGAAGGCGCGGGCGCCGCTGTCGGCGGTGCGTCGCAGGGCGGCGGTGACGCGCTCGGCGGCCACCTCCTGAGCGGCGTACCGGCTGTCGGTGTCGACCGCGACGATGTCGGCCGCGGGCCAGTCCGCCTCCGCCGCGACCGCGATCGCCACGCTGGAGTGCGCCGCGAACGGAGCCGCGCTGTCACCCGCGCCGGTCAAGTCGTCCGCGACGATGACCAATCGAGTCACGAGCGCGCCTCCTCCTTCTGCTCCGGAGCCTCCACCACCGTGGAAGCGGCGACCCGCCGGGCCCACCAGGCGGTGACGATCGGGACCAGGATCGCGGTCACCACGACGGACGCGGCGACCAGGACCGTCGCGGGCGCGGCCGCCGCCTTATACGCGGGGTTCGCGGACGCCACGATCGCCGGGACCGCCGCGGCGTTCCCGGCGGTGGAGGCCGCGGCGAGACCCGCCACGCCGTTTCCGCCGGTGACCTTGTCGGCGGTGAAGAGGATCGTGCCGCTGACGATCATCACGGCCACGCCGAGGCCGAGGCCGAGCAGCCCGGCGTTCCACACGCTGGTGAGGCTGATGCCGGCGCCGAGGGCGAACGCGAAGAACGGGATCAGCACGGGAGTCGCCCGGCTCAGGAAGTCCCGCATGTCGCCGTCGAGGTTGCCGAGCAGCGCGCCGAACAGCAGCGGCAGCAGCGCACCCACCATCGTCTGCCAGGGGAACGCCGACAGACCCGCGACGCCGAGGGTCACCATGGTCAGGAACGGCCCGGACTCGATGGTCATCAGGGAGTACGCGGCCACGTCGCGCGGCTTGCCGAACTGCCCCATGAGCGCCATGTAGAGCCCGCCGTTGGTGTCGTTGATCGCCGCGACGACGGCGAGCGTCGACAGCCCCGCGAACATCCCGGAGCCGATCGGGGCCTCACCGAGGAACCGGCCCAGGACGACGCCGATGAGCACGGACGCGAGGATCTTCGAACCGAGCAGCACGCCACCCTTCTTCAGGATGTACGGCGTGCTGCGCACGTCGATGCTCGCGCCCATGCACACGTAGAAGACGGCGAGGATGGTCAGCGAGCCGCTGAACAGCGCGCCGGTGAACGATCCGAAGTAGGTGCCGGCGCTCGGGAAGACGGTGTGGATGACCGCTCCCACCAGCAGCGGCACGATCATCATGCCGCCTGGAATGCGTTCCAACGTCTTCTTGATCGGTACTGCCACGACGTCTCCCGTCTCCCACGGCCACTGCGGCGGCCCTGTACCCGGCCAAGAGGCATTCCTGCTCAGAGGTGCTGCGCAGCATTAATGCGCGATGTGTGCAGAATGTCAAGAGTCTGCGCGTTTCGCGCAAACCCGAGCTTTGAGGCTCGCTCACCAGGTTCCGGCCGGTTCGGGGCCCGGGCTTGCGCCTGACGCGGCGTCAGGCCATAGCGTCCCGACCATGACCCCAGACGGGGACGCCGGCCGGACGCTGTCGGTGGGGGAGCTCGCCCGGACCACCGGGCTGACCGTACGGACTGCTCAGTCTTTAGGAACGGTTTCCCCCGCACCCGGATGTTGCGATATGCGGCACCATCGGGTCATGAGCACCGTGGGAATCGTGCTGATCTCGCACAGCCGGGCCCTCGCCGAGGGAGCCGCCGAACTCGCTGCCCAGATGGGCGTCGGTGAGGTCGCCGTACGGCCCGCCGGCGGCGACGGCGAGGGCGGCCTGGGCACCAGCATCGACCTCGTCGAGCAGGCCGTGCGGGACGCCGAGGGCGGGGCCGGCGTCGTGTTGATCGCCGACCTCGGCTCCTCCGTGCTGACCGCCCGGACCTACCTCGAAGAGCTCGAGGACGCCCGCGCCGGCCGCCCCGGCGAGCCCGAGACGCAGGTCGTGCTGGCCGACGCGCCGTTCGTCGAGGGCGCCGTCGCGGCCGCCTCGGCCGCGGCAGGGGGAGCCGACGTCGCCGCCGTCGTCCGCGCCGCCCACGAGGCGTACGCCTTCCGGAAGCTCTGAGAGCGGCGCGCGATGTCGGCGTCAGCTAATACCCTTCATTGAGTGTCGACGCTCGTAAGCCACCATCTCCTCGACGGCCTCAATGACGCCCAGCGCGCGGCGGTCGCCCACCAGGGCGGTCCGCTGCTGATCGTCGCTGGCGCGGGGTCGGGCAAGACCCGGGTCCTCACCCACCGGATCGCCTACCTGCTCGCCGAGCGGGGCGCGCAGCCCGGCGAGATCCTGGCGATCACGTTCACCAACAAGGCCGCCGGTGAGATGAAGGAGCGCGTCGACGCACTCGTCGGGCCGCGCTCCCGGGCGATGTGGGTGATGACGTTCCACTCCGCGTGCGTGCGCATCCTGCGTCGCGAGGCCAAGCGGCTCGGCTTCCCGTCCGGTTTCTCGATCTACGACCAGGCCGACTCGCAGCGGCTGATGGCGCTGGTCTGCCGCGAACTCGACCTGGATCCGAAGCGCTACCCGCCACGGAGCTTCTCCGCCCAGGTCTCCAACCTCAAGAACGAGCTGATCGACTACGAGACCTTCCGCGGCCAGGCGTCGACGCACATGGAGAAGACCCTCGCCGAGGCCTACGAGACGTACCAGACCCGGCTCCGGCAGGCCGGCGCGATGGACTTCGACGACCTGATCATGACGACGGTCAACCTGCTGCAGGCCTTCCCCGACGTGGCCGAGCACTACCGGCGGCGGTTCCGGCATGTCCTCGTCGACGAGTACCAGGACACCAACCACGCGCAGTACCTCCTGGTCCGCGAGCTGGTCGGGCAGCCGGGCGACGATGACCAACTGCCGCCCGCCGAGCTGTGCGTGGTCGGCGACGCCGACCAGTCGATCTACGCCTTCCGCGGCGCGACGATCCGCAACATCCTGGAGTTCGAGCGCGACTACCCGGACGCGGCCGTCATCCTGCTCGAGCAGAACTACCGTTCCACCCAGACGATCCTCTCGGCGGCCAACGCGGTCATCGAGCGCAACGCCGACCGCAAGCCCAAGCGTCTGTGGTCCGACCAGGGCGAGGGCCCGAAGGTCAGCGGGTACGTCGCCGACAACGAGCACGACGAGGCCGCGTTCGTCGCCCAGGAGATCGACCGGCTCAGCGACGAGGAGGACGTCGCGCCCGGCGACGTCGCGGTCTTCTACCGCACCAACGCCCAGTCCCGTGTATTCGAAGAGGTCTTCATCCGGGTCGGCCTGCCGTACAAGGTCGTCGGCGGCGTCCGGTTCTACGAGCGCAAGGAGATCCGCGACCTGCTCGCGTACCTCCGGGTGCTCGCCAACCCCGAGGACACCGTCAGCCTCCGCCGCATCCTGAACGTTCCCAAGCGGGGCATCGGCGATCGCGCCGAGGCGTGCGTGGAGGTGCTCGCCGCCCGCGACCGCATCTCGTTCTGGCAGGCGCTGCGCCGCGCCGAGGAGGCCCCGGGCATCGCCACCCGCTCGCTGAACCAGATCAAGGACTTCGTCGCGCTGCTCGACGAGCTCGGCGACATGGTCGAGACCGCGACGCCGACCGAGCTGATCGAGGCGATCCTCACCAGGAGCGGTTACCTCGCCGAGCTGGAGGCGTCCCGCGACCCGCAGGACGAGACCCGCGTCGAGAACCTCCGCGAGCTGGAGTCGGTGGCGGCCGAGTTCGAGGAGCGCCTCGCCGCGGGAGTGGCCGCCCCGGCCGGCGACGACGAGGAGACCACGCCGACCGGTGCCGAGGGGAGGCTCGTCGAGTTCCTGGAGCAGGTGGCCCTGGTGGCCGACGCCGACCAGATCCCCGGGGGTGAGGCGGGCGTCGTCCCGCCGAGCGACCGCGGCCAGGAGGGCGTCGTCACGCTGATGACCCTGCACACCGCCAAGGGCCTGGAGTTCCCGGTCGTCTTCCTCACCGGGATGGAGGACGGCGTCTTCCCGCACCTGCGCTCGCTCGGCGACGCGAAGCAGTTGGAGGAGGAGCGGCGGCTGGCCTACGTCGGCATCACCCGGGCGCGGCAGCGGCTCTACGTCTCCCGCGCGACGATGCGCAGCTCGTGGGGCGCGCCGTCGTACAACCCGCCGTCGCGGTTCCTCGGCGAGATCCCCGACAAGCTCGTCGAGTGGAAGGGCGGCGACCAGGGCGCGCAGGCCACCCCGGCCATGGCGTCGCTGTCCCAGCGGCCCGGCGTGCGCTCTCCGGGCAACCGCGCGGTGCCCGCGCTGTCCCCCGGTGACCGGGTCGTCCACGACTCCTTCGGTCTCGGCACGGTGGTCTCGGTCGACGGGGCCGGCGAGAAGGCCGCCGCGACGGTCGACTTCGGCGGCGACTACGGGGTCAAGCGCTTCGTCCTCCGCTACGCCCCCATCCAGAAGCTGTAGGCAGCCGTACGACCCCAGTGGCCGGATCCGGGCGTCCAATTGGCCGGATCCGGGCGTCGACATGAGACGCGTGGACCTGCATGATGCACGTGGGAGCACCTGCGGCCCGTTGGGAGGAAAATGGGGCGGTTCGCGCGGCGTCTCCTCGTCGCGGTCGTGTCCGCGCTGAGCACGACCGTCATCATGTCAGCGATTCTTGCGTCGTCCGCTGCGGCGTCCGCGGGGCGGTCCGCCGTGCCGCCGGCGGGCACCTACCACATCCCGGCCTACCGGCCGGCCCCGGCGACGCCGCGGCTGGTGGTCTGCAAACCGGGCGGTCAGCCGACCGGTCTGCCACAGCAACTGGTCCGCGAATGCGCCTACCACGACATCCAGGCCGCCGTCGACGCCGTCCGGCAGCGCGGCACCACGATCTACGTCCTCCCCGGCACCTACCGGGAGCAGCCGAGCCTGGCCGCGCCGACCAAGGCGTGCCGGCCGCTCGACGGCCTGTCCACCCTGACCTACGAGCAGCAGCACGCCTGCCCCCACCTGCGGAACCTGATCAGCGTCTCCGGCCTGGCCGACCTGCAGATCGAGGGCGTCGGCACCGGGGTGATCGTCGAGGGGGACAAGCCGATCGGCCTGAGCGCCGACCGCGCCGACGGGTTCTACCTGCGCAACATCACGGTCAAGGGCTTCAAAGAGGACGGCGTGGCCGTCACCGAGACGGACGGGTTCGTCCTCGACCGGGTCACCGCGAGCAGCGACGGTGAACACGGGCTGGCGGCGTACGCCACCGACCACGGGGTGATCGCCGACTGCGAGACGTCCGGCAACGGCGACGCGGGCATCGCCACCGCCTCCGCGTCCGACCAGCGCGGCAACCGGCTGTCCGTCGAGATCCGCGGCTGCCGCTCCTACGGGAACCTGATCGGCTACTCGGGGACCGCCGGCGACTCGGTGTACGTCCACGACAACGAGTTCTCCGGCAACGCCACCGGCGCGGTGCTCGACAGCAGCGTGCAGGCGGTCGGCATGCCGCAGAACCACGCGATGTTCGTGGCCAACCGGGTGTTCGGCAACAACGCCGACCCCTACCGCGACTGCGGGTCGCACTGCCCGGCACGCGCGGTCCCGGTCGGCACCGGCATGCTGCTGGCGGGTGGCGACGACAACACGTACGCGAGCAACTTCGTCTACGACAACTGGCGCTACGGCATCGCCCAGTACTGGATCCCGGCCGCCCGGCGCGGCGAGACCGACCCGGCCAAGCAGCGCGACACCTCGCACGGCAACCGCTACGTCGGCAACCTCATGGGCGTCACGCCCTCCGGCGCGCGGGCGCCGAACGGCGTGGACTTCTGGTGGGACGAGCAGGGCGACGGCAACTGCTGGCAGAACAACGCCTCCTCCTGGGGCCATCCGCTCACCGACCCGGCGGCGCTGCCCGACTGCGACCACCCGTCCGCCGGAGGGCCGTACGCCCAGCAGGGAAACCCCGCCAAGACCGCGGTGGTCACCGCCTGCGCCGGGTACTCCCCGGGCCGCCCGGTGCCGGGCGGCTGCACCTGGCTCGCCACGCCCTCGCGTCCCCGGAGCTGACCGGCCGCGCCCACCCGCGGCCGGCGGTCGTGGCATCCGGGGCCGGTCAGCGCCATCCGCGCGTCTTGCGACTAGTCTGCGGAACAGCTCACGCATCCCGGTAGGAGGCAGTAATGGCGGGTCCGATCCGCGTCGTCATCGCCAAGCCCGGTCTCGACGGCCATGATCGCGGCGCGAAGGTCGTCGCCCGCGCGCTGCGCGACGCCGGCATGGAGGTCATCTACACCGGGCTCCACCAGACCCCGGAGCAGATCGTCGAGGCGGCGCTGCAGGAGGACGCCGACGGCGTCGGGCTGTCCATCCTGTCCGGTGCGCACATGACGCTGTGCGCCAAGGTGCTCGAGCTGCTCAAGGACCGCGACGCCCTCGACATCACGGTCTTCGTCGGCGGCATCATCCCCGACGCCGACATCCCCGAGCTGGAGAAGCTCGGCGTCGCGAAGATCTTCACCCCGGGCGCGACGACCCAGGAGATCGTCGAGTGGGTCCGCGCCAACCTCGGAGAGGACTGAGCCGCGCCCGGCACGGAGCCCTGTCCCGGCGCTGGTCAGACCGGTGGGGCCGGCAGGCCTGAGCGGTCTGCCGTGAGGGCCAGGATCACCAGGGCCGACGTCCAGCCGAGCGGGGCCACCCCGGCCTGGTGACCGTCGTCGTCGACCTTCTCCGGGAACGACCCGAGCGACGTCCGGTGCGCGATCAGCCAGCCGAGCCAGTCGCGCTCCCCGACCCTGTCGCCGATCGCCGCGGCCTCCAGCGCGAACAGCCCGGTCTCCGGCGTCCACGCGGCGCCGGCGCCGTACGTCTCGCCGGGTACCGCGCCGCCGCCCGGCAGCCGCAGCCGCTCCCGGATCCGGGTTACCGCGGCGAGCACACCGGGAGCCGGGGTCAGGAACGGCGGGGCCAGGAAGGTCACGGAGGCGTCCACCGCTCCGCCGGCGATCGGCGAACGCGGATAGCCGTACGGCCCGAAGCGCCGCTCGATGGCCGCGGCCAGCCGGTCGGCGGCCCGGCTCCAGCGCTGCGCCGCGCCGGCGTCGCCACGGCCGGTGGCCAAGGCGGCGGCGGCCCGCAGCCCCGCCAGCATCGGCGCGCAGACACCGAGCGTGGGCGCGTGCGGCGCCTGCTCCCGTGACGGGCTGCGCTCCCAGTAGTCCGGTGACGGCGGCGGCAGGCCGTCACCGCGCAGGGAGGTGGCGGACCGGTCGGCGGCCCGGCGGACCATCGGCCACAGCGTCTGCAGGTTCGCCGCCCGCGGGTCCTTCTCGTGCAGGAACCACGTCGCCCACAGCACCCAGCCGAGGCTGTCCAACTGGACCTCCCGGCCGTCCGTGACCGCCGTGCCGTCCGGCCGGTAGCGGGCGGCCCACAGGCCCGTCGGCGCCTGGGCGCGGGCCAGGAAGTACAGCACCCGCTGGGCGTCGCCCCCGTGACCGGTGGCGGCGAAGGCCGTGACGGCGAACGCGGCGTCGCGGGGCCAGACGTAGTTCCACGCGCCGTACCAGGACGCGGTCGAGGCGCCGTTCGGCGAGGTCAGCATGCGGAGGTCGAGCAGGGCCCGGCCGGCCGCCGCGCGCTCTCCGGCCGTGCGGCCGGGCACCGTGCCCGCTGCCAGCCATGCCTGGTCGGAGCGGATCGCGTCGGCCACCCGGGGATCGTCGCCGCGCAGGGTCACCGGGTCGTCGCCGCCGAAGGGGATCAGCCGTGCCCGGCCGTCGGGGAGGATCAGCACGGCGCTGCCCGGGGCGTACGCCGCGCCGGCCGCCTCCTCCGGCGTCAGCGCGATCCGCGCGAACGGCCAGCCCCCATTGCCGATCAGGCCGGGACTGCGCCAGGGGGCGTCGCCGGCCCGCGGCAGGCCCGCGGCGCAGGTGGCGCTGAGCGCGGCGACGAGGAGGAGGAAGGCGACGTGGCGTACGCTCCGTGCCGTCTTCCGCGTCATGGGCGCACCCCCCTGTACTGTCTCCTGCCTCACCGGCGGCCCTCACCGCGCATGACGTTCAGTACATCAAACCCCGCAGTGCACTTTGACGACATCGAGTCCTTACCCGGAGGTCACCTCGGGAACGCCTCCGCCGGACCCACCGCCCCGCGCCGCATTCTGGAAGGACTAGGCTGCCAGGTCGGAGCGGACCGCTGGACGCGGTCGTTATCTGTCGATCCCGTTAAGGACGGACCCTCGTGGACCTGTTCGAACATCAGGCGAAGGAGCTCTTCGCGCAGTACGGCGTCCCGGTCCCCACCGGAAAGATCGCCAAGACGCCGGAGGAGGCCCGCGCGATCGCCGAGGAGTTCGCCGCCGCAGGCACCTCGCGCGTCGTCGTCAAGGCGCAGGTGAAGACCGGCGGCCGGGGCAAGGCCGGTGGCGTGAAGGTCGCCGACTCACCCGCCGACGCCGAGGAGAAGGCGCGGCAGATCCTCGGTATGGACATCAAGGGCCACACGGTCCACAAGGTCCTCGTCGAAGAGGCCAGCGCCATCGCCCAGGAGTACTACTTCTCGTTCCTCCTCGACCGCGCCAACCGGACGTTCCTGTCCATCTGCTCGGTCGAGGGCGGCATGGAGATCGAGGAGGTCGCCGCGACCAACCCGGACGCGGTGGCCAAGGTGGCGATCTCGGCGATCGGCGGCGTCGACCGGGCCAGGGCCCGGGACATCGCGACCGCCGGCCGGCTGCCGGCCGAGGCCCTCGACGGCGCCGCCGAGCTCATCGAGCGCCTGTGGGCGGTCTTCGTCGACGAGGACGCCACCCTGGTCGAGGTCAACCCGATGATCCTGACCGCGGACGGCCAGGTCAAGGCGCTGGACGGCAAGGTCA
>JBJMIW010000324.1:0-6722 GCA_045806665.1 Actinoallomurus sp.
GCCGGGAAACAACCCGTAGCATTCCGGGTTCGCGTCCGATGGTGTGGTACGGGCGTATCAGCGGGGACCATCCAGATGCCGGAAGTTCGAGGCGATCTTCCCGACATCTGGATGAGCGGCAACGCCGGTTGTTGATGGGTGCCGAGGCTCGTGCTTTGGGGCATGGCGGGATCGCTGCGGTGGCTCGGGCTGCCGGGGTTCGAGCCGCGACGGTGTCAGTTGGTGCGCCCGTGCGGGGTCGTGGACCAGGCGCGGGCGGTACGGGCGGCAGGATCGCCCGTACCGCCCGGCGTGGTTCGGCGGCGGACCTGGTCTTGTGCGGTCTCGGCGGGCCCGCGCCCGCCAGGCCGCCAGGATCCGCTCGGATGTCTCCGCGAACGCCTCCTCGCCCAACCCGAGCGAGGAGACCTACCTCACCGCTGCCTTGCCCCTCGCCGAAGCTTCGGGACTCCTGGGCCCACACGTTCGGGATTCGGGATAAGGGGGCCGGCTGGGAGGAGCGGCTCAGGCGTAGGTGGGGATATTGCGGGCGGCCCAGTGTGCGAGACCGCGGGCGCACTCCGCGACGGTTTCCTGCCAGGTCCTGGCAGCCCCTTCACCGGCGTCGTCGCTGACGTGCTTGACGATGCGCACGGGTACGCCGGCTCGGCGCGCGGCGGTTGCCAGGGCATAGCCCTCCATGTCGACCAGGGGGGCCTGCGCCGCCAGGCGGGCTCGGGCGTCCTCGTCGGCGATGAAGGCGTCTCCGGTGGCCAGGGTCGGGCCGTCCGTGTCTTCGAGCGTCAGGGGTGCGCCGTAGGTTTCGCCGGTCAGGCTGCGTAGGGTGTCGCTGTCCAGGTCATGCTGTATGACCGTGCCGATGAGGTGGGTTCCGATCCAGCCCGGGCGCAGGGCCCCGGCTGTGCCGAGGTTGACGACGCCCGACGGTAGCGGGCCGCGGGCGAGCGTTGTGGCCAGCGCGGTCGCGGCGTTGACCTTGCCCATGCCGGTTAGAAGGACGGGCAGGGACGTGTCGAGGTACTGAGCCTCTTCCTTGACCGCCAGCACGAGCAGCGGACGGTCATTGGTGATCTCTCCGGCGAGCTGCATGGGATCACGGTACGCGCCCGAGCCTGGATTTCCGTATCGTACGGATCATGACAGAGCGCTTCAGCACGGTACGTCTCGACCAGGCGCCTGAGGTCACCGCGCCGGACGGTTCGGCGGTGCGGCCGCTTTGTGTGCTCCCGGGGGCGGCGAGCTTCGCCTAATTCGAGCTCGCGCCGGGCAGACAGCCAAGGCGGTGTCCCACGCTACCGTCGAGGAGATCTGGTTCGTCACTTCCGGGGCGGGTGAGATACGGCGTAGCCAGGACGGCCGCGAGGAGGTCACGGTGTTGGAGCCGGGTGTCTGTCTGACCATTCCGCTGGGCACTGACGTTCCAGTTCCGGACGGGGGCACAGGGGCTGCGGGTGAACGCGGTGACCGTACCACCATGGCCGGTGGACAGCCCGGACGAGGCCAGGTTCGAACCCGGTCGCTGGTGACCACAGCAGCCCCACAATACGCGATCAAGCCCACGATGGTGGCCGTATTCCCAGGTGAACCGGCATTGCCCGGGGCTGGTGACTAGACTTGGGCCTCTACGAGTTTGCTGGGATTTCGGGGGCTCGTGATGGCTCGTGGGACACTGCCGCTGCTGCCCGCCACGTCCTGCGCGGCTACCTCGAACAAGGCCGCCGGGCACACGAACGGCACATCGCCCCCACCCGCCTACGGGCCGACCTCGTCTTGGATGGCACCGAACCCGTCGCCGACCTGGTCAAGCAGCTCCACCTCCTCATCCGCGCCTGAGCCCGAAAACGCCTGCTGGCGTACGGTCCAGCCTTCAAGGCCTGCCAGGCGGCGGGTCGACAGCGTCGTCCAGCGCACCGGCGACACCGGATCACCCCGCATGTCCGGCTCCATCAAAGCCAACAGCGCCGGCCGCAATCCCGGATCGACCTCGACCAGGCGTTTACGGTCTCCGCCTCGGCGGCGGACCCGGCCCAGCGGTTCAGCGCCTGCCTCCAGTTCATCCACACCCGCGGACACCGTCGCGGCTCGAACCCCGGCAGCCCGAGCCACCGCAGCGATCCCGCCATGCCCCAAAGCACGAGCCTCGGCACCCATCAACAACCGGCGTTGCCGCTCATCCAGATTCGGGAAGATCGCCTCGAACTTCCGGCATCTCCATGATCCCCGCTGATACGCCCGTACCACACCATCGGACGCGAACCCGGAATGCTACGGGTTGTTTCCCGGCAAGCCCTAAGGACTCGCAGAAGAACAACACGCCAGATTCCGATTCTCGGATCCGATGTTGTGATAGGAGCCCGCTGGACCTGAGCAAACAGTCGACAGGCCGCCTCGTCGGAGGAAAGCGAGTAGTTCATCCAGCACGCAACTCCCCAGCTCGTGGACAGCTACCACACACGACTCGGCCAGATCTGAAACCTTCGTGTTATTTCTCTGCGGGTCCTAACTACACGGCGTTGGGTGTCTGGCGTCAAGGGGTGCGGACGGTCAGGATGTCGATGCTGATCGTGGCCTTGTAGCTGGTTCGGTCGACGGTGCCCCCGGCGTACCGAGTATGGCCGGAGTCAGGCCGTTCCCAGCACGAGGAGGTCATGGATGCCGCCCTGCGCGAACGCGATGGGGTCTGCCGGCTCTTGTGCGCGCAGTGGCTCGCGGCCGAAGCTGTCCGCGACCGGAGCGTCGACGTATTGGAACAGTTGCTCGGGAAAGGAAGTGCGAAGGTCGAGATCGAGGCGCTCACAGCCCTGGTAAAGCTCGGCCGCCCTGAAGCCGGTGTGGCCTATCTGGCGGATCGGTCGGCGATGATGCGCGCCACCGCGCAGTGGGCCGTCCGCCGCGCGGACCGCAGCCCTGCCGCGATCTACCGGAATGCCCTGGCCGGGGACCCACCGGCGGGCCGGGCCCGTGCGCTGGTCGCCGGCCTCGGCGAATGCGGCACGCATCAGGATTTCGATGTACTCCTGCCTTTCCTGACGCACCCGAGTCCCCGGCTGCGGGCCGAAGCCGTACGCGCTGTCCGTCGCCTGGGTGGATCCCTCACCCGGATCACCGGCATGCTCGCCGATCCTGCCCCGGTGGTCGTCCGTGCGGTCAAGCAGGCACTGCGCAGCGAGCCTGACGCCGGGCCGGCCGCACGGCTATGGGAACTGCTGGCCGCCGACTCACCGCCGCATGTCCGGCTGGGGGCTTACGAACAACTGCGCGAGAAGGACACCTGGACCCGCGTTCACGTCGACCTTCACCTACTGGCCGCCCGCGATATAGAGCTCGGCAACCGCGCACACGCCGATCTGATCGCCTGGTCACGCCGCAGCGCCCCGACTGCCTACCGCACGCCGACAGCGGAGATGACGCGCCAGCTCGGTGCTTTGATCGACGCAGCCGAGGAGCTGATCGGCGCCCAGCAGGCACACCAGCTGCGCTGGATCCTCGGTATCTACTGAGCGCGCCGCTCGTGGAGCGATGACGACTTGCCCCCGGGTGCGCAGGTTCGCCGTTACGACGCCGAGGCGGGGACTGTACGGGAAAGTGCGACAGAGCCGTTAACCGGACACACCCCCGAGGCGATCATTGCGGGCTTGCCCGACGTCCTCACATGCCGCTGGCCGGGTCTACCGGCGCTGCCCCCAGACGGAGATCATCGGTGCGGTGGCGAGATCGAGGCGGCCTGCGGAGATGTTGTCGAGATGACGCTCGACCTCCTCGGCGGTCGCATACCCGTGGGCGATGAGGCTGCCGCGGGTCTGGTTGATGGTCGTAATCTCCAGGATGGCGCAGGCGGGGGAGGTGATGGGGAAGAACGCGTCGGCTTTCACATCGATCAGGCCCGCCTCCCGCAGCAGCCGCGGGAGCTTACGTCCGTAACCGAGATCTGCGCCTCGCTGCGCCAGCAACGACCGGAAACCGAAACGCAGCTTGTTGGCCAGCCGCTGCTCGGGACCGTGCTCGTCGGGGCAGATGAGCGGTTGCAGTGCGGGGTCGGCGTCCTCGATGAGCAGCCGGCCACCGGGCCGCAACACGCTGATCATCGACTGCAGTGCCCTGTCGCGATCGCTCAGGTGCACTAGGACCAGGCGGGCATGGACCAGGTCGAAGGTCTCGGCTGGAGGCTCGTCGCGGGTCACGTCGTGGTGGCGCACCTCGACGACCGGACTCGCTGCTCGCCGAGCCCAGGACACGTCGATGTCGGTGGCCAGCACACGACCCGTGGCGCCCACCCGGCCGGCAAGCCATTGGGGCACTGAGGCCCCGCCCACTCCGACCTCCCAACAGCGCCATCCTTTGCGGATGCCCAGTTCCTCGATATGACGGAACGTCGACGGGTCGAACAACTTTGACAGGGCATCGAAGCGTGTGCCGGCCTCGGCTTGCCGATTGTCCAGAAGATAGCCATCATCGTGCGCCATGAGCCGATGATGCCCGTCGCCGGCCGGGAGTGACACCCGCCGCCATAGACCGGTGGCTGCGCCGCAACGGCGCCAGAATGTTCACCGCCCTGCCCTGACCAGCACACGTATCGCCGGCACGGTGGGTCGTTGCCTCGCCGGGCCCCGACGAGCGGTGTCCCCGGCGGGGCTTCGCGGAGGTATGACCAACTCCAGCACGTCCACCGCCGAGGACCTCGGTGTTGAACGCCTCATCCACACGGACCGCCCGACCGGCGGCACCAGCACTGCTCCTTGCGGCTTCAACGCCAACAGGACCTGCTTGAGCCGGATGTTCCAGTCCGGTTCTAAGGGGAGGGCGGCGCGGCAACGCGCCCCTCTCTGTCAGACTGCTGCGAACCTGGCGGCGCTACTTCTCCAGCTTTGCACCGTTTGCGGCGCCGATGACGTACCACGGCGCGCCGAACGCCTTGACGTCCTGACCTGCCATGTCGCCGGGCGCCTTGTCCTTGACGAAGAAGTAGAGCGGCCAGCCGTGGTAAGTGACCTGTGTCTTGCCGTCCGCCCGTGTGGTCGTGCCCAGCCAGGACGCCTTGACCCCGGGGCCCGGCGTGGCATTGCCGCTGGTGAGCAGCGGTGGCCAGGCCGCCGCGCAGGCTCCGTCACAGGCCGACTTGCCGCCCTTGTCCTTCTCGAACAAGTAGAGCGTCATGCCCTTGCCGTCCACCAGGATCGGGCCGAGGTCGATCTTCTTGGCGTCGACGGCGGCACTCGCAGCCGCGGGCGAGCTGGGCGCGGGCGCTCCGTAGCCGCCTCCGGTCTGCGGCGGCGCTGAGGACTTACTGGCACCGCCGCTGCCACCGCCGCAGGCCGCGGCGAGAACTCCCAGCGCCAGCGCGCCACCCGCCATCATGACTCCGCGCATCTTCGCGCTCCTTCCGCTTGGGTACGTAGTGAGCACGTACGGACATGGCCTCCTGGTTCAGGAGGGCCACCATGCCCATGCGGTTCGGAAACATCCTGGGTCTGCCTGGTCGGCTGCTCCGGGGCGGCCGGAGTCGCCACGGAGTACGAGGTGTTCACAGAAACGTCTCAGTCGGTTACAGGCCCAGGAGGAAACGACGATCACACCCGGGACTACCCGCTACAGCCAGCCGCGGCGGGCGGCCGTCAGGCTTGCCTGGAAACGGGTGGTGGCGCCGAGCCGGGTCATCAGTCGCTGGATACGGCGCTGGGTCGTACGTGCGCTCCAGCCCTGCGCCCGCGCGATCGCCGCGTCTGTCGCCCCGGCCGCCAGCAGCGCCAGCAGCGCACGGGTCTCCTGATCCGGCGCGTCCTCGACACCGTCGGGAACGCGGGGGTTCCCGGTGTCCAGCAGCGGTAGCGCGCGTTCCCACAGAGCCTCGAACATCGACTCCAGGGCGACCAGCATGGGGGAGCGGTAGATCAGGTAGGCGGCCGACTGGCCGCCCGGCGCGAGGCTGAACGGGATGATGGCGGAGGTGTCGTCGCTGATCACCAGCTTGAGCGGCAGATCGGCACGCATCCGGGCCCGTTCGCCGGTCCGGATGCTGGGCAGGATGTCGTTCGCCAGACGGCCCGGCCAGGCCATCGCCTCCCGGTCGTAGATCACCCGGTAGGTCACGCCGGTGCGCCGCCCCGCCAGTTGGATGTCGAGGTTGCTGCCCGGCCGGTCGACGTAGGGAGGCCGGTCGAAGGCGCGCACCTCGTGACGGGCGTCGCCGATAAGCCGGCGGGCCGCGCTGCTGATGTGCTCTCGGTCCGTGAGGAGCTCGACGGCCATGTCCGGGTTGCTGATCCTGGATGCCTCACGGTGAATCTCGGTGAGCCGTTCCACCAGTGAACGCGCGGCGTCGAGCTGGTGCTCGCGTTGCCGGATCAGCGCCGTGACGGCGATGTCGGGCGGATTGGCCGAGAAGCGCGGCGGCCGGCCCGCGGCCCGGATCGCGAGACCTTCTCTGACCAGCGCGGACAGCTGACGTCCCACCACCGTCGGCACTATCCCGCAGGCGGCCGCGAGTTCCGATGCGGTGCACCGGGGATGTCCGATGAGTGTCGTGTAGACACGTTCTGTTTCCCCCGTTAGCCCCAGTACGTCAAATGCCAATATCGTCTCCGGCTTTTGATGGCGGCTTCTCGCCACCTGGCGAGCTTTCGCCACGTTTCTTGTCTTGCGCCTCATCTGTCCGATTGACATCTTCCATCAGCAGGGGACGCTGCCCTGCGATGAGTACGCCGTGGCAATGCATCTTGGTGCGC